>JBEKFH010000059.1:0-16539 GCA_050013415.1 Streptosporangiaceae bacterium | reverse complement strand
ACGTCGATCTCGCCCTCGACGTTGACTACCTCGATCCCGTCCTTGGTGTGGTGATCAAGCTTCAGATCCACGAATCCTCCAGCGCCGTGCGGCCATCGTCTCAGCGTCGCGGCCCGGTTGTGTGCCGGGCATCCAGGGGGCGCGATTGCTCCCGTGGCGAATTCAATCACGCTCTGACGTCATGTCTATACCAGATCACGTTTCGAGGCATCTTGCCGCCAGATGACAGACTGGTCGCGATGACTGAGGTGATGCCGCTCGCAACCGGCGAGCAACCGACCTCCCGGGAGGGCGCGGCCCGGATCCTGCGGCTGGGCGCCCAGTCCGGACGCCTGACCCATGTTGAGCACATCCCGGCCAGCGAGGGCCGCCGTGCGGACTGGCCCGCCTGGGTTCCTGCGCAGCTCACCGGGGCGCTTGCCACGGTGGGAGTGCCAGCGCCCTGGGCTCATCAGGTCACCGCGGCTGATCACGCCCGCTCGGGGCGCAGCGTGATCATCTCGACGGGCACGGCCTCGGGAAAGTCGGTCGGCTACCTGCTCCCCGCGCTGACCGGCGTTCTGGAGGGACGGACCGCGCTGTACATCGCGCCGACCCGGGCACTCGCCGCCGATCAGCTGCGAATCGTGAGATCGCTCGGGATCCCGGGTGTGCGTGCGGCGGTCGTCGACGGGGACACCCCCGCCGCCCAGCGGGCCTGGGCGCGGGCGCATGCCAGCTATCTGCTCACGACACCGGACATGCTGCACCACACGTTGCTGCCGAGGCACTCCTGGTGGGACGGGTTCCTGCGGCGCCTGGAGTACGTGATCGTCGATGAGTGCCACGGGTACCGCGGCGTCTTCGGGTCCCATGTGGCGCAGGTGCTGCGGCGGCTGCGGCGGGTCGCGGCTCATCATCACGCCGCGGCCGGCCGCGGCGTGGCCGGCCACGCTGGCGCCGGCCACGCGGGGGCCGATCACGCGGGGGCCGATCACGCGGGGGCCGATCACGCGCAGGCCGCGGGACCTGTGTTCATCCTGGCGTCCGCCACCATCAGCGAACCCCGCGAGTGCGCCAGGCTGCTCACCGGGCTGGACGCCGAGGCTGTCACCGCCAGCTCCGCCCCGCGCGGCCCCGTCACGTTCGGCCTATGGGAGCCTCCGCTGACCGCGCTGCGCGGCGAGGCGGGCGCGCCGGTGCGGCGTACCGCCATCGCAGAGGCCGGCGGGCTGCTCGCCGAGCTGGTGATCGATGGCGTTCCGGCGCTCGCCTTCGTCCGTTCCCGGCGCGGCGCGGAGGCGGTGGCGCTGACCGCCCGGCGGGCGCTTGCCGAGGCAGGCGCAGGGAGCCTCGCGGCCCGGGTCGCCGCCTACCGGTCCGGGTACCTGCCGGAGGACCGGCGGCACATCGAGGACGCCCTGCGGGCAGGCGCAATAACCGGCCTGGCGACCACCACCGCGCTGGAACTCGGGGTCAATATCAGCGGGCTCGACGCGGTCCTGATCGCGGGCTGGCCGGGCAGCAGGGCCGCGCTGTGGCAGCAGGCAGGCCGGGCCGGGCGCGACGGCCGGCCCGCGGTCGCCGTGCTGATCGCGCGTGACGACCCGCTGGACACCTATCTCGTGCACCATCCGGACGCGATTCTGCACCGGCCGGTCGAGGCGACCGTGCTCGATCCCGGCAATCCCTACGTGCTGGCCCCGCACCTGTGCGCTGCAGCGGCCGAGCTACCGCTCACCGATGCGGATATCGCGCTCTTCGGTCACCCGGCGCCGGCGGTCGCCGACCGGCTGACCCGCGAGGGCATGCTGCGGCTCCGCGGGCGCTGGCGTTACCTCACCCGGCAGGGCCGGGCCGCGTCAACCGGCCTGCGCGGAACCGGCGGCCTGCCCGTGCGGATCGTGGAGGAGTCGACAGGACGGCTTGTCGGCACCGTCGACCAGCCCTCGGCGCACGTGCTCGCCCACACCGGCGCGGTCTACCCGCACCAGGGCGAGACCTACGTCGTTACGGGACTTGACCTGGCCGACGGCGTGGCCCTGGTGGAGGCACGTGATCCCGGCTACGCCACCTCGGCACGCGAGGTCACCAGCATCGATGTCGCGGCGGAGCTGAGCCGGGCCTGCTGGGGCGAGGCGCGAGTGCATTTCGGCGACGTCCGGGTGACCAGGCAGGTGACCTCCTATGTCCGGCGGCAGCTGGACACCGGCCTGCCGGCTGGCGAGACGCCGCTCGACCTGCCGCCCCGCACGCTGCGAACCAGGGCGGTGTGGTGGACGATCTCGGCAGGTCAGCGGGCAGGGCTCGCGCGCTGCGGGGTGGACTTGCGCGGTGCCGCGCACGCTGCGGAGCATGCCTCGATCGGGCTGCTGCCGCTGGTCGCCGCCTGCGACCGCTGGGATGTCGGCGGAGTCTCCGCTGATGCGCATCCGGCCACGGGACGGCTGACCGTCTTCGTCTATGACGGGAGTGACGGCGGTGCCGGATTCGCTGAGCGCGGCTTCCAGTCGGCGGAAGGGTGGCTCCGCGCGACCGCGCGGGCAATCCAGTCCTGCGAGTGCGGCGCCGGCTGCCCCTCCTGCATTCAGTCGCCGAAATGCGGGAACGGCAACGAGCCTTTGTCCAAGAACGGTGCAGTCATGCTGCTGGAATGCCTGCTGGCGGGCGGGAACGCCGTCCGCCGTCACTGCGCCGCAACATGAGGCGACCCCCGCCGGGGGGGAGAGCGGGGGTCGCCGTACGGTCCGGTTCCGGGGGGGCAGAACCGGGCCCGTCACCCATAAGAGCCTATGTCCACCGACTCCAAGTTACCAGCGGCAGCACTCTCAGGACCGCCTGCGCGGCAAATGTCAGCATGTATTCATCTCCTGCCCGTGCCCGTGCCCGTGCCTCCGTGCCCGTGCCTCCGTGCTCGTGCCTCCGTGCTCGTGCCTGTGCCCGCGCCCACCCGCCGTCGCCCCCATCCGATGGCATGGGAACCTGCACATCGGTCGACATCACGAATTGGTCACTGGCGCGGGCTTTTCAACTGGCCGGATCCGTCGTACAAAGGTGTAACGGACCAGCAGGTCCACGTACGGCAACCGGGCACCCACGCGCGACCAGCCGCGGGAGGCGTGCCGGGGCAGGCGAGTCCCATCCGGCGGCGCGCAGTGACGAGCGTGCCGCAGGGCAGCCCGCCCCGGCAAAATGAAGGTGCACGCTTGGTAACCCGGAGTGCCGTGCAAGGCGACGGCGCCCCGGACCCGGGGCGCCGTCCGCCGTCGCAGGGCCCGCCGTCCTCGTCGCAGGGCCCGCCGTCCGCCGTGGCCGGCCCGCCCGACGCCACCGTGACCGGCGCGCACGCCCGGAGTGCCGCCCTGGCATGGCGCGGGCAAGACGGCACTCCGGCTACACGGCGGCACCGCGGATGCGCGACACTTGGCCCAGCAGAACGAGAGGGGAGTGCGCCGATGGCCGAGTCCGCGGTCCGGCAGCCGGTGGACAGCGCGAGCGATCAGTCTCTCGGCGCCCTGGTGTCGCTGGCGGTCAGTGATGTCACCCAGCTGCTGAGATGCGAGCTTGACCTGGCGAAGATAGAGCTCAAGTCGGACCTGCGCCGGCTGGGCATCGCCGGGGCGCTGCTCATCATCGGCGCCTTCGTTGCTTGCCTCGTGCTCATGCTGGGCTGCTTCGCCTTCGCCTACGGCCTGATCGCCCTCGGCATCTGGGCGTGGGCATCGTTCCTCATCGTGGCCGGCGTGTGCGTCCTGCTGGCGGGGCTGGCCGCGCTGGTCGGCGCGCTCAAGGTCCGCGGTATGAGCGGGCTGAAGAAGACCCGCGGAACCGTCCAGGGTCACTTCTCGCTGCTGCGGCGCGGCCACCAGACCCCGGCCGGAGGCCGCCCGGCCGGAGCGGAGTGATCCGTGGCCTCGCGGGGCGACGAGCCGATCTTTATCGACGGCCCCTGGTCACACCGCTCGGTCAGCGCCAACGGGACGCGGTTCCACATCGCCGAGAGCGGTGACGGCCCGCTGGTCCTGCTGCTGCATGGCTTTCCCCAGTTCTGGTGGACCTGGCGCGGGCAGCTGGCGTCACTGAGCCGCGCCGGTTACCGCGTCGCCGCCGCCGACCTGCGCGGCTACGGCGGCAGCGACAAGCCGCCGCGCGGCTACGACCTGGTGACGGCAGCCTCGGACGCCGCCGGGCTGATCCGGTCGCTCGGCGAGGCGAACGCGGTGGTGGTCGGCCACGACTGGGGCGGCCTGGCGGCCTGGACCATGGCGGCGTACTTCCCCAAGGTGGTCAGGCGGCTCGCCATCGTTTCCGTCCCGCATCCGCTCCGGCTGCGTGCCGCCGTGCTGTCCGATCCGCTCGGCCAGGGCAGGAGCAGCGGCTACGCGCTCGGCTTCCAGCTCCCCGTGCTGCCGGAGCGCCAGCTGGTCCGCCATGACGGCGAACGCGTCGGCAGGATGCTGCATTCGTGGTCGGGACCCGGCTGGCCGGATCCGCAGACCGAGCGCCGCTACCGCGCGGCGATGTGCATGCCGTCCGTGGCCCACTCCGCGCTTGAGTATCACCGCTGGTTCCTCCGGTCCCGGCTGCGCCCGGACGGCCTGCGGTACGCGCGCCGGATGCGCGCGCCGATCCAGGCACCGACCCTGCACCTGCACGGCGCCCTGGACACCTGCGTGCTGCCCAGCGCGGCCCGCGGCTCGGGCAGGCACGTCGACGCGCCGTACCGATGGCGCCTGCTGGACGGCGCCGGGCATTTCCCGCATGAGGAGCTGCCGGCCCGTTTCGACACCGAGCTCTGTGCCTGGCTGGCCGACCCGGAGCCAGAACGCTGACCGGGCGGCCAGTCCCCGGCAGCAGCGCCACTCCCGGACGCGCGACCCCCGGCGACGCCTCCCAGGCCAGCCCCACCCCCGGCAGCACCGCCCCCAGCAGGGACAGGGACGCGGCAGGCCGGCCGCGCAAGGCGCGGCTGCGCGACGAGCTCGGCCGGCCGCTCAGCCGCAGCGCGCCCGGCGGCGTGCCGCCGTCCCCCGATGAGCCGGCCTTGCCGCCTGCCAGTGCCCTCGCTCTCGCCCAGCAGCTGATCGACCGCGGCCAGCCGTTTCGCGCCCACGAGGTGCTGGAGGCGTCGTGGAAGGCAGCGCCGCCTGCCGAGCGCGACCTGTGGCAGGGCCTGGCGCAGGTCGCGGTCGGCCTCACGCACGCCCGCCGCGGCAACGCCCAGGGGGCCGTCGCGCTGCTGCGCCGCGGGGCGGACGCCATCAGCGGATACGCCGAGGCCTGCCCGCACGGGATCAACGCGGCGGGCATCGCCCGGGCGGCCGGTGAGCTGGCGGACGATATCGAGCAGGGGGGACTGGCGGCCGTGCCGCCAGCCCGGCTGCTCATCCGGCTGGCGCGCTAGTCGCAGGCCTCGGTGGAGACGCCGGCCGTCGCTGCCTTGGCCGCGCGGGCGTCCGGGATGACCTCCGACGCCGTCAGGGCGTAGCCGGTGTCCTGCACCGATACCGCCGCGGCGAACACGACTCCGTAGACCCGGCCGTCGGGCGCGAGTAGCGGGCCGCCGGAGTTGCCTGGCCTGACCACCGCCCTGACCGCGTAGATCTCGCGGGTCACCTGAGTGGTCTGATAAATGTCCGGGCTGGTTGCCGCCTCGCTGCCGCCGATCCTGGCGGCCACCGCAGTGATAGAGGCATCCAGCGGGTAACCCACCACGATCGCGCTGTCACCGGTCGACGCCAGGCCGGCGAACCGCAGCGGCCGGGCGGCAAGGCCGGGAACGTAGAGGATCGCCACATCACGCCGCGGATCGTAGAGGACGACCGTGGCGCGGAGCTCGGGACCGCCCTGGACGGACACGTCCGGGCCCTGGGTAACGCCAGCCACCACGTGGGCGTTCGTGAGCACGTGATCGCGGGCGAAGACGAAGCCGGTGCCCTCGATCCGGCGCTGGCAGCTCGGGGCGGTGCCCTGGACCTTAACGATGCTGCCCTCGTCACGGGCGAGTCCCCGGGAGTACAGCACGCCCTTGTCCGGCGGCCCTACCGACAGCGCGCCCTCCGCCCCGAGCGCGCCGAAGACCTGGGCGTACGGTCCGCTGGCCAGCAGGCCGCGGAAGTCAGAGAACATGGTGCTCGCGGCGGGTGGCATGATCCGGTCCACGCCGCGGAGCACGATGGAGTCGTTGACCTGGCGCGAGATCAGCGGGAAGGGCGCGTAGGCCACGGCCGACGCGATCAGCCAGGCGATCAGCAGCACCGAGATCACGCTGACGGCCGAGCCGCCGATCGCGTCAACCACCGTGGCGGGCCGCCAGGTCAGCCGGGACCGCATCGCGACGCCAACGCCCGACGCGAGGAGCTGGCCGACCATCGCGGCGACGAAGACGACGAGGATGGCGACGAGCGCCTGCGCGGCTGAGCCGCTGACCAGCGACCGCGCGATGCGCGGGCCGAAGATGGCGCCGATCGCGCCGCCCCCGATGAATCCGGCAAAGCTCAGCACGCCGATGATGAAGCCCTGGCGGTATCCGGCGACGGCAAAGGCGACCGCGAGCGCGATCAGTATCAAGTCCAGCAAGTCACCCGGCACCAGCCAACCGTATCCGGCAATCCGCATCTGCCGGGCCATCTGCCTGGCCAGCTGAACGGCTGGGGAGGCTGAGCTGCCAGGGGTGCCGAGCGGGGAGGCGGAGACCGCGGCAGGCCCGACCGCGGCAGCCGCAAATGGCGGGGCGGAGACCGCGGCAGGCCCGACCGCGGCAGGCTCAGGTGATGGTCCCCTGCTCACTGCTCGCTGCCAGCGCCGCCTCGGCTGGCAGGTCCTCAGCCCGGCTGGCATCCCAGGGGATCTCCCAGCCGCCCAGCGCCAGCAGCCGGTCCACCACGAGGGCCGTGAAGCCCCAGACCAGCATCCCGCCGGCCCGGAAGGCCGGGCCGGACGCCCCGGAGGGATGGCGGATGCTGACCCGATTCGCCGGATCGGCGAGCTCGCTAACGGCGACCCGCGCCACCGCCGCGACCTCGACCGGATTGCCGGGCCACACCGGGGCCGGCCGCTGCCACCAGGCGAGCACCGGGGTCACGGTGTACCCGCTCCGCGGGACGTACAGGTCAGGCAGCACCGTGAGCACCTGAACGCCGGAGGGGTCCACTCGCGCCTCCTCGGCCGCCTCCCGCAGGGCCGCCTGAACAGGTCCCCCGTCGGCGGCGTCGATCGCACCGCCGGGAAAGGCAGGCTGGCCGGCATGCTGCCGCAGCCTCGGGCCGCGCTGGACGAGCAGCAGGTCAGGACCAGCCTGGCCGTGCCCGAACAGGATGAGGACCGCGGCCCGGCGCCCCCCTGGCCTGGGCTGCAGCGCCGCCGGCACCGGCATGCCCGCCGCCGCGCTGGCCAGCGCCGTCAGCCACCCGGGGACGTCGCGGTCACGGTCGGCCCCGGTCACGAGAAAGGCCCGGTCTTTACCAGCCTGCGGGCCGCTTCCGGGTCGGTGGGGCCGATGCCGAAGGACGGGCACAGCGCGGCGATGCCGCAGGCCCCGCAGGCCGGCCGGCGGGCATGGCACACCCGGCGGCCATGCCAGATTATCCGGTGCGACAGCAGCGTCCACTCAGCGCGGGGGATCAGCGAGCCGACCTCATGCTCGATCTTGACCGGGTCGTCCTGGACGGTCCACCCGAAGCGGCGGCTCAGTCGCTGGAAATGGGTATCCACGGTGATCCCCGGCACGCCGAAGGCGTCCCCGAGGACCACGTTTGCCGTCTTACGGCCCACGCCGGGGAGGGTGACCAGGTCGCGCAGCCGGCCGGGCACCTCGCCGCCGAACCGCTCGCACAGTGCCTGGCCGAGCCCGATGAGACTGGTCGTCTTGGCCCGGAAGAATCCAGTCGACTGGATGATCTTCTCCAGCTCCCCGCGGTCGGCCGCGGCATAGTCGGCGGCCGTGTGGTAGCGGGCGAAGAGCACCGGCGTTACCAGATTGACCCGCTTGTCCGTGCACTGGGCGGACAGGATCGTCGCCACGAGCAGCTCGAGCGGGGAGGAGAAGTTGAGTTCGCAGTGGGCGTCCGGGTAAAGGACCGCGAGCTCGCGGTTGATCCGGCGCGCCCGCCGGACCAGGGCGGTCCGGGAAGGCTGACCGGCAACGGTCCGGGAAGGCTGACCGGCAACGGTCCGGGAAGGCTGATCGGCAAGCACGCGCCAAGCCTATTGACCATTCTCAGTCCCATGTCCCCGCATCTCAGTCGCGAGTCCTGCCGCGGCTGGTAGCCACGTGCCGAAGGCTCTCCGTCGCGTGTGCTCGCGTGGCAAGTGGCCACGGGCCGAAGACCCCGTGCACGGCGCACAGCCACGGGCGGAACGGCATGGCCGCGGCCAGTTCCGGCCAGCGGGCGTCTCCTGCGCAGCCCGGTCCGGGCGCGCTGACATGGCGGCCGAGCACGATGACAGCCACCGACCGGGCACCGGCCAGCCGCAGCGCAGCGCATGCCGACTGGGCGCTCGCACCCGATGTCCAGGTGTCATCAAGCAGGGCCACATCCGCGCCGGCGAGCCCGGCAGCGTGAAATCGGTCAGCGCCCAGGTCCCGGGCTGCCGGGTCATCATGCAGGCAGGGGCTCAGCGGCGCCCACGGGAGAGCGAGGCAGGGAGCCACCAGCGCTTGCAGCGGATGCGGCGCGGCGCGGCCCCGGCCGCTGGGCACCACCGAGAGATGAGTGGGCCTGGTCATCCCTGCCGCGCGCCAGGTACACGGGCCGTGGTCGCGCAGGAAGACGACGAGAAGCGCGCGCAGGGCTGCCCGCGCCTGGGCGGCGCCTGGCCTGGCCGACTTGTACAGCCACAGGTTGCGTGCGTGCTGACCGCCCTTCTCCGCATGCGAGATGGGCACTACCGCGTCGGCGAGCAGCCCGGGCAGGGTTTCCGCATGCAGGCCGCACTGGAAGCAGCGGACGGTCCCCCGGCTGACCGGGCCCTTGCAGGTGACGCAGAGGCCCCGGCCGTCCGGCGGCGGCCCGGTGAGGTGCGGCGCCTGTTCCCGCACCGCCCTGGCCAGCAGCTCCCACCCCGCACGGAACCCGGCCTCAGCCAGTGGCAATCCGGCAGTATCGCGGCCGCCGGTTTCTCGCCGCGCGGCGGCCTCTCGCCCCGCGGCGGCCTCACGCCCCGCGGCGGCCTCACGCCCCGCGGCGGCCTCACGCCCCGCGGCGGCCTCACGCCCCGCGACTGCCCTTTCTTCGGCGGCATCCCCGGACATGGGCGCCAGGGTACGGCGGGACGCCGACGTTTCAGCCGGCCGGCACGGCAGACGGGCGCACGACGGGATCGTTGAGGACGATCTTGGTGGCAGCGACAGCACAGCAGACCAGGAGCCCGGGATCCGGCGGGGAGATAAACTCGCTGAAGCCCGCGGCTGGTGCTCCGGTAGGCTCATCGGAGGCGGTCCCGGGCCTGAGCTCGCAGCCATCCACGACCAGGACACCCATCCATGCCAATGCCCAGGCCGGCGGCCGGCCATACTGATCCCGCCGCACCCGGCACCGCCGGCCCGGACGCGGCGGCCGCCGCGCGCCGCGGCGGGTGGCCAGCGGCGCTGCTGGCCGCGGCTCGTCGCAACTGGCTGGGCGTATCGCGGCGGCACTGGCTGGTGACGGCGCTGCTGCTGGCCGGGCTCGTCCTGCGCATCCTGACCCAGGTCGCCTACCGTCCCGCACTGCTCTACATCGACTCCGTCAAGTACGTCTACGGCGCGTGGCCGGGCACCGACCCGGTCGGCTACAAGGTGCCGCTGCAGTTCATCCTGCTGTTCGGCGATCTTTCCACGGTGGCCGCCATCCAGCACCTGCTCGGCCTGGCGATGGCGGTGACCCTGTACCTTGTCCTGCTGCGCCGCGGCTGCCCCCGCTGGCTTTCCGCGCTGGCCGTCGCGCCGGTCCTGCTGGACGCCTACCAGCTCCAGATGGAGCAGACGATCATGCCGGACGTGTGGTTCGAGGCGCTGATCGTCGCTGGGCTGGCCACGCTGCTGTGGCGGCCAAAGCCGGATCTCCGGACCATCGCCGCCGCCGGGCTGATCCTCGGCTGCTCGGCCACGCTCCGGCAGGTTGGCGAGATACTTGTGCTGCCCGCCGCCATCTACGTGGCGATCACGGCGGGCGGCTGGCGAGGACGGGCGGGCCGCGCTGTCGCGCTGTGCGCCGCCTTCGCTGTGCCGATACTGGTCTACAGCAGCATCTCGCTGGCCGAGAACGGGCATTTCCAGCTGTCACACTCCGGCACCAGCGAGCTCTACGGGCGGATGGCGGCTGACGCCGACTGCGCGACGCTGCGGCTGCCTGCCTACGAGCGCTCGCTGTGCCCGACGCCGCGGCAGCGGGCGCTCGGGCCGGACGGCCTGGAGCACAGCGCGAGCTCCCCGCTCAAGGATTATGTTGCCCCGGCCGGACGGCGGCGGAGCAAGATCATCTCAAGTTTCAACCACCAGGTGCTCCTGCAGCAGCCGATGCGGATCATCGGCGGGATCAGCCGGGACGCAGTGAAGCTCTTCGCGCTGACCCGGAACACCAGCCCGGGTGACACCCCGATTTCCCGCTGGCAGTTCCAGGGCAGCTACCCGACCTACCCGCCGACGATCACGGTCAGCCGCCAGCACGTCCTCGTGCTCGGCGTGCAGCTCACCGCCAACGGGGGGATCAACTACGACACGCGGCTGCCCCCCTCGCTGGGCGGCCGGGCCACTGTCACCGCGCCGCTGGCGTCATTCCTGCGCTCCTACCAGCTCCGCGGCGGATACACCCCGGGACCGCTGCTCGCCCTGGCCGCCATCGCCGGGCTCATCGGCTCGGTCAGCCTGGGCCGCCGGCGCGGCCCCGGCGGCGGGCAGCGGGCCGCGCGGCCTGAATACCAGGCTGCCCTGGCGTGCTTCCTCATCTTCACCGCGGCCGTCGCGGTGCTGCTCACCTCCGACCTCTTCGAGTTCTCCTGGCGCTACCAGCTCCCCGCGCTGATCACCCTGCCGCCGGCCGGGGCGCTCGGCATCAGCATCATGATCGGCGGCCTCCGGCGCCGCGGGGCCGGCCGCCGCGCGGACGGCGACCGCGGCCAGGTGCCCGAACTGGCCGCGCCCGCCCGGTAACTGGCCGCACTGCCTGGTCACTGGCGCACTGCCCGGTAACTGGCCGCCCCGTCTGGTCGCACTGCGTGATCAGAGCATCATTGCCGCGATCAGAACCAGCCGCGCTTGCGGAACAGCACCATCAGCCCCGCGGCCGCGAGGAGCTCGGTGCCGATCCCGAGCAGCAGGAAGGTCGACAGCGCGCCGAGCCGGTTGACCATCCAGCCAAAGTTCTGGCCGAAGAACCCGGTCAGGAAAGACAGCGGCAGGAAGATGGTGGCGATGACGGTCAGCTGCTTCATCACCTGGTTGAGCCGGTTGGAGACGATCGACAGGTAGGCGTCCATGGCGTTGCTCAGGAGGTCACGGTAGCTGTCCACAAGGTCGCTGACCCGGATCAGGTGATCGTAGAGGTCGCGGAGGTAGGGCTCGCCCGCCGCCGTCATTCCCGGCAGGCTGGTGACGCCGGACACCAGCGACGACATGCCGTCGCGCTGCGGTGTCACCAGCTTCCTGAGGCCGACCAGCCATTTCTGCATCTCGAATAGCTGAGACAGCTGATCCTCCGTCGGCTTCACGAAGATCTGCTGTTGCAGGTCGTCGATCTTGTCGTCGAAGTCCGACAGCGCCGGGAAGAAGCTGTCGATCAGGCCGTCGAGCACATGATGCAGCAGGATTAGCCGGACGGGCCGGCCCCGGGAGCCCGGCTGCCGGGACAGCGCGCCGTCCGGCTGGCCGATGCTTTTGCTGAGCTGCTCCAGTACCTCGCACGGATCCCGCCGGACCGTGATCACATAGTGCTCGGAGTAGAAGCAGTGCACCTCGACCAGTGCCTCGCCCATGCCCTGCGCGCCATAGCTCACGATGTAGGAGACGTCACCGAATGCCTGCAGCTTCGGGCGCTGCCCGAACTCCCTGACGCTCTCCAGGGCCAGCGGGTGCAGCTGGAAAACGTCGCTGAGCAGCGCCATGCCGTCGGCGTTTGCGGCATCCAGGTCGAGCCAGAGCAGGGTGTCGTCCTTCAGCAGGCGCTCGACCGTGGGCCGGTCTGGGGTGGCGGCCGCGCCGTCGGTGCTGATCAGGTGATTGTTCACCTGGCCCATCGTGCCAAACCCGGCTGGACGGCGCGCGGACGCCCCGCAGCGCCGCGCGACCCGGCACGCCGGGCGGGCGGGCCCGACGGAGCCTGACTAGCGCGCCGGGCGGGCCGGGGCCCGGTTAGCGGCCGGCCGGGTCCTGGTAATCGGGCCGGCCGGGCCCTGGTTAGCGGCCCGCAGCGACCCGCGATGTCAGGCTGCCTGCTGTCCCTGGCGGCTGGCCGCCCTGCTCGCGATCAGGTCGGTCACGCCGCTGACCGTCCCGCTGAGGCCGCCGCTGGCCGCCCGCCTGACCATCGCCTCGGCGACGACCGCCGCCTCCCCGGCCATCCTGCGCACCTCGGGCGAGGTCCTGATCGCGTCCCACGATGTGCGGAGCCGGTCCAGGCCCGCCTTTCCTTCCCGGCTGCCGACCAGGTAGCCGGCCACGAATCCGATGATCGCTTCCATTTCCCTGCCTCACCTCGTTGGGGGCCGAATGAGCGAAGGCCGCGTGCTCGCGGCTACATCTCGCGGAGTTCGAGGTAGCGCTTGACGTCGGGCAGCGACTGGACGATCGCCGCGAGGACAACCGCGACCAGCGCTGCCTTGATCAGTCTCGAGATCATCTCGTTTCCTCCTCTGACCAGTGATGGGTCGTGTTCCGGCCTGGTTCAGCCGGGGCTCTGCGATGGGCCCGGCGGGCTCGGTGCGCTCGCGGGCTCGATGGGCTCGATCTCGTCGGGCGAGAAATAAAGGAACCTGCCGTGGTTGCGCTGCAGCTCGGCGGCCGGATCGTCGTCCGGGCTGACGGCCAGGTGCACCTGGCCGTCGACGTCATGCAGTACCGCCTGCACGGTCGCCTGCCGCCCGACCAGGAACAAGTCCTGGGCGTCAGCGCGCCGCGCGCCCGGCCGCATCAGGACCCGGCTGCCCCTGGCGATGCGCAGGCCGGCCACGACGACGTGGTCGGTCTCCGGCGAGACGGAGCTGTCCGCGCCCGGATCCCACCACGGCACCGACGGGCGGTCGGTGATCTGCTCCGTCGGCTCGGCGGCCGGCAGGGCGGGCCCGGCGGCAGGCGGCCACGTAGGCACTCCGTCCGCGGCGGGCCAGCCGGGCAGCTCGCCGGCCTGGGGCCACCCGCCGGCGCCGGCGGCCGCTTCCCGCGCGGGCGCTGGCCCGGCTACCGGCCGCAGGTACCGGATGGCCCCGTGCATCCGCTCCAGCATCTCCGGCGGGATGTGGTCCATCCGGTCCATCAGCTCGGCGGCACGCGGATCGGTGGCGCGGGCCTGGTGCTTCTCTGCGTCGGTCAGCGCCATCGTGCGCAGGGTGAGGATCTCGTCGATCTCGGTGGCGTCGAACAGGTCGCCGGCGCTCTCGGGGGCGATCTCGGGATGGTCGTAGAGGATCACCGGGGACGACAGCACAAGATCGGCGCAGTCCTCCGGCCCGGCCAGCACCGGCCAGGTTCCGGTGTTGACGCACGACGCGATCTCCGCCGCTGCCCATTCCGGCGGGTCGGTCATGGACAGGAACTTCCCGCCCGCCGCGCCGATCAGCAGGTGCGCTGCGATCAGCGAATGCCGCAGGCCATCGTCCCTGTCGCGCAGCGGGGCGGCGGGCATCGTGCGATTCTCCACCCTGACCCGCAGCTTGAGCGCCTGATAGGGCCCGGCGACCCGCTCGGCGTGCACCGCGATCAGCCCGTCGATCCCGGTCCACTGCCGGACGAGGCGGCCCGCCGGCGCGCCGGCCGAGTCGGTGAGTTCCTCGGTGGACTCGCCGGGGCCGGCCCGCAGCGGGGCGTTCCTGTCCCCGCTGATCAGCTCGGCGACCCTGGCGGTCACCTGCTGCTCCCGCTCGGCGGCCTCATCCCATTCGGTGTACTCCGACCCCTCCACCTGCAGCACGGCGACCTTGCGCAGCTGGCCAGTGTCACCGGAGCGCTCGTGCACGGTCCGCCGCTGCAGCTGCAGGAAGCGGACCAGCACGGTGATCTCCGCGTCGTCGGCGCATTCGACCAGGCACTCGGTCTGGCTGGCGGACGGCTCGCTGTCATCGATCGCGCTGTAGGCGGGCGGCATCAGCACGCCGAACTGGAACCGGACCTGGTTCTTCTGCGACGAGCGGTAATAGGGGTACAGCAGGTAGCCCTCGTAGAGGATGGCGTCGGCCACCTTGCGGGCATGCGCGAGATGAGCGGAGTCGATCCTCATGGCTGCCCCTCCGCGCGCTCGGCCGGCGCAGCAGCCCCGGCGACCGGCGCAGCAGCCCCGGCGAGAAGTGCGAGCAGCGTGGCGTCCCACGTCGGCAGCGCGCCGCGCGTCTTGTAGCGCTGCAGTTCGTCCAGCGTCGCCCGGCTCATCTTGATCCACGCGCTGTCCGGAAAATGAGCGTCGATGGCCTCGCGCCAGACCGGAATCGGGAGGCGGTAGGTCGCCTCCTTGCTCCAGGGCACCTGCTGTGCCTGGATCTTGCCGCCCGCCATAGTGAACAACGTGCCGCTGAACAGCATCAGCAGCGGCACCTCCCCGCCGTCCAGCCCGGCGAAGTACCTCGTCGACCCGATCTCCAGGTCATAGCTGAGCATCACGGGCAGGTCAAGCTCGATGCTTCCGGTGAAGCGCGGCACCATGATCGCCACGTTGGTGAACTGCAGCGGCCGGAGCGTCTCGGCCCACCGCTGGGTCTCGCCGAAGAGGTCGTTCAGGCGCTCGGCCTCGGCCTCGGAGTAACGCCGCCGTGCTGGCTCGATCCTGATCTGGCAGCGCAGCGCGATCGCCTCGACACTCTCCCCGCTGGTGTCGCTGATCCGCAGCGAGAAGGACATGGAAGGCGAGACCGCGTAGCGGTCGGCGTGCGCGCCGACGCAGTCGAAGACGAGTTCGGCCACGTCAGGGCTCCTCGCGGAAGGCCCTGGAACGTGACCGTACGCCGGACAGGAACTCGTCGATGCTCTGCCGTGCCTCCGCGCCGCCGTCGAATCCGCGCCAGTGCAGCCGCATCCGGCCGGCCAGCTCGTAGCAGGCGTCGATCGGCACCAGGAAGTACTCGACGCCGTGCTCGCCGCGGCAGATCAGGATGGCCTCGGTGTCCTCGGCCGCCGCCCGCAGCAGCGGATGCGCCGAGGTGAGCCGCTCCCATGCCTGCAAGTTGAGCGTGCTCTCGGTGGCGCCCGCCGGGCTGGGGTAGAACGCGCTGACCTCACCGCGGCGGGAGCTGCTCAGGAAGAACGCCAGCCCGACCGGGATCTCGAACTCGTCCCACTCGGCGACGGACAGCTGCCGCGCCGAGTCATGCAGGTAGCGATCGGGAACCGCGCGGTACCTGCCCCGGCCCGCCTGGGCGTGGGTGAAGAGCAGATAACACGCCCGGCACGCGCAGATCAGCGTCGACGCCTCCAGGTCTGCGACATGCCCGTGCACGGCGGGCACGTCGGTCGCGCACAGCTCGCATTTCTCCTGCGGCGGGGCGCCGCCCGGCGGCGGCCCCGGCTGCTGGCTGGCGCCGGCCCGCCCCGTCGCGTCCGGCGCCGTGGCATCCGGCGCAGTCACGTCGGGCGCTGTCACGTCGGGCGCCGCGGCATCCGCCGGAGCCGTCCCGGCCACGGCGCCGGGCACGAAGCGGCGCAGCCCGACGTTGCCGGTCATGCCCGGACCGCCTGGGGCAGTGCCACCCGGACGCCCTGGCTGTCGGCCAGCAGCGGCAGCGGGCTGAGGTGCACGGCCGGATCGTCCAGGCTCTTGCCCGCCAGCCGCACGTCGTAGCAGGCGGCGCAGCCGGGGCAGGTCAGCAGCTCGCGCTGCAGCACGCCGTCGGCCAGCGAGGAACCGCAGGCCGCGCAGGCGTCGAGGTAGGCGTACAGCGTGCCGCGGACCGAGCAGACAAGCACGGAGGTGCCATCGGCCGACGCGGTGACCGGGCGCGAGCTCGGCGGCCCGATGCTCGGCAGGGTGACCCAGCCGGCCTCGGCCCCGCCGTCGGCCCCCCCGCTCCCCGCGGCGGCAGGACCACCCTCCGGGCGCGCCGCGTCCGACGGCGGGCGGCCGATCTGCAGCAGCTTCGGAGCGGGCGCCTCGGTCATGCCCTCGACGACGACCTGCGTCACCTCGGGCGCGGCGTCCTGCACCGCGCCGGTGATGGCCAGCTGGACGGTGACCGTCGAGGACGGGCAGCCGTGGCAGCTGCCCTCCAGCCGCAGCTTCGCCACGCCGTCGAACACGCCGAGGTACTCCACCCCGCCCGCATGCGAGCCGAGGTAGGGCCGGACGTTGTCCAGGGCGCGCTGAATCCTCGCGTCGACGTCCAGCGGATGCAGCCCGTGCAGCAGCAGCAGGCTTTCCACCAGCGGATCCTCGGCGAGCCTGG
>JBEKFH010000058.1:0-16774 GCA_050013415.1 Streptosporangiaceae bacterium | reverse complement strand
TCACCCGGGCGCGCCGGATGCTGGTGGTCACCGCCGCCGGCGGGCAGGACAGCGAGGACAGTCCGTCCAGGTTCCTCGCCGAGCTGGCCGGCGATGAGATCGAGATCACCCCGGTGGCCGCGGCAGGCCGGGGCACGCTGTCGCTGCCCGCGCTCACCGCGGACCTGCGGCGGGCCGTCGCCGACCCGGCCGCCCCGGCGCCGCTGCGCCGCGCGGCCGCCGCCCAGCTGGCGCGGCTCGCCGCGGCCGGAGTGCGCGGGGCGAGCCCGGCGCAGTGGTACGCGCTGACCGAGCTGTCCGGCCCTGGCCCGCTGAGCGACGGGGAGGTCCGGCTCTCGCCCTCCCAGGTCGAGTCATTCACCAAGTGCGGGCTGCGCTGGCTGATCCAGACTGCGGCCGGCGCGAGCCAGCCGGGCGTGCTCGGGCATCTCGGCATGGTGATCCACGCCGCCGCCGAGCTCGCCGCCGGCGGCGCCGACGACAGCGACATCACCAAGAGGATCGACGAGATCTGGCATCACCTCGACTTCGGCAGCCCCTGGTACAGCTCCCGGGAGCGGTTGCGGGCCGAGCGGATGATCCGCAAGTTCCTGGACTGGCACCGGGCGAACCCGCGCGACCTGATCGCGGTGGAGCAGGCCCTGCGCGTCCAGGTCGGCCAGGTGCAGATCACCGGCCGGGTCGACCGGCTGGAGCGCGATGACCACGGGAGCGCGGTCATCGTCGACCTCAAGACCGGGGGGAGCAAGCTGCCCGAGGGCGAGCTTGACCGGAACCCTCAGCTTGGCGTCTACCAGCTCGCGGTCATGCTCGGCGCGTTCGAGGCGCTCGGCCTGACCGAGCCCGGCGGCGCCGAGCTTGTCCAGGTCGGCAACGCCAGCCTGACGGCGACCGTCAGGGTGCAGCGCCAGCGCCCGCTCGGGCAGGATCCGGACCCGGGGTGGGCCAAGGAACTGGTCGAGACCGTCGCGGCGGGGATGTCCGGATCCGCCTTCGAGGCGAAGGTGAATCGCGGCTGCCGGACCTGCCCGGTGGCGGCCTGCTGCCCGGTGCACGAGCGCGGCGGGCAGGTGACCCCGTGACCCAGGTCCGCTATACGCCGGCGCAGCTCGCGCGCCTGCTCGGCGTGGCCGAGCCGACCGCCGAGCAGGCCGCGGTGATCTCGGCAACGCCGGGACCGATGGCGGTGATCGCCGGTGCGGGCTCCGGCAAGAGCGAGACGATGGCCGGCCGGCTGGTCTGGCTGGTGGCGAACGGACTGGTCCGGCCAGAGCGGGTACTAGGCCTCACGTTCACCAGGAAGGCCGCGGCCGAGCTCGCCCAGCGGGTGCGGGTGAGGCTGGACGGCCTGCGCCGCGCGGGCATCGGCAGCGGGGTTGGCGCGGCTGGCGGGGTTGACGGTTCTGGCGGGGTTGCCGGGGCACAGCAGGGCGACGGGTTGCTGGGTGACCCGGTCGTCTCGACCTATCACGCCTACGCGGGGCGGCTCGTTGCCGACAACGCGCTCCGGGTGGCGCTGGAGCCGTCGCTGCGGCTGATCACGCCGGCGGTTGCCTGGCAGCTCGCCGCCCGGGTGGTCGCGTCCTACGACGGGCCGATGGACGCGGTCAGCTGGACTCCGGGGTGGGTCACCGCCGCGGTGCTCGACCTGTCCGGCGAGCTTGCCGAGCACCTGCGCCAGCCGGAAGACATCCGGTCGGCGGGGGAGTGGCTGGCCCGCCGGCTGAGCGAGCTGACCAAGCGCTCGGCGCAGGTGAACAAGATCATCGAGTGCCAGCGGACCCGCGAGCAGCTGCTCCCGCTGGTGGCCGCCTACGCGGCGGCGAAGCGCGCGCGGGAGGTCATCGACTACGGTGACCAGATCGCGCTGGCCGCGCGGATCGCCGCGGCGCACCCGGAGGTCGGCGCCGCCGAGCGGGCCCGCTATCAGGTCGTGTTGCTCGACGAGTACCAGGACACCAGCTATGCCCAGCTGGTGCTGCTGCGCGCGCTGTTCGGCGGCGGGCACCCGGTCACCGCGGTGGGTGACCCGTGCCAGTCGATCTACGGCTGGCGTGGTGCGAGCGCGGGCAACCTGCTCAGGTTCGCCGCGGACTTCCCGCAGCGGGGCGGCGGCCCGGCCCCGGTGCGCCAGCTGTCCACCAGCTTCCGCAACACCGGGCGGGTGCTGGACGCCGCCGCCGCGCTGCAGGCGGACCTGCGCGCGGCCGCGCCCGGCGTCCCCAGGCTGGCCGCCCCGGCCGGGCGGGCAGGCCGCGGCACGGTCGTCTGCGCGCTGCTGGAGACCGCGGCTGACGAGGCAGCCTGGGTGGCCGGCCAGATCAGCGGGCTGCTCAGCCTGTCCGCTGGCGCCGCGCCGGACGGGAGTCCCTGGCCCGACGGCCGCCAGGACCGGGTACGCCCGTCCGACATCGCCGTGCTGTGCCGCAAGCGGGCGCAGTTCCCCGCGCTGCGGACCGCGATCGAGGCACGCGGCATCCCGGTCGAGGTGGTCGGGCTCGGCGGGCTGCTGACCGTGCCCGAGGTCCAGGACGTCGTCGCCACGCTGCGGGTGATGCACGACCCGGCGGCGGCCGACGCGCTGGCCAGGCTGCTCACCGGCCCGCGCTGGCGGATCGGGCCGCGCGACCTGGTCGCGCTCGGCCGCCGGGCCCGCGAGCTCACCCGTCAGCCGACCGGGCGCTGGCGGCCGGAGCGCCCCGAGGCCCCCGTTCCGGATGTTGATGCGATGAGCCAGGCAGTGACGGACTTCACCGCGGATCCCGGCAGCCTGGTGGAGGCGCTGGACGATCTCGGCGCGCCCGCCGCCTATTCCGCCGCCGGCCATGCCCGGCTGGCGGCGCTGGCCGCTGAGCTGCGGGCGCTGCGCGGTCACGCTGGCCGGCCGCTGCCGGAGCTGGTCGGCGAGGTCGAGCGCGTGCTCGGGCTCGACATCGAGGTGGCCGCGCGGCCCGGCGCTGACCCGGCGACCTCCCGCGCCGACCTGGACGCGTTCGCCGACGCAGCGGCGGCGTTCGCGGGGGATGAGGAGGAGCCCACGCTGGGCGCGTTCCTGGCCTACCTGGCCGCTGCCGAGGATGAGGAATTCGGCCTGGAGGCAGGCCGGGTCGGCGAGGCGGACTCGGTCAAGCTGGCGACCGTGCACTCCGCCAAGGGGCTGCAGTGGGCCGCCGTGGTCGTTCCCGGGCTGGCTGGCGGGCCGCAGGCGCACATGTTCCCGGCGAAGCCGAGGGCGACGACGCGGTGGACGGAGAACCCGCGGCTGCTCCCGTTCGGGCTGCGCGGCGACACGGCGGACCTGCCCGGGCTGACTGGCCTGGACCCTGCGTCGCTAGCCGATTTCTCCGAGGCGTGCGGGCAGCGCGACCTGGCCGAGGAACGCCGGCTGGCCTACGTGGGGACCACCCGGGCTGCGTTCTGGCTGGCGTGCACCGGCTACTGGTGGGGGAACGGCACCTCGGTGCTCGGCCCGTCGGTGTTCCTGGAGGAAGTCCGTGCCGCGTGCGAGTCGGGCGCCGGCACGGTCGCGTGCTGGGCGCCGGCACCGGCGGCCGGCACGGAGAATCCCGCGCTGGCCGAGCCCGCGGCCGCGCAGTGGCCGGTCACCGTCGGCGGCGCGCGTTATGAGGCGGTCCGCGCGGCGGGGGCGCTGGTATGGGAGGCCATCGCCGCCAACGGATCGGGCGGCTCTGGCGCGGGCGCCGGAGGCTCCGGCCTGGGCGGTGCGGACGATCCGGGCGCGGGCGGCGTCGGCCTGGGCGGCGTCGACCTGGGCGGTGCGGACGATCCGGGCGCGGGCCGGCTCAGCGACGCCGACCAGGCACTGATCGAGGCATGGTCGAGGGACGCCAGCCTGCTGCTGGCCGAGCGGGAGCAGCGCCGCGGCGACCAGGTCACGTCCGTGCCGCTGCCGCGGCGCCTGCCGGTGTCGTCGCTCGTGACCATGGCCAGGGACCCGGCCGAGCTGGCCCGGCAGATCCGGCGGCCGATGCCGCGGCCGCCGGCCCGCAGCGCGCACCGCGGCACCGAGTTCCACCGCTGGCTGGAGGAGCGGTTTGGCCCGCAGCGGCTGGTCGACGCTGGTGACCTGCCCGGTGCGGCCGACGACGATCCCGGCGCGGAGGGCGATCCGGAGCTGGACGCGCTACTGCAGAGCTTCGAGGCCGGGGAATGGGCCGGCCGGTGGCCGCGCGAGGTCGAGGTGCCGTTCGAGACGCTGATCGGCGGCCGGCTGATCCGGGGCCGGATCGACGCCGTCTTCGCCGACGATCCCGGTGGCGGGTTCGACGTGGTGGACTGGAAGACCGGCAGGCAGCCGCGATCGGCCGCCGAGAGCCGGGCCGTGGCCGTCCAGCTGGCGGCCTACCGGATCGCCTGGGCGGCGCTGGCCGGCGTGGCGGTCGGGCAGGTGCGGGCCGCGTTCTACTACGTACGGGATGACGTCACGGTGCGGCCGGCCGACCTGCTCGACACCGCGGGCCTGACCGCGCTGATCGAGGGCATCCCGCTCGCGCCGCGGTAGCCGCGATCCGCAGCGGTGCCGCCCGGCAGGGTGCGCGGAGCCGCTCGCTAGAGTGCTCTGATCATCATCGCGCGAGAAGGCGGATCCTCAGCATGGACGTTCGTGGCTACATCGACGCGCAGGCACCGGAATTCTTCGGCGCGCTCCGGCAGTGGCTGGCCATCCCGTCGATCTCCGCCGACCCCAGCCGGCATGCCGACGTCCGGCGGTCCGCTGAGTGGCTCGCCGGGTACCTGCGCGACACCGGCTTCCCGGTGGCGGAGGTCTGGGAGACGGGTTCCGGCGACGTCGCGGGTCTGCCCGCGGTCTTCGCGCAGTGGCCGGCCGCCGATCCGGGCGCGCCCGTGGTGCTGGTCTACGGTCACCATGACGTGCAGCCGGTCGAGCCGCTGGAGGAGTGGGACTCACCGCCGTTCGAGCCTGCCGAGCGGGACGGGCAGCTGCTGGCGCGAGGCGCCTCGGACGACAAGGGGCAGGTGCTGTTTCACGCGCTCGGCGTGCGTGCCTGCCTCGCGGCGGGCGGCCGCGAGGCACCGCCGGTCACGCTCAAGCTGCTGATCGAGGGCGAGGAGGAATCCGGTTCGCCGCACTTCGCCGACTTGCTGCGCGCCCGGCGCGACCGGCTGGACTGCGACGTGATCGTCGTCACCGACACCTCGATGTGGGCGGCCGGCGTGCCGTCCATGTGCGTGGGCATGCGCGGGCTGGTCGACGCGCAGATCGACCTGACCGGCCCGGAACGGGACCTGCACTCGGGCTCCTTCGGCGGGGCGGTGCCGAACCCGCTGCACGCGCTGGCCGACCTGCTCTCGGGCCTGCACGACCGCGACGGCAGGATCACCCTTCCCGGGTTCTACGACAAGGTGGCTCCGCTATCGGAGCTGGAGCGGGACATGCTCGCGCTGCTGCCGTTCGACGAGAAAACGTGGCTGGCCGAGGCCGGCCACAGCCTGGCGGCCTCGGGTGAGGCCGGCTTCAGCACGCTGGAGCGCGTCTGGACCCGGCCGACCGCCGAGGTAAACGGGATGTGGGGCGGGCACACCGGGCCGGGCGGCAAGACCATCATTCCGCGGGACGCGCACGCGAAGCTGTCGTTCCGGCTGGTCGCCCACCAGGAGCCCGCCGACGTGGCGGCGGCCCTGCGCGAGTATGTAACGCAGCACACGCCGCCGGGCATCCGCGCGACCGTCACGATCGGGGGGCCGGGGGTAAGGCCGTGCTTCTCGCCGGTCGACTCGCCCGCGGTGCTCGCGGCGCGGCGCGCGCTGGGCCGGGCGTTCGGCCAGGAGGTGCTGTTCACCAGAGAAGGCGGCAGCGGGCCCGAGGCTGACCTGGCCGACATCCTGGCCGCGCCGCTGGTCTTCGTCGCGGTTGGCCTGGACGAGGACCGGATTCACGCGCCGAACGAGAAGGTCGACATGGCGCTGCTGCTCACGGGCGCGGAGGCGGTGGCGTATCTGTGGGACGAGCTGGCCGCGGCGGCCGGGGAGCTGGTCGTGGCTCGGTGAGCGGCGCCCCCGGCGTTCCCGCGGCGGGCGGCGTTCCGGCGGCGGGCGGCGTTCCGGCGGCGGGCGGCGTTCCGGCGGCGGGCGGCGGCGTTCGGGTGGCGGGCACGGCGGATAACGGGGCCCTCGGCGGGCTCGCGCTGGCCCGCAGTGCCGTCGACAGGGCAGCGGAGCGCCGCACCGACGAGGAATGGCTGGCCGCGGCCTGGGCCGATCCAGCCACCCGCGTCGTTGTCGTCGACGACGGCAGGGCACTGGCCCGGGTCGGCGGGCGGCAGGCCGATCTGGTCTTCGTGCCGCCGCCGGGCGCGCCGGGCGGGGTGCGGTTCCTGCTGGGCGTGGACACCGCCGGGGTCGTCTACTTCGGCGTCGCCGGCCCGCTGCCGGACCCTGGCCAGGTTGAGGCGGCGGGCCATGGCAATGCGGCCGGGCCGGCGGAGGGCCCCGCCCGGCCGGCCAGCCTGCGGGAAGTCGGCCAGCTGCTCGGTGACCGTGATGCCGGGCTGATGACGCACGCGGTCGCGCTGGCCAACTGGCACGCGATCACCACCCACTGCTCGCGCTGCGGCGCGGTCACTGCGGCGGTCAGCTCGGGACACGCGCGGCGCTGCCCGGTCGACGGCAGTGAGCACTTCCCCCGGCTTGACCCGGCGGTGATCATGCTGGTGACGGACCCGGCCGGCCGCTGCCTGCTCGCCAGGAACGCCAGCTGGCCTGAGCGGCGGGTGTCGATCCTGGCCGGCTTCGTCGAGCCGGGCGAATCTGCGGAGCAGGCCGTCGCGCGGGAGGTCCTGGAAGAGACCGGGATAAGCGTCGGCGATGTCCGGTACCTCGGCAGCCAGCCATGGCCGATGCCGCACAGCCTGATGCTCGGCTTCAGCGCCCTGGCCCCTGGCGGCCAGCAGATCCGGGTGGATGACAACGAGATCGCCGAAGCCAGCTGGTTCTCCCGGGATGATGTGCGGGAGAAAGTAGCGTCCGGCGAGCTGCGGCTGCCGCCGCCGGTGTCCATCGCGCACCGGATCATCGAGTCCTGGTACGGGGCGGAACTCCCCGGCTCCTGGTGACGGCAGCGGCTGGCGGGTTCACCCGGTCTGCTAGGCGAGGGACGCTGATGTGGACAAAATGATCCGCTTATGGCACGATGGGCTTGCCTGAGTGGCTTCCTGTCATTCCGGCAATTCCAGCGACCAGGTGCCACTCCAGACCCCGGTAGTCCTGCGTTCTCACGCGGACGCTTGCTCACCGGGAGATCACGATGGCACAGCCGGACACTCCTGCGGCCCTTCCTGACCGGCGCTGGGTAATCCTGTCCGTCGTCGCAGTCGCCCAGCTCATGGTGGTCCTCGATACCACCATCGTGAACATCGCGCTGCCGTCGGCCCAGCGGGCGCTGGGATTTCCTGACAGTGACCGGCAGTGGGTGGTGACGGCCTACGCGCTGGCCTTCGGCAGCCTGCTGCTCGTGGGCGGCCGGCTCGGCGACATGTACGACCGCAAGCGGGTCTTCATCACGGGGCTGGCCGGATTCGCCATCTCTTCGGCCGTCGGGGGCGCCGCCGTCTCGTTCGGGATGCTGGTGACCGCGCGCGCGTTCCAGGGCGCGTTCGCGGCCCTTCTGGCGCCCGCTGCCCTCGGCACCCTGGTCAGCACCTTCACCGAGCAGGGCGAGCGGGGCAAGGCCTTCGGCGTGTTCGGCTCGGTCGCGGCCGGCGGGAGCGGGGTCGGCCTGATTCTGGGCGGCGTGCTCACGCAGTACCTGTCGTGGCGCTGGTGCCTGTACGTCAACCTGGTATTCGCCGCGGTAGCCGTGGCCGGCGCACTCGCGTACCTGCCAGGCGGACGGCCCGGGGCCCGCCCGGGGATGGACTGGCCTGGCACCGTACTGGCCTCCGGCGGGCTGTTCCTCCTCGTCTTCGGCTTCTCCCATGCCGAGACGGCCGGCTGGACATCAGCACTGACGGTCGGCAGCCTGGTCGCGGGGCTGCTCGTGCTCGCCGCGTTCGCCGCCGCTGAGCAGCGGGTCAGCAGCCCGCTCCTGCCGCTGCGCGTGATCCTCGACCGCACCAGGGGCGGCGCCTACCTGTCGGTTGGCCTGACCGGAATCGGCCTCTTCGGAGTCTTCCTGTTCCTCACCTACTACCTGCAGGTGGTCAAGGGAGACAGCCCCCTGACGACCGGCCTGCTCTTCCTGCCGCTGGTGGGCGGCATCCTGGTCAGCTCCAACGTCGCGAGCATCGTGACCCTGCCCCGAGTCGGTCCGCGGGTCCTGATCGCCTCCGGCATGCTGATGGGCGCCGCCGCGATGGCCTACCTGACCCAGCTCACCGTGACCTCCAGCTACTCCGGCGGCGTGCTGCCCGCCCTGCTCGTCATGGGCCTCGGGCTGGGCACGGTCGTCGCCCCGGCGATCAACACCGCCACCGCCGGCGTCCGGCGCGAGGACTCCGGCGTGGCCTCCGCCCTCGTCAACACGATGCAGCAGGTCGGCGGGTCGATCGGGGCTTCCGCGCTGAGCACGATCGCGCTCACCGCGGTTACCAGCTACCTGGTGGCGCACCACACGGGACCGCTGGCCCCGTCGATCGCGGCAACCCGCGGCTACACCCTCGCGTTCGCGGTGTCCGCCGGGGTACTCGTACTCGGCGCCATCCTCGCGGTCATCCTCATCCCATCCCGGCACCAGCTCGCGGAACTCAGGAACGCGGCCACAGCGGCGATTGCTGCCGCTCCCGCATGACGGCGACGCATTGATCAGGGACCAGCATCAGGGCATCAGGAAGGACACTCCGGTGAGTCAGCCCGAAAACCGCAACGCGCACGACCGCCAACCACATGACCAGCTAAGGAGCTCCGCGATGACCAACGGACCGGCTCACTCGCAGCACCCGGCGATCCCGGCAGGGCTCCTCCTGCCTGGCGCGCAGCGGTGAAGGTGCTCGCGACCGGGGCGACCGGCAAGTTCGCCGGGCTTGTCGTGCCCGCCCTGGTGAGCCATGGCATCGACGTGCGTGCGGTAGTGCACGATCCTGGCAAGAAGCACCTACCGGTCGACCGCGGCGCCGGCGAGACCGTTGACGCCGACTTGCGCGACCCGGCCAGCCTGCGCGCCGCGCTCGACGGTGCCGATGGCGTGTTCCTGATCACCCCGGCCTTCGCGCCGGACGCCACGGAAATGGGCCTCAACCTGGTGGAGGCGGCACAAGCCGCGGGAGTCCGCAAGATCGTCTACAACGGCGTCTACCATCCGTCCCTGGGGCTGGCCAACCACGCGAGCACCCGGCCGATCGAGGCCGCCCTGTACGCTTCGGCGCTTGACTTCACGATCCTGCAGCCGGCGATGTACATGCAGGCTCTCGATGGCGCATTCGAGCAGGCGCTCCGCAGCGGCACGCTTGTGATGCCCTGGTCGAAGCGCTCGCGGATGACCTATGTTGACTACCGCGACGTCGCCGAGGCCGCGGCGATCGCCTTCACGAGCGAGCAGATGTCTTTCGGCACGTTCGAGCTGGCTGCGCCGGGCATGGCCGACCGTGTCCGCCTGGCGGAGCTGATGACCGCGGCCGCCGGCCGCGATGTGATCGCCGAGGACCTGCCCGCGGGATTCACGCTGCCCCCCGGGCAGCCCGACGGCCTGGGCGCGATGTTCGCCGAGTACGACAGGCACGGCTTCCACGGCGGCAACTCACTCGTGCTCCGCGCGATCCTGCAGCGCGCACCCCGCACAGTTGCGAGTTATATAGCCGGGCTCAGTGCCGCCCGGCTGACCGCGCCATGACCCGCCGCCTGCAGGTCGACCGCTAGGGCGGCGCCGGCGGCTCTACGTCGCCGACGTCAAGCCCGGACCTGGCCGCTTCCGGTGGGTCCGTACGCGTCAATCACGAGGAGACAGCATGCCCAGCCAGAATGCGGCCGTCCCGCCCGACGATCTGTCACGCAAACTGACGGTCGCGCGGCCGGATCGCGACCAGAGCCTCCCGCACCTCGGGCTCGTCGGTGACACCTACACGATCCTCGTCACCGGCGAGGACACCGCCGGCAAGTACACGCTCATCGACATGTACGTTCCGCCGGGCGGCGGCCCGCCGCCGCACCGGCACGACTTCGAGGAGATGTTTACCGTCCTGGACGGCGAAGTCCTGGTGACCTTCCGCGGCGAGACGCTCGTGGCCCGCGCCGGGGAGACCATCAACGTGCCGGCTAATGCCCCGCACGCGTTCACCAACGCCGGAGATACGCCGTCGCGGCTGCTGTGCATGTGCGCGCCCTCAGGGCAGGAGGAGTTCTTCACGCTGGTCGGCCGGCCCGTCGCCACCCGGACCGAGGCGCCGCCGCCGCTCGACGACGCCGCGCAGGCGGCCTTCATCGCCAAGTCGAAGGCGCTCATGCCCGATTACAAGACCGAGATGCTTCCGCCGCCCGGCGCGAAGTAAAGGGCGAGTACCGAGATGACCTTCACGCTGGACGCCCAGGTGGCCGCGGTTCTCGCCGCGGCGTTCGAACGCAGCGGTCCGCCGCCAGCCCTGCCGGCCGGTGACGTCGCCGGCCGCCGCGTCGCGCTCGACGCCATGCTGGGGTACTTCAACAACGAAGCGCAGCCGGCCACCGGCAAAGTCGACGTCTGCGACCACAGTGTCGTCACGCCCGACGGGGCCACGCTGCTCGCGCGGTGGTACCGCCAGCCGTCGGGCGACAGCAGGGCGGCGGTGCTGTATTTGCACGGCGGCGGGATGATCGCCGGCTCGGTGCCGATCTTCGACGGGCCGGTCTCCCGGTACGTGGCCCGTACCGGCGTCTCGATGCTCTCCCTGGAGTACCGGCTCGCACCAGAGCACCCCCATCCCGCTCCGGTCGAGGACGCCTACGCCGGGCTGGTCTGGCTCACCGGGCACGCGGCCGGGCTTGGCATCGACCCCGGCCGCATCGCGGTCATGGGCGACAGCGCGGGCGGCGGGCTCGCCGCCGGCGTCGCCATCTTGAGCCGCGACCGGAAGGGCCCGGCCGTGGCGCGGCAGCTGCTCATCTACCCGATGCTCGATGACCGGACGACGACGCCCGACCCGTACATCGCGCCGTTTGCCGGGTGGTCCTACGACGACAACGCCACCGCCTGGAACGCCCTGCTGGGAGCAGGGCACGAGGACCGCGAGACCGGCCCGTCGGCCGCGCCGGGACGGCTTAACGACGCGGCCGGCCTGCCGCCGGCGTACATCGAGGTGGGGCAGCTGGACGTCTTCCGCGACGAGGCCGTCCGGTACGCGCTCACGCTCAGCCGGGCGGGCGTGCCGGCCGAACTGCATCTGCATCCCGGCGTGCCGCATGAGTACGACGCCGTTGCCTTCGATGCCGACGTTTCGCGCCGTGCGCAAAGCGACCGCGACCGCGTGCTGCGGAGCTTGTGACGCCTCGTAGCCGTGAGATGCCTAACCGAGCTGGCTGGCGCCGGCTCCGCCCGCGCTGGCCCGCGGCAGGTGTAATGATTGGCCGGTGGCCATGGAGCACGACACCCCCGTTCGCGGTAGCGGGAGGCGCCGCGTTCGCAGTGATGCGCTGGCCAACCAGGAACGCGTGCTCGCCGCAGCGGTGACTGCGGTCCTGCGCGAGGGCCGTCAAGTCCCGATGTCGACTATCGCAGCGGACGCCGGGGTCGGCATCGGCACGCTCTACCGGCGCTACCCCGACCGCGAAGCCCTGCTCGAGGCCCTGACACTGCGCGCCTTCCGCCTCGTCTTTGAGTGCGCGCAGAACGCCGGGAACCTCAATGAGCCCGGCCTCGCCACCCTGAGCTCGTTCCTGGACTGTGTCATCAGCCACGCCGACCAGCTGATCCTCCCTCTGCACGGCGGCCCCGTCCCGGCAGCCGCGGAAACTCTCGCCGCCAGGTCCACCGTCCACCAAGCGCTCCAGCGCATCCTCGACCGCGGCCGGCGCGACGGCACGATCCGCGCGGACGTCACCACGCGCGACATCATCGTCCTGACCGCGCTGCTGGCCCAGCAGTTGCCGGACAACCGGGGCCCGGACCAGGCACCCAGGCGGCTGAAGGCCTTCTTCCTCGACGGCCTGGCTCCCCCTGCTCGGTGAGAGGGCGCTCCGGAGGCGAAGTGACGGTCCGTTCCGAGTCGTGATCCCCCATGCAGTCGTTTCCTGGCGCAACGTCGAGAAGTACGCGACCGTCCCGGTCACTGCCGCATCCGGGTAGCCCGCAGTCAGCACCAGTGCCGGACCTCAGCGGATCCCGGCGAAGTCCGCCATCTGCTCGACTGCGTCACGGAAGAAGTCGTCCGCCGGCTCGACGGTCCCGACGAGCTGGCCGAACAGCTCGAAGCTGATCATCCCGAAGAGCTGCGTCCAGGCGATCAGGCCGCGCAGGATCACCGGACCGGGAACGCCAGGCCCGATCGCTGCGGAGAGCGCGTCCGCCTGCTTCGCCAGCAGCGGCGTCAGCCGGTCGCCGGGAATCTCGCCGGCTTCGTCGCCGGCCCAGGCATCGGCCAGCAGGCGCCCGAGGACGATGCCGACCCGGCTGGCCGGCGCAATGGTCTCCGGCGGCGCGTGGTACCCGGGGACCGGCGAGCCGTAGATCAGCGCGTACTCGTGCGGGTGAGCAACTGCCCAGTTCCGTACCGCATGGCAGACAGCCCGCCACCGGGCGCGCAGACCGGACCGCGGCTGGCCGGCATCGGCGGCCTCTGCGGTGGCCCCGAGAGCCTCGTAGGCGTCGATGATCAGCGCGGTGAGCAGGCTGTCACGGCTGGGGAAGTACCGGTAGACAGCCGACGACACCATCCCGATCTCGCGGGCCACGGCTCGCACGGACAGTCGCTGGGCGCCGCCGGCGGCCAGCTGCCGCCGCGCCTCTTCCCTGATCTCGCGGGTCAGCTCGGCGCGCACCCGTTCGCGCGCGCTCTGGCTGGCCTTCATGCCGGCAGTCTGCCAGATTGGAGATCAATGATCAAGGAAGAGAGCAGTGCTCTTGACATGTGAGCCGATTCGGAGGACACTGATTCATGTTAGAGAACACTGATTCATATTGAGAGCACTGATCTCAGTCCCGGGCCAGGAACGTCCGGCCCGGGCCAGACGTCGCAGGAGCATCCGATGACTGCCAGCACCGCCCCTCGTAACATCGAGGTGAAGGGCACGATGACGCGCGCCTTCAACAAGAGCGTCGAGGTCCTGACCCGCCGTGGGATCAGCATCTGGGGCAGCCGGGTCCTTTACGTGCGCGGTCGCAAGACTGGTGAGTGGCGCAGCACCCCGGTGAACCCGCTGACGCATGATGGCCACCGGTACCTGATCGCCCCGCGCGGGCACACGCAATGGGTGCGGAACCTGCGGGTGGCCGGCGGCGGCGAGCTCCGTGTCGGCAAGCGAGTGGAGAGGTTCACCGCGACCGAGATAGCCGACGCGCAGAAGCCCGACGTGCTCAGGGCTTACCTGAAGCGCTGGAAGTTTGAAGTCGGCGTTTTCTTCGACGGCGTCGGCCCGGACGCGTCCGACGAGCAGCTGCTCGCGATCGCGCCCGGCTATCCCGTCTTCCGCATCGCCGGGCGGTAACCGTGGCCGGCTGGCCCCCCCGGGCTACAGCGTCAGCGCCAGGGTCGCTCCGGCCTGATCAAGCAGCCGGTGACAGCCAGCGGTGCCAGGAAACCTCGCGAGGTCGCCGCGGACACGGGCCACCGGCCCGCCGGGGCCAGTTAGGGTCGCTGCGTCCGAGCCGACCGCGACAAGCTCGCCATCCCCGCGGAGCAGCAGCGGGCCTTGCCGGCTGGCTGAGATGGCAGTCCGGCCGGCCCGGAGGCCGTCAAGGACTGCCTGCGGGCTGTCGTCCTCGCACTCCACCCAGGTGGTCGGAGTTCCCGGCGGCGCGTCGGAGCCCGGCCGGTGCCAGTCGCTCCCGCCCACCGGGATGGCGCCGGGATCCCAGGCCATCCACCAGGCCAGTGGCAGGGTCCAGCGCAGGTCCAGCCAGCTCCAGTGCCACACCTCAATCAGCGGTGGCCGGCGATGCATAGGAATGGTCCAGCTCACCTCGCCGCCGAGCGGGTGATTGATCGACATCAGGCCCCCGCCGCGCTCGGCCCCGGTCAGCCAGTCGTCGGCGGGCGCGCGGAAGTCGATCCAGCCGACATCGCCGAGCACGCCAGCGTGCCCGGCCTGCGTCGTGACCTCCTGGCCCGGCAGCAGCGTGATGCCGTAGCGCGCCGCCGCCTCCGGGAGCTCCGGGTGGTGGCTGATGGTGTTGTGGTCAGTTATCGCGGCGAAATCGAGGCCGCGCTCGGCGGCAAGGCGGGCAACCCCGGCGACGGACAGCGCCCCGTCCGAGTGGATCGTGTGGGTATGCAGGTCACCCGCGAGCCACCGCCGGCCGGCCCGGGCCGGCAGCTCTCGCCGGGGCGGTCGCTCCGTCAGCGGCAGCGGCGGGCCGGGCACAGGATCGGGCGACAGGCTGCCGGGCTGGCCGGTGACTTCCGCTGACAGGCGATAACCGGTCCCGTCGGGCGAGACCCGGTGCAGGCCGACGATCACTTGCCATGTTCCTGGCTCCAGCTCGCCAGGCAGGTAACCGGGTGTCGCCGCGTCCGCCGTGACGACGAAGGACCGCCTGGCGCCCCCGGACCAGCCCCGGAATCCGCGGGGCCCGATGCAGCCGAGATCCAGCACGGCACCGGACCGCTCGTACTCAAGCTCAACGCGGAGTCCGCACGACCCCGGCGGCACCTCGACGGGAAGGTAATGCCAGGCGGACGCGAACCTGTCCTCTAGGGTCCACCGGCCACGGTGCAGTGTCTGCGCCATGTCCCCTATCTGACCAGATTCAGCCGGACCTCGCCCGCCGCGCCCTACCGCCCGACCCTCTCTCGAACGGAAGCCCATGACATCCCAGGTGACCACCGGAGCCCGGACCGCAGGGGCCCGGACGCCGTCGCTGCCGTGCCGGGACCGGGCGACTGCCGTACGTTTTTACGCTGTTTTGTCAGTCAAATCGCCGGTAGATGCTGTCTCAGCCGCCAGAATCGATGTAGGAAGAAAACGACGCTGTGTCGGTGGTCACCCACACCTGGTTACGACCAGCGTGCTTGGCCCGGTAAAGCGCGGCGTCGGCTGTCGCCAGCAGTTCGGTGAGCTGACTCCCGGTGGTGCTCAGCGCGGCAACCCCGATAGAGACGGTGAGCCTGATGATCACTGAGCGTCCGTTTTCGCCCACCTCGATGGGCATCTCCGCGATGGCAGCGCGCATGCGCTCGGCCACGCGGCGTGCGTCCTGCTCATCGGTCTGGGGAAGCAGGAGCGAGAATTCCTCGCCACCGAAGCGGCCGACGAGATCGTATTCGCGCAGGAAGATCTTGATGGTGCGGGCGAGTTCCTTCAGCGCCTTATCACCTGCGAGATGGCCGTACGTGTCGTTGATGTCCTTGAACTTGTCGATGTCGAGCAGGGCCACTGCCAGCGATGTGCGCGTCCGGTTGGCACGGGTAACCTCCGCGTTGGCCTCCCGGTCCCAGGTGCCGGCGTTGAGCAGCCCGGTCTTGGCGTCGAGCCGGGAATCGTTGACAAGCTGCGCGTGCCGCTGGGAGCGCTGCAGCAGCGTGGCGAAGGGAGCGGCGAGGATGGCGGCGATGGGCGTAACCGCCGCTGCCAGCGCCACCAGGACGGCGACAGACACCTCGGTCGCGTCGTTCGTTAGCGGCTCCCGTGCCAGTGCCTGCTTGCGCACGTTGATAGTGGGATCGCTGCCCTTGACGGCGGCCAGCACCAGGCAGGTGTTGATCATCCACTGCAGCGCGCCGCAGGCGATCATCGCCAGTGCCCGGACCGTGGCGTGGGCGGTGACGTCATGAACGTGGCTGATCATGTCCTGGTTGACGGCGTGGAATGCCACGGACGTGGCGCCATAGGACAAGCTGACCGCAGCTGCCGTGAAGACCCGGCGGTGGACAGGGATGGACACCCCGCGCCACTGCATCATCGCCATCCGCGGTATCGGCGCGATCAGCGCGTACACCGGCGGCAGCAGGAGCGCGATGGGCAGTTCCCAGACGCCGTACACGTCCTTGATCACGCCCGCGTTCTCGCCCGCCCGGCGGGTCCGCTCGACCGTCACCAGGCTGCCAGCCAGCAGAAACACGAACAGGACCAGCTGAAGGAGCCGCAACGAGGTCATCGACCAGCTCACGCCGATGGCGATCGCGTCAATGCAGGTCACGGACACGATGAACATGGCCAGCCAGCGGCGGTTGCTCCAGAGTGGCCACGAGCGGACAGCCAGAACAGGGCGCTTGGTGCCCTTGGTCTGGGCGGTCCTCATGTGACCCTCCGCGGGGAGTTGACAGGATCCGGGCAAAGCAGCCGACGGCCGATTTTCGGGGCGTTGGTCCCTATTGTGGCAGACCCTGTGTGCTCTTTGTCAAGTCATGACTACTTAGCGTGAATAAAGTAGATGACATCAGTCTAGCGACCGGATGATTACTTCGTGTCACATCCTGCTTCAAATTCTCCATGTTCCGGAGAGAAGATAGCAAATTATGCACATTGAAAATTGTGAACGGCAACGTGCACAGCGTGCTCGGAACCGGGCCGCGACGAGCGACGTGGTGGAAGGAGGGACGGCTGTGAAGGGCACTGGCTGGGGCGGCTGACGCCGCGGTGAACGCAGGGATGGCGCTGGATGAGGCGGAAGGAGGGACGGCTGTGAAGGGAACTGGCTGGGGCGGCTGACGCCGCGGTGAACGCAGGGATGGCG
>JBEKFH010000057.1:0-17018 GCA_050013415.1 Streptosporangiaceae bacterium | reverse complement strand
TTGATCTGGCCGCCGATGGTCTGCGCGACGCCGAGCACGATGCCGCCGGCCAGGGTGCCCCAGATCGAGCCGAGCCCGCCGATCACCACCGCCTCGAAGGCGAAGATCAGGTACATCGGGCCCGAGGTGGCCGTGAACTGCGTGCTCATTCCCTCGAAGATGCCCGCCACCGCGACCGTGCCCAGGGCGATCGCGGTGGCCAGCGCGTAGACGTGCCGCTCGTTGATGCCCATCAGCGAGGCGGTCTGCCGGTCGTCGGAGCAGGCCCGCATCAGCCGGCCCGTGGTGGTGCGGGTGAGCATGAGCTGGAGCCCGGCCAGGACGGCGATAGCGACGGCGAACACCACGACATCGAACGACCCCACCGCCAGCCCGTCGCCGAGCTGGATGGACGCGGTGCTGATGGCTCCCGCCTGCAGGCCGCGGGTGTCAGCCGAGAACACCTGCAGCAGGGTGTTGGCGATGATCACCGACAGCCCGAAGGTGACCAGGATCGACGGCAGCGGGGTGGCGCCTACGGTGAAGTTCAGCAGCCAGCGCTGCAGCGCGTATCCCAGCAGTGCCATCAGCGGGACGACGACGATCAGCGTCTCCCAGGCGTTCATGTGCAGCTGGTCGACGAGCACGACCGAGCCGAACGCCGCCAGCACCGCGAGGTCACCATGAGCCAGGTTGACCAGCCGCATCACCCCGAACATCAGCGACAGGCCCGCGGCGAAGAGCGCGTAGTAGCCGCCGAGCAGGATGCCCTGAAGGACGGTGTTGACCCAGGTCATCGCTCGCCTCCGAAGTAGGCCTGCCGGACCTGCTCGAAGGTCAGGTCCGCCGCCGGTCCCTGCAGCACGCAGCGGCCCTCCAGCAGGCAGTACACGCGGTCGGCGACGGCCATCGCCTGGCGCACGTCTTGCTCGACCAGCAGGATCGTCGTGCCGCCCGCCTGCACCTCCGGCAGCGCGCCGTAAAGCTGCCGGACCAGGACCGGCGCGAGGCCGAGTGAGACCTCGTCGAGCAGCAGCAGGCGCGGGTTGCACATGAGCGCCCGGCCGATGGCCACCGCCTGCTGCTCCCCGCCGGACAGGGTAACGGAGCGCTGCTTGCGCCGGCCGGCCAGCAGCGGGAACAGCTCGTACACCCGGGCCAGGTTCCACGGCCCCGGCCGGGCACGGTACCCGCCGAGCAGCAGGTTCTCCTCGACGCTCAGGCTCGGGAAGAGCTTGCGGCCCTCCGGCACCATCGCGATGCCGAGCGACACCCGCTGGTAGGCCGGGACATCCGCGATGTCCCGGCCCTCGAACCTGACGGTCCCGCTGGCCGGCCGGAGCAGCCCGGTGATGGTGCGCAGCAGCGTCGACTTGCCGGCGCCGTTCGCGCCGACCACGGCCACGGTCTCGCCCTCCTGCACGTCGAGCCCGACGTCAGAAAGCGCGCGGAACTGGCCGTAGTAGGTGCTGGCCCGGTCCACCTCCAGCAGTGCGGTCATGCCAGGCCGCCCGTGTCCTGCCGGGCGGCCGGCTCCCCGGGCAGCGGGCCGGCCTCGGTGGTGCCCAGGTAGACCTCCTGCACCTCGCGGCTGGCCAGCACCTCCGCCGGGTCGCCCTCCATCAGGACCCGGCCGGCCGCCAGGCACAGCAGCCGGTCCACCATGGACAGCAGGGCGTCCACGATGTGCTCGATCCAGATGATGGCCATTCCGCCGGCCCGCACGCCGGCGATAGTGACCATCAGCTCCTGGACCTCGGGCTCGGTCAGCCCGCCGGCGACCTCGTCGAGCAGCAGCAGCCGGGGCTCGGTGGCGAGCGCGCGCGCCATCTCCAGCCGCTTGCGGTCCAGCAGCCCCAGGTTGACGGCCTGCTCGTTCACCCTGGGCGCCAGGCCGACCAGGTCTAGTGCCCGCCGGCTGAGCTGATAGGCGGCGCGGCCCCGGGCCCCGTGGCCATGGGTCGCGCCGACCAGCACATTCTCGAAGACCGTCATGCCGGAGAAGGGCAGCGGAATCTGGTACGTCCGCCCTATCCCGGCGCGGCAGCGCCGGGATGCCCGCAGCGACGTGACGTCCCTGCCGTCGAAGATGACAGCGCCGGCGTCGGGCCGCAGGTCACCCGAGATCAGGCCGAACAGCGTGGTCTTGCCCGCGCCGTTCGGCCCGACCACGCCGAGCAGCTCACCCGGCCCGAGCGTGGTGCTCAGGTCGTCGATCACCACCAGGCCGCCGAAGCGCTTGCTCAGCCCGCGCAGCTCGAGCACCGGGGCATCAGGCATACGTGATGACTTCCATATGTCCGGCCTTCGGGATGTTCGGGTGCTGCTTGTTGACCACGATGGTCAGGTCGTAGGGGTAGTCGGTGGCCTTCCGCCACTGGGCCCCGACCAGCGGGGTCAGCGCGACGTTCGGCACCGGGCCGGTGTTCCAGTTCAGCGGGCCGACGACCGTGCTGTGGCTGAGCGTGGAGATGGTCGTCGCGATGTCGGCGGGGGCGAGCGACTTGGACTTGGTCAGCACCGCGTTCGCCACCTCGAACAGGGCGTGCGCGAAGCCGATCGGCTGGGTCCACTGCTTGCCCGTCGCCTTCGTGTAGGCCGCTGCGAGCTGCGCGGAGGTCTGGCCGGTCAGCGAGCTGCTGAACGGGTGAGTCGGCGACCACCAGCACTCGGTGGACAGGTTGTTGCCGATGCTGCCGAGCGCGTCCACCGCTGCGGGGAAGAGCAGCGCCTTGGCCACGTTCGCGATCTTCGGGTGATATCCCTGCTGGTATGCCTCCTTCCAGAAGGTGGTGAAGTCCGGCGGGATGGGCACCCCGGCGAAGATCTCGCAGTTGTGCGACTTGAAGTCGGCGATCTGCGAGGAGAAGTTCGTGGTCCCGTCGGCGTACCGGCCCGGGTCGACCGTCTTGTAGCCGAATTTCGCGATCGCCGGCGGGATGCCGACGGTCTTGCTGGCGAACGCGTCGCCGTCCGCGTCGTTGGGCCAGAGCCCGCCGACGGTCTTGTTGGTCGGGATCTCGCTCCACATGTCGAGGTAGATCGCGATGAGGTCGCCGAGGCCCCAGAAGAAGTGATAGGTCCACTTGAAGGTCGAGGACGCTGCCCGGGTGGGGCCCGGCTTACCACCGCGGGCGATGTACCAGGACTGCCAGGGCGCGACGGTGGAGATGCACGGCACGCCGTTGGCCTCGCAGGCGTCCGACACCGGGTTGGTGGTGTCCGGGGTGGACTGGCACAGCATCAGGTTGACCTTGCTGTTCAGGATCAGGTCGTTGGCGACGGTCGAGGCCATCGCGTCCGTGGACTGGCTGTCCCTGACCAGGATCTGGACGTTGTGCTTCTTCCCGGCGACGGTGATGCCGTGCATGGCGAAGTAGGACCGCATCTGGCTGAGCACGAACGCGTCGGCCTGGCCGAAGTCAGCGAGCGGGCCGGTCTCCGGGCTGACATAGCCGATCTTGATGGTGCCGACCGACTTGCCGGACCCGCTGGAACTTCCCTTGACGCTGCCGCACGCGGCCAGCAGCCCGGACGCCGACGCGCCGAGGCCGACGGCGCCGGCCAGATGCAGGAAGTTGCGCCTGCCCAGCTGACCGTAATCTGCATCCTGTCCCGGAGTCGGGACCTGGTCGTTACTCATGGTGTGACCTTTCTGTCCGCGGCTTGCCCACCCGAGGCCGGCACATCCGGTATCTGATATTCGGGGTGTTACGTGGGTCGTTGTCCGGCGAGCGCGTGGTCGAGCAGCGCGGCGATCTCCGCCGCGGTCGGCGCAGCCGCGCGCTGGTCCGCCGTCGGGGCGGCCGCGGGCTGATCCGGCGGCGGCGCCAGCGCCTCGGCCAGCCGCGGCACCGCCGCCGCTGCCTGGGCCGGCGTGACGCCGAGCTGGCGCAGCGAGGTTGCCGTGCCAAGCCGCGCGGACAGGTCATACAGGGCGCCGGCGGCCGTGTCGCCGGCCAGCGCGGCCGCCACCGGGGCTAGCGCCGCGGGGTCTCGGGCCTCGACGCAGGCCACCGTGTACGGCAGCAGCGCGGCGTGCAGTTCCGCGTGCGGCAGGTCATACATGCCGCCGAGGACGTGGCAGATCCGGTGGTGCAGGCCGGTGCCCGCCTCGGCCATCGCGCAGCCGGCCAGGTAGGCGGCGTAGAGCGCCTCGGACCGCGCGCCGAGGTCGGCCGGGCCGGCGGCCAGTGCGGGCAGGCAGCGGGCCAGGATTCCCGCGCCGGCCAGGGCCAGCAGGGTGGTCACCGGGTTCGCGCCGGGCGCGTAGACCGCCTCCACGCAGTGCGCCATCGCGTTCATGCCGCTGCTCGCGGTCACCCCGGCCGGCAGGCCCGTGGTGAGCAGCGGGTCGTAGATCACGGTCCTCGGCAGGACCTGCTCGGACCGGCCGGTCGACTTGCGCTGGCTCTCGGTGAGCCCCCAGACCGGGGTCACCTCGGAGCCCGCGTAGGTGGTGGGCACGGCGATGATCGGCACGGCGAGGCGGAGCGCGATCGCCTTGGCAAGCCCGGTGGCGGCGCCGCCGCCGATCGAGACGACGGCGTCGGCGCCGACCCGGGAGTACTCCGCCCGGGCCCGCGCGGCCAGGTCCGCCGGAACATGCCGCGCCACCTCGGTCCACCGCGCGGCCACCAGCGGCCCGAGCAGGCTGGCCGCGCGATCCCCGGCCGGCTTGGCGCTGCCGCCTGCGATGAGCAGCACGCGCAGCGCGCCGAGACGGCCGGCCTCTTCGGAGATGACATCCAGCTTCCCCGGGCCGAACACGACCCGGCCGGCCATCGCGCGGCGGGCGAACGACATCGGCGGCGTGCTCGCCGCGGGCTCGTCCGCCTGCCCGGCCCCGGACATCAGCCGGCGTACCAGTCAGGAACCCCGCCGTCCACGTTGATCCACACGGACTTCGGCTGCGTGTACTCGTCCATTGCCGCGAAGCCCATCTCGCGCCCGTAGCCGGAGAGCCCGACCCCGCCGAACGGCGAGGCAGGGCTGACCCGCTTGTAGGAGTTGACCCACACCATCCCGGCCCGCAGTGCCGCCGCGACGCGGTGCGCGCGGGACAGGTCGCGGGTCCAGAGCCCGCCGCCGAGGCCGTACTCGGTGCCGTTGGCGATCGCGATGACCTCGTCCTCGTCGCTGAACGTGCTGACGGTGACGAACGGGCCGAAGACTTCTTCCTGGCACACCCGGTCGCCCGGTGCCGCGCGCACCACGGTCGGCTGCAGGTAGAAGCCGGCGGCCAGCGCGGGATCGGCGGGTGGTGCCCCGCCGGTCAGCACGGTCCCGCCCTCGTCGGCGGCGACCTTCATGTAGCCGAGCACCCGGTCCCGGTGCGCGGCGGAGGTCAGCGGGCCCAGCTGGGTCGCCGGGTCGAGCGGGTGCCCGAGGCGGATGCCGGACGCGACGCCGAGGAAGGCGTCGAGGAACTCCTCGGCAATCCGCTCGTGCAGCAGCAGCCGCGAGCCCGCGATGCAGGCCTGCCCCTGGTTGTGGAAGATCCCGAACGCGGATCCGCGCACGGCCGCCGCGACGTCGGCGTCGGCGAAGACGATGTTCGCTCCCTTGCCGCCGAGCTCGAGCTGCAGCTTCTTCAGGTTCCCCGCGCTCGCCGCCACGATCCGCCGGCCCGTCTGGGTGGAGCCGGTGAAGGACAGCTTCGCCACGCCGGGATGCTCGGCCAGCCGTGCCCCCGCGGTGTGGCCGTAGCCGGGCACGATGTTGACCACGCCCGGCGGGAAGCCGGTCTCGGCGATGATCTCGGCCAGCCGCAGGCTGCTCATCGGGGTGAGCTCGGCCGGCTTGAGCACGGCCGTGTTGCCCGCGGCCAGGGCCGGGCCGAGCTTCCAGCTGGTGAACATGAGGGGGAAGTTCCACGGCACGATGGACCCGGCGACGCCGACCGGCTCCCGCAGCACGTAGTTGAGGAAGCCGCGCTCCACCGGGATGACCGAGCCCTCGTGCTTGTCGGCGATGCCGCCGAAGTAGCGGTAGGCGGCGGCCGTCCGCGGCACGTCGAGCCGGCTGCTGTCCCTGATCGGGTGGCCGGTGTCCAGTGACTCCAGCCGGGCCAGCTCGGCGGCGTTGGCCTCGATCGCGTCGGCCAGGGCCAGCAGCAGCCTGCCCCGGTCGGCGGCCGGCGTCGCCGACCAGCCGGGGAACGCCCGGCGGGCGGCCAGCACGGCGCGGTCGATGTCCTCAGCCCTGGCTTCGGCCACCGACGCCAGCACCGTGCCGTCGGCCGGGTTGATGACCTCGATGGTCCCCCCGGCCAGCCCGTCGACGAACTCGCCGCCGATGTAGAGCCTGGTCTGCACGCCTCAGAACTCCACCGGCTGGGTCGGGAACTTGCCGCTGCTGATCAGCTCGGGGATCTTCAGGCTGGCGTTCTCCCAGACCAGCAGCATGGACCGCTTGGGCGAGTAGCCCTGGTGGCGGATGTCTGACGGCATGGCCGCCACGTCGCCCGCCTTCATGATGACCTTGGCGCGCTTGCGCCCGGTGTCGCGGTCCTCGACATCCCAGATGATCTCGTCGGAGAGCTGGACGAACCACTCCGCGCGGTCGTTGCCGTGGATGATCGGCAGGATGTACTCCTCCGTGGTGGGGCAGTACAGCGATTCCCGGCAGACGCTCACCACGCTCGGGTTCCAGGTCACCGGGGAGCGGGAGAGGTAGGCGAACAGGCTGAACGACCCGACCTCGTCCTCGAAACCTGGCTCGGCGTGGACCTCCGGCTCGTCCTGCGCCACGTCGGCGAACATCCGGTTGACCGGGTGGCCGTTGGTGTCGTCGCGCAGCGGCTCGTCGCCCGGCAGGGACACCATCCGCCGCGCCGTCACCCGGTGCCGGGTGATGGCCGCGATGTTGTCGCCCTTCTTCGGCCCGAAGGCCGACCCGGTCTCCTCGGGGCTGGCGAACGGATCGAAGCTCGCGTTGGTCCAGTCGGCCAGGATCGCCGCGAAGACATCGCGGATGATCGCGGTGTCGATCGTCTCGACATGATCGAGTTCCGCCTTGCGGAAGGCATCGTTGTACCGGCCGGCGAAGAGGTCGACCGTCCCGTAATGGTTCATGGTGCCCAGCACGCCGTCGAAGTTGACGATGCCGTAGAAGAACTCCCATGCCACGTCGCGCTGCATCGCGCGGAGGAAGGCGTCAGCGCTCATCACGTGCCGGCCGGTGGGCCAGGTGACGTACGCGAAGTACTCGTCCCTGCTGAACACGAACTCGCCGAGGGTAAAGCCGCGGTAGCCGAACTCGTTCGGCTCGCGCACGCTCGTGGGCGTCTGGGTGTCTGAGGTGGTCATCGGAGCGTCCTCCCAAGCGAAGCGGTCACGCCGTCTGGCAGATCTCGGCCCAGCGGAACTGGGTTTCCGCGCCCTCGACGGTCTGGATCAGGAGCACGGCGGGGCGGGCGGACGCGTAGCGGTACGCCCGGCCGGCCGGCAACAGGGTCAGGTGGCCGCGCCGCGCGACCACCCGGCCCATCAGGGTCTCCGCTGCCTCGTCCGGGACGCTGACCGAGCCGCTGGCCGGCAGGGACTGCCCGTCGCCCAGGGTCCGCAGGGTGAACTCCACCTCGCCGTCCATGACCAGCGCGCTCTGGTCGTGGCTGCACGCGCGCCAGCCCGACGTGCCCTCGACGCGGACCGCCTCGAGCACGTACTCGAAGTTCTTCGCCACCGCGATCAGCTCGAACGGCCTGGCGTGCGACGCGACCTCGAAGATGTTGGAGAAGGCGTAGTTCTTCGGGTCGTCGTCGATGACCTCGACGCCGCCCTTGTCGTAGGCGTCCAGCGAAGCCAGACGTGTCACGTAGGTCACAGTCGCCCCAGGTTCACTATGCGGACATTTGTTCGTGTGGCAACATAGTCTTGTCCCGATCGGCAGGTACGTCAAGGATGAGCCGGCGCGGCCCGCCGGGCGCAGCGCACCGCGCGCCAGGCCTCGCGCGCCGCGCGCCCGGGCCGCGCGCGCCGCGCGACGCGGGGGCTGCTGACCAGCTCTCACCTCACCGCCCGGGCGGCCGCACGGGGCGGCCTTTTCAGGGCACCGCACGGGGCGGCCTTTTCAGGGCACCGCCCGGCGGCCGCCCCAGCCGACCGGCGGGGGAGGCGGCGGGGAAGGCGGCTCACCTGGCCGCAGCATGCCCGCGCCGACCGCGATGGCCCGCAGCTGGGCGAGGACATCCGCCAGATCCCCGGCGTGCGGGAGGTAGCAGACCAGTTCAGTGGCGCCAGCGTGGGCCAGCCGCGCGGCGCCCGCCTGGCACTCCTCCAGGGTCCCGAACAGCCCGCCCAGGGCGGGTTGGCCGACCACGGCGAAGAGGTCCTCCGCATCGGCCCGGGCGCGCGCCTCCGCCGTGGTCCTGCCGACCGAGACGGCGACCTCGGCGAGCACCGGCAGGCCGGCGGCCAGGCCCGCGGCGTCCGTGATGGCCTGGTCCAGGTCACGCCCGGCGGCAAACGGCACGAGCACGGCCCCGCGGACCCCCGGGTCTTCCGGGGCTTCCGGGGCTTCCTGGGGCATCGCTGCGCGCGCCTGGCCGGCCGCGGCGGGCAGCGCGATCTCTGCGCGGAGCTGGGGCCGGTCCCCGATCAGGCCGAGCCACCTGACCTGGCCCGCCAGGCTCCCGGTAAGGGCGATACGCAGTGCCCTGGGTGCCGCGGCGCCCTCTGGTTCCGCCCGCGCGAGGGCGTCGGCGAGGCTGGCGCCGGCCGCGTCGGTGTCCACGATCATGCCCGCCCGCGCCGGGGCGGCTTCGGCGCGCAGCCGGGCGAGCAGCGCGGCCGGGTCCGCCGGCCCCGGCCCGGTCAGCGCCGGCTGGCGCAGCCACACCCCGTCCAGGCCGAGCCTCGCGATCAGCCGGGCGACCTCGGCGGAGCGGGCAGCGTCGAAGCGCCCGTCCAGCACCACGCTCAGGCCAGGTCCCCCGCCGATTCCCCCGCCGGTCATCGGGGCCGATCCCCCGCCGGTCATCGGGGCGACTCCCCGCCGGTCCCGGTCTCCCCGCCGGTCCCGGGCGCTGCCCGGGGCGCTGCCCGGGGCGCTGCCCGGGGCGCTGCCCGGGGCGCTGGCCGGGGCGAGCCGGCTGGCCCTACCCTGTCGCTCATGGTCGTGCATGCTAGCCCCGGGGACGGCGAGCAGACGACCCTGCTCGCGGGCGCGCTGCTCGACGGCATCGTCGAGTTCGCCCGCAAGCTGCGCTGGCTGGGCGTGGACGTCTCCATCGTCGAGCTGACCGATGCCCTGCGCGCCATCCGCGATGCCGATCTCGTCGACCGGGACCGGCTGCGCCGCCTGCTGCAGATCACGATGGTGAAGCGGGCGGCTGACGTCGCCACCTTCGGGGCCGCCTTCGATCTGCTGTTCCCGGTCAGCGAGCCGGGCACGGCCGACGACCGGCCCGCTGACGACTGGCTCGCGGGCGGCGGGGCCGCCGCCGAGCCCGGCGGTGGGGACAGGCTCGCCCGGCAGGACCTGCTGGACCGCATGGTGGCCGCGCTGCGGGGCGAGCAGGGCGCCGATCTTGCCTCGCTGGCCGGCGAGGCGGTCACCGCGTTCGCCGGGCTCGGCGCCCAGGCGGACGGGTCGCAGCGCTATTACCAGTACCGGGTCATGCGCCAGCTCGACGTCAGCTCGCTGCTGCAGCGGGCCATGCGGCTGGACCTCCAGTCGGCGCCGGGCCCGCTCGGCAGGCGGCTGGCCGCCATCGAGCAGAACGAGCGCCTGGAGGATCTCCGCGCGGAGATCGCCGCTCAGCTGCGCGGGCGCCTCGCGGCCGCGGGCGGCGCCGGGCCGTCGCTCGGGCAGCTCCGCGACTCGGTGCTGGACACCGAGTTCCTCCGCGCGGGCCCGGCGGAGCTAGCGGCCATGCGGGAGACGGTCCGGCCGCTGGCGCGGCGGCTCGCCGCGGCAGCGCGCCGCCGCCGCCGGAGACACAGCTCCGGCAGGCTGGACGTGCGCAGGACGATGCGCCGGGCCGTCGCCGCCGGGGGGGTGCCGCTGGATCCGGCCTGGCGGCACCGGCACCGTTCCCGCCCCCGGCTGCTGCTGATGTGCGACGTGTCAGGGTCGGTTGCCGAGTTCGCGAAGTTCACCCTGTCCCTCATGCACGCGCTGCACGCGGAGCTGCCCGCGCTGCGGTCCTTCGTCTTCATTGACGGGCTGGCCGAGGTCACCGACCTGGTGGAGTCCAGCCCGGGGGTCATCGACACCCGGCTGCTGCTGTCGCGCCCCGGAGTCGTCCGCGGTGACGGGCACAGCGACTACGGCGCCGTGCTCCGGCACTTCCTGGCGGAGTACTCCGGCGACATAACGCAGGACTCGGTGCTGATCATCTGCGGGGACGCGCGGACCAATTACCGGCCGGCCCGGCCGGATCTACTGCGCGACCTGCACCGCAGGGTCCGTGCCGTGCACTGGCTGAACCCGGAGCCCGCGGCAGACTGGGACGCCGCCGACTCGCGCATGGGCGAGTACGAGCCCGACTGCGACACCGTCACCGAGGTACGCACGCTCCGCCAGCTCAGCGACTGGGCGGACACCCTGCTGTAGGCCACGGCGGTCCCGGCAGCCAGGCAGCCCGGGAGCCAGGCAGCCCGGGAGCCAGGCAGCCCGGGAGCCAGGCAGCCCCGGGCCGGCCTGCTGGTCATCGCCGCCCTCGCGGCACCAGGATCCGGAGTGCCGCGAGCTGGAGCACGAGGAACAGCCCGCTGAGGGCGAACAGGTAGGGCATCAGGGCGCCCAGCCCGAAATGGTCGATCAGCAGGCCCGCCAGCGCACTCGGGACGGCCACGCCGATGGCGGCCGCAGCGGACTGCCAGCCGATGGCCGCCGAGACCCGCCGGGTTCCCGCCCATGACGCGGTCCTGCTCATCATCAGCGGGAAGGCCGGCGCGAGCGATGCGCCGATGATGAGGAAGCCGGCCGCCCCGACGGCGGTGACCGGCTCCCAGAGCATGAGCCCCTCGCCGGCTACCGCCCCGCCGGCGCTGACGGCCAGCAGCAGGTCGGGCGAGATGCGGCTCCCGACGGCGGCGGTGACGAGGCGCATCAGCGTGAGGCTCGCCCAGTAGCCGGCCACGATGAGCCCGGCCAGCCCGGGCGCGAGGTGGCGGGCGACGGTGAAGAAGGTAAAGGCCCACTGCCCGGTGCCCATCTCGACCCCGCAGTAGACGAAGAAAAGCAGCAGGGCCATGGCGACGGCGGCCCGGGAGAGCGGTGCCGCGGCCTCGCCCGCGGCGGCCGCCAGGCGGCGGCTGCGCGCCCTGAAGGGCTCCCTGGCCGGGGTGCTCGCGTTGAAATCGGCGCGATGGCGCAGCACCGCGATGAGCACCCCGAGCTGCACCCCGATGATCACTATGTAGGCGAGCCGCCAGCTCCAGCCGAGCACGAGCAGCCCGGTGATCAGCAGCGGCCCGGTCGTGGCGCCGATCCCGTAGCAGGCGTGCAGCAGGTTCATGCTCCGCGGGCTCGCGGTGAGCGCGAGATGAGACTGGATCCCCGGCTCGAGCTGGCCGGCCGCGACGCCGATCACGGCGGCCGCGAGCAGCAGGACCGCGACGTCGGGCGCAGCCGCGTACGCCGCGAGGGCAACGGCGGCAATGCCCGCGGAGCCGGCCAGCGCCGCCGCCCGCCCCGCCCGGGCGCTGAACCTGCCGGAGACCGAGCTCGAGCAGAGGAAGCCGGTGATTCCCGCTAGCTGGATGAGGCCGAGGTCGCCGATCGGGAGGCCGAGGGAGTGGCGGATCGACGGCCACGCGGTCCCCAGCGCGCCGTCGTACATGCCGATGCCGACGAAGCACGCAAAGGCCACCGCGAGCGCCGGCCGGAGACGGGAGCCCGCAGCGCTGCCTCGCGCGACCGGGAGTGAGGACATCCGCCCTATCTGATCACGTCGCCAGGCCGCCCGCGATCACGTCGCCAGGGGTGCCCGCGGTGGTCAGCCGCGGGTGAAGTCGAGCAGGAACTCCAGGATGCCGTGATTCTGGGTGGTGACGAAGCCGGTGAAACTGGGGTTCGGGATGTTCCATTTCGAGAAAAGCACGGGAATCGAGCCGGCCACCTCGATCCGGCTCGCCGTGCGCTCCGCCGTCAGCGGGAAGGTCACCGTCCGGGTCGTGCCGTGCAGGGCGAGCTTGCCGGTCACCGTGTAGGTCCGCACCGCCCCGACGGCCGGCAGCGGCGCCAGGCTGACGGGCCTGCTGAGGGTGAAGGTGCCCTTGGGGTAGGCGGCCACGTCCATGATCCGTCCGTCGAACTGCGCGTCACGCTGGCTGGAGTCGGTGTGGATCGTGGCCATCTCGACGCTGAAGCTGGCCGTCCGCACGGTCTTTCCGGTGATCGTCATCGCGCCGGTCACCGAGCTGCTCCGGCCGACGGCCGTGTGCGCCTGGCCGAACAGGACCTCCTGGACCCGGTACCCGACCGTGGAGCCGGAGCCGGCCGTCCAGGAGCCCGCGACCGAATCCGAGTCGCCCTGGGTCGAGCCGGCGCTGGCGCTCTGGCTGGCGTCCGGCTTCAGGCTGAGCGGCGCCGGGGTGCTGCCTTCCACGAAGTGGAAGTAGACGTAGGGGCCGGCCACCGCGAGCACCACGACCACGACGGCAGCCGCGATCACCCACCGCAGCAAGCGCCGCGGACCGCGTGACGACATGGTGATACCTCCCGGTTAGCGGCTGAAGACCCGATTGCGTCCGCCGGCATCTGGCCCGGCAGGATCCAGCGTTCTCGCTCAGGCTAAGAACGTACTCAGCGTTCCTTCTGAACGTGCTCTGAGGGCTGAATGCCGGCAGCAGAGGCCGGCCGCGGCTAACCGCGCGGCAATGCCTACAAATCAGGTATGAAGACGTAATCGGTTATGTCATCCCGTACCATCCGTAGCACGTCTCTATCAGTGCATGCCTCCCTGGCAGCTCAGGGCACTCCCCGGCCCAGGCGCCCCGCCTGCCCGTCGCCTCCTGGCCGCCGCGGTGGTGTGCGCCCCTCGGTATGCCTAACGGGAGGATCCCCCCATGCGCCGTCCCGCGCTCCCACGCTCGCGGCACCGCCTCGCCGGGCCGCTCACAGCAGCGGCCGGGCTCGCGCTGGTGCTCGCCGCCGTGCCCAGCATGGCCGGCGCCATGGTCAGCGGCCCGCACGCGGCCGCGCGCTCGGGCGCGCACGCCGCCATCCGCTCCGACGTGGACACCGTCTCCGAGGACAGCCTGCGCACCGGCTGGGACCCGGGCGAGACCGCCATGACCGCGGCCGACGTGGCGTCCTTCACGCAGCTGTTCATGACCCCGGTGGACGGCCAGGTGTACGCGGAGCCGCTGGTGGTCGGGTCGACGGTGATCGTCGCGACGGAGAACGACTACGTGTACGGGCTGAACGCCGCCACCGGCGCGATCGAGTGGACGACCTCGCTCGGCACGCCCTACCAGACCAAGAGCTGCGGCGACCTGACCCCCGACATCGGGGTGACCGGCACCCCCGTCTATGACCCGCCGGCGGGCGGGGTGGGCGACGGGGCGGTGTACATGTTCGCCCAGACCCTCGGGGGGACGAAGGGCAAGACCCCGGGGACCAGCCTGTTCGGGGTGGACCCGGTGACCGGGGCCATCATCGAGCAGGTGCCGATCGGCGGGGCGCCGAGCAACGACCCGAACATCACGTTTGACTCCGCCCAGCAGCTTGAGCGGCCCGGCCTGCTGCTAATGAACGGGTGGGTCTACGCCGCGTTCGGCTCGCGCTGCGACCACCAGCCCTATGCCGGCTTCGTCTCCGGGGTGAACGTCGCCACCCAGGCGACGACGCTGTGGACCGACGAGTCCGGCGTGAGCGACAACGAGGCGGGCATCTGGCAGGGCGGCGGCGGCGTGATGTCCGACGTCCCCGGCCAGATCATCGTCACCTCGGGCAACGGCATCTCGCCGCCGCCCGGCAAGGGCACCGCGCCGCCCGGGCAGCTGGCCGAGTCGGTGATCCAGCTGGGCGTGAACGCCAACGGGTCGCTGACCGCCCAGGACTTCTTCAGCCCGTCCAACGCGCCGGCCCTGGACGCGGCCGACCGCGACTACGGCTCCGGCGGGCCGGTCGGGCTGCCGTTCGGCACCAGCGGCACCACGTCCTACCCGAACGTGGTGGTCCAGGCCGGCAAGGACGGCAAGATCTACCTGCTGAACGCCAGCAAGCTGGGCGGCCGCGACAAGGGCGGGGTGCTCAGCTCGACCGCGTCCTACGGCGGCCAGTGGGGCCACCCTGCCGTTTTCGCGGACACCAATCCGCTGACCGCGGCCAACGACACCACCGCCAACGACTTCCTGTACTACGTCGCCATGAACGAGCCGCTGCGGGTTTTCCAGTTCCAGGTCAGCGCCACCGGGGCGCCGTCCCTTTCCGACGTGGCCAACAGCTCGCTCGCGTTCGGGTACACCTCCGGGTCGCCGACGGTGACCTCGGACGGGACCGACGCGACGTCCGCGGTGGTGTGGGAGGTGTACGCAGCGAACCAGGCCGGCGCGAGTGGCGAGCTTGAGGCGTACGACGTGTCGTCGACCGCCCTGACCGGCTGCTCGTCGGCCGCGCAGTGCACGCTCTCGCCGATCTTCAGCGCGCCGATCGGCACCGCCGGGAAGTTCACCGTCCCGGCGACCAGCAACGGGGACGTCTACGTGGGCACCAGGGACGGCAACGTGTACGGGTTCGGCGCTCCGCCGGCCACTGCCCCGCTCACCGGCACCACGGCCGAATTCGGGCAGGCCGGGATCGGCTCGACCGCCAGCAGGACGGTCAGCGTCATCGCCAGGAAGGCCGTCACCGTGACCGGCGTGACGGCGGCCACCGGTGCCTCGAACGCGCTCACCGCCGCCTCGAGCTCGCCCGCCGCGCTCAGCACGTCAAGCTCGGCCAGTGCCTCAAGCTCGGCAAGTGCCGGGGCTCAGTTCACTGCGGGCCGGGTGACCGAGACCCCGAAGGGCGGCCACGCGTCCCTGGTTAAATTCCCGGTCACGCTGGCCGCTGGCGACAAGCTCAGCGTGTCGGTGGCGTTCGCGCCGTTGGCCGCCGGCGGTGTCGACGGCACGCTGTCCTTCACCACCCGGTCCGCGAAGTTCCCGGCGATGAGCGTGCCGCTGACCGGCAACGGCATGCAGGCCGGGCTGAACGCGCTGCCGAGCGCGATTGCCTTCCCGCTGGCCCCCGACCAGGGGGTCACCGACGTGCCGGTCGGCATCTCCATTCCGCAAATCGTCGATATCACCAACTACGGCACCACGCCCGACACCGTGACCTCCGTCCGGCCTCCGTCAGCCCCGTTCAGCGTCTCGGGCCTGCCCAGCATCGGCACCCGGATCCTGCCGGGCAAGTCGATCCCCGTTCAGGTCACGTACGCGCCGACCGGGGCCGGGACCGCCACCGGCTCGTTCACGGTCACCGGCAGCGCCGGGCAGCGCACCACGGTCACCCTGTCCGGGATCGGCACGGCCGCGGTCAGCAAGCTGACCGCGGCCAAGCCGGTCGTTGACTTCGGCACCATCCCCGTGGGCAAGAAGGCGACCGTGCAGGTGGAGGTGACCAACAGCGGGAACACGCTGGCCACGGTGCAGGGCACGGCCGCGCTGCCCGCCCCGTTCACCGCGCCGCTGCAGGCGGAGAAGGACCTGCCGTTCAACCCGAGCTACGACCTCAGGCTCCCGGTGACCTTCACCCCGACGAAGGCAGGCACGTTCAGAGCCCACTACGAGCTCACCTGGCGCGACCTGAAGGGCACCCACACCCTGGAGGTCGTGCTCACCGGCAAGGCGACCTGACCTCGCTGGCCTGACGGCGCTGGCCTGACGGCGCTGGCCTGACGGCGCTGGCCTGACGGCGCTGGCCTGACGGCGCTGGCCTGACGGCGCTGGCCTGACGTCGCGGATGCGGGTTGCGGGTAGCTGATTCAGCGTGGTTGTCCCTCCACTGTCGCTGTTTCTGCAGTGGAGTCCCAACGACGCCATTGGAACCGCCGCCGGAACGCACCTTCCACCCGGTAAGGGGTGCCAAGCCGAACTCCGGGCCGGCCTGCCGCGCCGGCAGCAAGCTCTCAGGAGAACGACACGAGGATTTAGCCGGGATGACATCCGGGCCGGCCAGAGTTACAGCTAGAGCGGGGCAGTGGTCGGCGGTTTTCCGCCTGGCCTCGGCCGGCCGGGCTGAAGGTCTGCCGGGCCAATCGGGTGGGACCGGTGCCGCGGACGGGGATGACGAGGCGGCGGAGCCGGCTCGCGGGGACACCACCAAGCGTTCGAGAGGATTCACCATGGCTAACGACGTGCCCGCGCTGAAAGGGCGGCGGATCGCCCTGATCGCGCACGACAACAAGAAGCAGGACATGCTCGAATGGGCTGATTACAACCTGGCCCTGCTGGCCGGCCATGAGCTGTTCGCCACCGCCACCACCGGCCGGCTGCTGCAGGACGAGCTCGGCCTGCCCGTCACCTGCTTCCGCAGCGGCCCGTTCGGCGGCGACCAGCAGATCGGCGCCCGGATCGCCGAAGGCGAGATCGACCTGCTCATCTTCTTCTGGGACCCGCTGGAGCCGCACCCGCACGACCCCGACGTCAAGGCCCTGCTGCGGGTCGCGGTGGTCTGCAACATCCCGGTCGCCTGCAACCGGGCGACGGCGGACTTCATGATCTCCTCACCCCTGATGAGCCGAATCCACGAGCCATGGGACCCCATGCCCGCCGCGGGCCCGCAGGGCCTGGCGCGGGAGGTCCCGGCCAGGATCGGCTAGCCCGGCTGGCAGAAAGTACACGTGATGGTCTGTTAATCCCATCATTCTACGATGTAGAGTCACAACGTAGACATACAACGTAGACATACGCGCACGAGTTGCTGGCGGCCGCTACCGGCGGCTGCCAGCGGCTCGTAGCCAAGGGAGATGGACCAATTCATGACTGTGACACTGGACCGGACTGTCGAAGAGTTCATCGGCGTACCGCGTCAGCTGTTCATCAACGGGCAGTGGGCGGACGCGGCGTCGGGCAAGACGTTCGAGACCCCGAACCCGG
>JBEKFH010000056.1:0-17073 GCA_050013415.1 Streptosporangiaceae bacterium | reverse complement strand
ATGAGCGTGCATACCCTGACCTGCTTCCCGCTGGCCGCCGCCGGCACGAGCGAGCAGCAGCAGCGCTGGCTGCCGTCGATGCTGGGCGGCGGCCTGCTCGGCGCCTACTGCCTGTCCGAGCCGCAGAGCGGCTCGGACGCCGCGGCTCTGCGGACGCGCGCGGTGGCCCGCGACGGGGACTACGTGATCGACGGCGTCAAGGCGTGGATCTCGCATGCCGGGCAGGCCGACTTCTACACCCTGTTCGCCCGCACTTCCGGTGATCATGAAGCTCCCGGCGCAGCCCGCGGGATCAGCTGCCTGCACGTTCCGGCAGAGACGCCGGGCGTGTCGGCGGCCGCGGCGGAGCACAAGATGGGCATGCGGGCGTCGGTGACTGCGCACATGATCTTCGAGTCGGCCCGGGTGCCGGCCGGTAACCTGATTGGCGAGGAAGGCAGGGGATTCGGCATCGCGCTCGCCGCGCTTGACGAGGGCCGGCTCGGCATCGCCGCGTGCGCCACCGGCCTGGCCCAGGCCGCGCTCGACGCCGCCGCCGATTACGCGCGCGAGCGCCGGCAGTTCGGCCGCCCGATCGCCGATTTTCAGGGCATCTCGTTCATGCTCGCTGACATGGCCACCGCGGTCGAGGCGGCCCGGGCCCTGTACCTGGCGGCAGCGCGGCGCAAGGACGCCGGGTTGTCATTCGGAACGCAGGCGGCGATGGCTAAGCTCTTCGCCAGCGACACTGCCATGCGGGTGGCCACCGATGCCGTGCAGGTGCTTGGCGGTTACGGCTACGTAGAGGATTTCCCCGCCGAGCGCTACTTGCGCGAGGCCAAGGCGCTGCAGATCGTGGAGGGCACCAATCAGGTGCTGCGGATGGTGATCGGCCGCGCGCTGGCCCGGAACTCAGCGCGGCCGGCGACATGACCCGGCATCAACAGCCGGGGCGATGGGTCTCCAGATAGGTTTCGCGTGGTGGCCCGGCCGCCTGGCCAACCGCGGCTAGCCAGGACCACTGCGCCGCTGCGGATCCGCCTGCTCGAACCCCGTCCCCCGCGCGAAACAGCGCAGTTGCGCAACAGCGTGGAGGATCTGGCCGGGCGGAACGTGCGGATCCTCCACGATGACGAAATCGGTGACCGCCAGCGGCGGGCGCCAGAGGCGATCCCGCGGCCAGCTACCGCCACGGACTATCCCGCCCCCCCCGCGGGCCGGCCATCCCCCTCCTGACGTCCGGTCCCGCGCGAGGCGCGATCGCTCGCCGGTCATCCGACGGTGCGCCGGAGCGCACAGCACGACCGTAGGCATGGCACGCGCCTCGCGCATGCGCAGAATTAGCCATAGCCATATGCAGTCGTGTGCCCCGCGGATGTGTAGGCCCGTAGATATGCAGGCCCGTCCGATGTCCAGGCGCCGTGGATGTGCAGTGCAGGCCGGGCGGATGTGCAGGCCCTGAGTCGCGTGCCGGCGGATGAGGTGCCGGGCGGACCGGGCGGCCAGCGGGATGGCGGGCCACTAGCACGCTCAGGGCACTTCGCCGGACTCGCGCCCGGCCGCCCATGCGGCGACCTGGGCGCGGGAGCTCAGGCCGAGCCTGGTGAAGATGTTGGCCATGTGCCGGGCGGCGGTCGCCGGGCTAATGACGAGCTCGTCGGCAATGGCACGGTTGGAGAGCCCGCGCGCGACCAGGACGGCGACCTGGAGCTGCCGCCTGGTCAGCACCGACCCATCGCCGTCGCGAGAGACGGGCAGCGGTCCCGCGAAGCTGGTCCCGGCTCCCGTCGCGGCAATCCCCGCCGACCCGGCGCCCGCTGGCCTGGCGCCGTAATTGATGGCTTCGTGCATGGTCATTGCCCTGCCCTCGGCCGCTGCCGCGGCCGCAGCGACCGGACTGAGCTGTCGGCGCGCGGCCTCGTGCAGAGCATCGATCTGAGACCTGGATGCCAGGAAGACATCCCCGGCCGCCTCGGCCGCGGCAAGCCAGGCGCCTTCGAGGCGGAGTGCAGCTGACGGATCACCGCGGGCCAGCGCCAGCGCGGCAAGAGCCTCGAGTCCGCGGGCAATCGACAGCCGCTGGCCGGTGGCCAGGCTGAGCCGCATGCTCTCGGACAGGCTCGAGCTGGCCAGCTCCAGGTCGCCGCGGGAGAGCGCCACCCAGCCGATCCCGGCAAGGCAGCGGGCGATCTCCGGCCGGGCATCGATGGCCCGGTACAGCGCCAACGCCGCACCATAGTGCCGCAGCGCGGCGTCATGATCCCGGCGCGCCCTGGCCAGCGCGCCGAGCCCGTACAGGGTCTGCGCCACGCCCCAGCCGTTGTTGTCCCTGAGCACGTCGAGGGCGATCTCGTACGCCCGTCGCGCCTCGTTCAGCTTGCCCTGGCGTGCCAGCACGGCTGCCCTGGTGCTCTGCGCCAGCCCCTCCTCCCAGGCATCCTCGGCCGCGCGGGCCGCCGTGATGGCTGTCTCCGCGTGGCGGAGGGCGTCGTCGTGCCGGCCAGCCCGCAAGCTGACCAGCGCAAGCACGCGGTGCCCGGCGGGCTCGCCAGCGCCGCCGGATGACCCGCAGAGCTCGATGCCCGCGCGGGCGGCCTGTGCCGCCGCGGCGTAGTCCTGCTGCTCGAAGGCGAGCTCCGCCCTGCAGATCCGGGCACGGGCCATGGTGGCCGGCCGCACTCCAGCCGCCAGCTCCAGAAAACGATCGAACCAGCCGGCGCCTGCGCTGACGTCACCGTAGGCGACCCACGGGCTGCGCAGCGCGGTGCAGAGCCGCAGTCCCTCGGCGGCCTCGCGGCGTTCCAGCGAGACGGTGAGCGCGGCCTCGAAGTTGGCCCGCTCCGCGTGCACGCGCCGGTACATTGCGACCCGATCCGGCCATGGCGGATCGCCGCGCAGGAACGCGACCGCCGCAGCGGATTCCACCAGGTTCAGCAGGTAGTCCCGGTGCCGGATACGGACGGCGGTCGCCTCGCCGGAGGCGGCCAGCCGGGCGGCAGCGTACTCCCTGATCGTGTCCAGCAGCCGGTAGCGGGCGGCGCCGTCCACCTCGGCGTCGAGCGTGACCAGCGACTTGTCAATAAGCGCGGCCAGCAGCCCGAGGACCGCAGGCGCGGAGATCTCGCCGTCGGCACAGATCTGCTCGGCCATGTCCAGGTTCCAGCCGGCGAAGACGGAAAGCCTGCGCAGCAGCACCTGCTCGGGTCCGGTGAGCAGCTCGTAGCTCCAGTCCACGGTAGCCCGCAGCGTCTGCTGCCGCGGCGGGGCAGTCCGGTCGCCCGATGCCAGCAGCCGGAACCGGTCGCCGATGCGGCCCGCGATCTGCTCCACCGACAGCGCCCGGACCCGCGCCGCCGCCAGCTCGATGGCCAGCGGGATCCCGTCCAGCGTCCGGCACAGGCGGACGGCCGCCGCGGTGTTGTCCCTGCCGAGCGCAAATCCTGGCCGGACGGCAGCGGCCCGCTCGGCGAACAGCCGGATCGCCTCATGTCCGGCCAGGTCCCGGTCTGACAGCCCGGCGGGCTGCGCGGGCAGCGCGAGCGGACGGACCCGCCAGGCTGTCTCGCCGGGCACCCGCAGCGGCTGCCGGCTGGTCGCTATCAGCCGCAGCGAGGGGCAGCCGTCAAGCAGCCGCCGTACCAGGGCGGCGCAGGCGTCCAGCACATGCTCGCAGGTGTCGATGATCAGCACCATGCGCCGCGACCGGAGAGCGCCGGCCAGCGTCTCGGTGAGCGGGCGGCCTGGCTCTTCCCTGATGCCCAGCGCAGCCGCAACCCGGCGCGGTACCAGTGCGGGATCGGCAGTGTCACCAAGCTCGACCAGCCACGCCCCGTCGGGAAAGCCGGGCAGGAGCGCGCGCGCAAGCCGCAGTGCCAGCCGCGTCTTGCCGATGCCGCCCGGCCCGCACAGGGTCACCGCGCGAACATCGCCAAGTAGCAGGGTGAGCTCGGCCAGATCCTGCTCGCGGCCGATGAAGCTGTTCGGCTCCGCGGGAAGATTGCCCGCGCCGATCGCGATGCCGGTCGTCATCGTCTTTCTGGGCCGGATGCGGGGACTGGGCCGGATGCTGGGACTGGGCCGGATGAGGGGACTGGGCCGGATGAGGGGACTGGGCCGGATGAGGGGACTGGGGCAGCGGCGGGAACTGCGGCTGACGCGGGAAGGCCCGGTGCCCGACCTTCCGGCCCGTCGGCGACGGAGCACGCGATCGCCTCGGTGTAGCGCACCCGGCCGAAATACATCACCTTTATCAGTACCCACCATGCCTGGCCGGGACGCGCGCTGGCGGCCGCGGTTACCGAGTAGGGCAAGGTCACGGCTTCGCCGGGGCCGACGGCGAAACCGCGCGTCCATGGCCCGGCGCTGTCCCAGCTGCCCGCCGGGGACACCAGCTGCGCCTCGCCCCTGAGCTGCGACGCAGTGCTGTTCGCCAGGCGAACCGCCACGATGGCGTGGCCGCCGGGCGCGAGGACGATCTCGCGGGCCGACAGGCTGATCTCCAGCTCCGCCGTGGCCGCCAGCTGGTCCGCGAGGTAGCGGTCAATGAACTCATCGGCGGGCAGGCTGGGCGATGGCGCGGCGGGCTCGCCCGCGGTGACCAGCGCCGCGTCCTCCAGAAGCTGGCCTGCGCCGTCGCTGATCCTGGCCGCCAGGAAGTAGCGGCCTGCCGCGCCGGGCAGCGCCCGCACCGCCAGCTCCCAGCTCACGTGCCCGCGAGCCGGCAGGTCATAGCGGAGCGGGCCGGCCGGATCGGCGGCGAGCCCGGACGGCACGTCAAGATCTACCCAGCCGGCTGCTGGCTCCGGGCCGCAGGCAACGGTCAGCCGCAGCGCGCCGGGCGGGCCGCCCGGCCCGGCCAGCGCGAGCCTTGCCCCCTCGCCAGGCGAGCTCTCGCCCTGGCCAGGCGAGCTCTCATGGCCCCGGCCAGCATCCCCGGGTGCCCCGCCGCCGGCGCTGGCCGGCCTTCCGGCGGACAGGTGCACGGCGACGGGCAGGTTTCCCGCCGGTGCGGGTCCCTTGCCGTGCAGCCAGTAACGGGTGTACACGGGCTGGGCGGGCTCCCCGGACGCGGCCAGCCCCCCGGGCGCGCCCATCTCACCGGGCACGGGAACCGCCATGGTGACTGCGGGCTGCTCGCTCACGGCCTGCGGGCGGGCGGCCGGCCATGGCTCGGGCACCAGGCCCAGAGTCACCATGCCAGCGGCGGGAAGCCGCGCACGGACCGCGCCGTCCCGCACCGGCAGCGGCTTGCCGCCGGTCTCATCGACCGGGCCGGTCAGGCTCGCGGACGCCAGGCCGGGCAGCAGCCGCACGAGCGCGGCCGTCGGGACTGCCTGGCCGGAGACGTCGCGCAGCCGCAGCGTCACCCCATCCTCGCGGCGCGGCGTGGCCGGCCTGCCGGACGCGAGCGGGTTTCCGCGCGGCTTAAGCGCGGTGAGCGCGGCGGTGGCCGGCTCGGCAGACGCCAGGCTTACCGTCGCGGGCAGCAGGCCGTCGTGCAGCCCGGCGTGATAAGCCAGCAGGTCACGGTTGTAGTCGAGGCCGGCCAGCGGGAAGCCCGCCGACCGCCAGTCACCGGGCCCGGCGGCCAGCGCGTACTCGAACGTGTGGCTCCAGTGCTGCCAGGCGAAGCTCGTGCCGTCCGGCGCCGTGCGCGCCTCCCCGTCGATCCAGACCCCGCAGGGCCAGCCGCTGCACGAGCGCATCAGCGAGATGTTCAGCGTGCCGTCCGGCGTCACCAGGCTGCCCGGGGTACCGCGGTTGAGCAGCGCCACCGAGCGGCCCGCCAGGTCGGGAACGTCCGGGAAACCAGACCCGGCGGCCTCATCAAGCGCGGCCCCGTCAAGTCCGGCAGCCCCGCCAAGTCCGGCCGTCCACTCGGCCACGGCGACCTCGGCCACGGCGACCTCGGCCACGGCGACCTCGGCCACGGCGACCTCGGCCACGGCGACCTCGGCCACGGCGACCTCGATCACGGCGTCGGCCAGGTCAGCGGTGACGGCGCCGATCGCGGCCGCCAGGTCGTCGCCGGCCACGATCAGGACGGGCAGCGCGCGGGCGCCGCGGACATCAGCGCCGGGGCCGAACGCCCGCTCGCGGCTGATCGTGGCCGGCACCCAGAGCCGTGCGACGCCGCCCGCCGCGAGCTGCGCGGCCAGCTGCCTTCTGGCAGCCTGGCCGGCCGCCGCCAGGACCTCGGCGGCGAACGGGTTCTGCTCCGGGCCGCCGAGCGCGATCCGCACGTCGGGCAGGTTCGAGTCCAGGTCGATCGAGCCGTACCGCGGGCCGTCCGGCCGCGAGCAGGTCGCCGTGACTCCCTGGCTGGCCAGAGCAGCCAGCAAGGCCCGAGTGGCCATCCGCAATCCGTTCGAAATCCTGGGCGATATCACCTCGGCGACTCCGATCGCGCAGGTCAGCCGCCTGCCGGAGGGCGCGGTCAGCCGCACCCTGGCGGCCGAGGACAGGCCGAACCATTCATGCGCGGGGTTGTCGAGGGTGTACCAGTGATCCGCGACGTCGGCGCCGGCAGCGCCGAACGAGCGGCCGATCACCGACACCGCGGTCTGGCAGACGGGCAGCGCGCCGGGGACCCGGGCGGGGAAGCGAACACGCAGCAGCCGGTCGCTGCCGACCGAGCCGTCCACGTGGGTGCGGAACTCGACCCGTTCGGCGCCGTCCCACAGCAGGATCTCCTGGGTGACCCGCAGGTCATCGAACGCGAACTCGGCCACCAGCCGGGCGCCGACCGGGCAGCGCTCGGCCCGCACCCGGGCGCGCAGGCCGGCCGAGCCGGTCCCCGGGCCCTTCGGGCAGAGCAGCCACGGGCCCTCGTTCCACTTCGGGTGGTAGTCGTACTCGGGCTGGATGACCAGTTCGTTGCCCTGGCCGGACAGCAACTCGGTGCCCGAGCGCTTGTCCAGGATCCGGCTCAGCGTGCCGCCCCGTGCCGGGTCGGCCTCGACCAGGAACGCCTCGTTCTCGATCGCCAGCCCGGCCTGCCGCTCCCATCCGGCCAGCCCAGCCGGGGGCGGCGCCGGCGCCGTTGCCGGGGCCGTTACCCAGTAGGTCCGGTAGCCGAGCGCCGGCACGAGGGCCGCCCGGAAGGTCAGCGTCAGCGCGGCAAGCGTGCCGTCGCCGTGCCGCCGCACCCCCTCGGCGAGGAACGCGACTGCGGTGCCGGCCTCGTCGGCCAGGCCGATCCACGGTGTCCCGGGCTCGGCGAAGTCCAGGGTGATCCGGGCCATACCGGATCTCGCGGCCGACAGCGTGTTGAACACGACGACGGCCCGCTCCGCCGCGACACCGGCCCCCGGGAGTGTGCGGGCCAGGCCGGCCAGGTGGCCCGCCGCGTCGTCGCGAGCGTCTGCGCCGCGCTGGTAGGCCTCCCGCCAGCCGGCTGTCAGGTCCAGGTAGACCTGGTCGCCCTCGGTGCCGGTGATCGCGTCGTGGTGCGCACCGAACGCCAGCTGCCGCCAGGCCTTATCCAGCCCCTCGGCCGGGTAGTCCGCGCCCGCCAGCCAGGCGAGCGTGGCGAGCCGCTCGCCGTCCTCCACCGCCGCCTCGGCGGCCCGCTGGCCCTGCTTGGTGTCGATGTAGGAGACGTCCTTGCCGGGATAGACCGGGTTCATGTCCCTGGTCTGCGGGGTGATCCACACGTCCCGCCGCTCCGCGTCCGCGCGCACGGCCGCGAAGAACTCGCCCGGCACGGCGGTCACGAACCTGGGCCAGACGTAGCGCGAGTTCCAGTCCCGGTGGATCGCGGTGGCCCAGCGGGACGGGATCACGTGGTCGGCGCCGACGGGCAGCAGCACGTTGCGGGTCGCCGCGACTGGCGCGAGCAGGGCGAACTGGCCGTAAGCGGCGCGCTCGGCCGCGGCCAGGTCAGGCGCGTCCTGGGTGACCCAGCCGGCTCCGTAGTGGTTCGGCATGTAGGCGGTGAGCAGGCCGGCGCCGTCCGGCGAGATCCACTCGAACTCGCTGGCGAACTGCATGCGGGTGTTGTCGCCGACGCTGCGGTCCGGCCCCCACTGGTGGAACGGGCCCCTGGCCCAGCCCGACTCGGTCAGGCCGGCCGCCGCCATGATTCCCGGGTAGCCGGGATCGTGCCCGAACGCGTCCAGCATCCAGGCAGCCGACGGCCGCGCGCCGAGCACGTCGCGCTGGTAGCCGAGCCCGTAGATGGCGTTGCGGATGGTTGACTCAGCCGAGGTCAGGTTGGTGTTCGGCTCGTTGTAGCTGCCGCCGACAATCTCGATCCGGCCGCTCGCGAGGAAGCCGAGCAGATCCTCCCGGTCTTCTGGGTGCGCGTCGAAGTGCGGCTTCAGGTAGTCGATCTCGGCGAGCACGAACTTGTAGTCCGGATCCCGCCTCGCCTCTTCCAGGTGCAGCCTGACCAGCTCGAACGCGGTCCTGACGTCCGGCAGGGCGCCCGCGGAGTCCGGCAGCAGCAACCGGGTCTCGGTGAACTGGCCCTGGGTGTTCCACCAGACCGGGTCGTAGTGGAAGTGGCTGACCATCCACATGGTCCAGCCGGGCTCGGCCACGGTGATCTGGCCGGCCAGTTCCGCGCGGACGGAGGCGGTCCTGCCGGAGCCGGTCCCGCCGGAGCCGGTCTCGGCGATCGCCGTGACCGACAGCGTGGCGCCGGGGCCGTGCGGGGCGGCGACCGCGACCGGCACCTCGGCGGCCAGATCCCCGCCGGAATCGGGCACCGTGACGCTGACCGGCCGCGGCGTGCTGACGCCAGGCCCCTCGACCCGGACGGTGACCGGGCCGCCGCCGGGCCTGATCAGCCCGGCGCCGTCGTTGGCCAGGGTCACCCGGACGAGCTGCAGCGGCCGGCTGGCGGTCCCGGCGAATAGGTCGGTCGAGGCAACGCCGCTGATCCGCATAACCTCATCGTGCCACGGCGCCCGCGGGCTGGCCGGCCGGAAACCCGCAGCGCCGCCACGCCGCCGATATCATGCGATTGCGAGAGCCGGCAGCAGTCTGGCCACCACCTGTCGAGCGGAGCGTGACTGCCGATGCCAGACCCGCCGGTAACGCTGAAGGACGTCGCCGCACGGGTCGGGGTGCACCCGGCCACCGCGTCACGCGCGCTCAATCCGGAGACCCGGATCCTGGTCAGCGAGGAAACCACCCGCCGGGTGCTGGCGGTCGCCGACTCGCTCGGCTACCGCCCGAACCCGCTGGCGAGGAGCCTGCGGACCCGGCGCTCGCACACAGTGGGCGTGCTGATCCCGGACCTCAATAACCCGCTGTTCCCGCCGATCGTGCGCGGCCTGGACGACCGGCTGGCGGAGGCGGGCTACGTGGCGCTGATCGGCAACACCGACGGCGACGCCGAGCGCGAGCGGGTCGTGTTCGAGCAGATGCGGGCCCGGCACGTCGACGGCTTCGTGCTGGCCACCGCGCACCTGCGCAGCCCGCTGCTGGCCGAGGCCGCCAGCGAAAAGCTGCCCGTGGTGCTGATGAACCGGCTGGCCGTGGACCACAGCTTCCCCTCCGTTTCGGTCGACAACCAGCGAGGCATCCAGATGGCGGTGACGCACCTGGCGGCGCTCGGGCACCGCCGGATCGCGCACATCGCGGGCCCGCAGGACGTGTCGACCGGGCTTAGCCGCTACCGGGGTTACCTGGCCGCGATGGCGGCCAGCGACCTGCCGGCCGATCCCGGCCTCGTCGTCTTCGCCGGGGCGTTCTCGGTACAGGAGGGCCTGCGGTGCTGCCGCGAGCTGCTCGAGCTGCCGGAGCGGTGCACGGCGGTCGCGGCCGGCAACGACATGCTGGCCCTCGGCTGTTATGCCGCGCTCGACGCTGCCGGGCTGAGCTGCCCGGGTGACCTGTCCATTGTCGGCTTCAACGACATGCCATTCATCGACCTGCTGAGGCCGCCGCTCACCACGGTCAGGTTCCCGCACTACCAGGTGGGAACCGAGGCAGCGCAGCTGCTGCTGGAGCGGATCGGCGGGACCAGCGGGCCGGTCAAGATCATCTACCTCGCGCCGGAGCTCATCGCCCGGGGCTCCACCGCGTGCGCCGTGCCCGCCTCCTGATCACCAGGCCGCGGCGCGCGTTGACAACCGGACGCGCCATGCGGAACGCTCATGCGCAAATAGGAACGCTGGTACGTAAACGATTGTCGCGATTCCGGGGGTGGGCGGATGACCGAACAGCTCGATGGGTGCAGGCTCGGCTGGCTGGGAACTGGCCGGATGGGCTCGGAACTCGTCCGGCGGCTGCTCGCCGCGGGCTGCGACGTAACGGTCAGCAACCGGACGAAAGCGAAGGCCGAGCCGCTGGCCGCAGCCGGCGCGAAGATCGCCGACTCGGCTGCCGGGCTGGCCGGGCTGGACATCGTCTTCGTGACGGTCGGCACCTCCCAGGACCTGATCGACGCGGTGACCGGCCCGGAAGGACTGCTGTCAGCGGACGCGGCGCCGGGCACCGTGGTGGACTGCTCTACCATCTCGGCGGAGGCCTCGCGCCAGGTACGGGAGCTGCTCGCCGCACGGGGCAGCGCGCTGCTCGCCGCGCCGGTCATGGGCAACCCCAAGGTGGCCAGGGCGGGCCGGCTGACGCTGGCGGTGTCCGGCCCGCGGGACGCGTTCGAGACCACCAGGCCCTACCTGGATCTGCTCGGCTCCGGCGCGACGTACGTCGGCGACGGCGAGCTGGCCAGGATCGTGAAGCTGTGCCACAACCTCTTCCTCGGCGTGGTGATCCAGTCGCTGGCCGAGGTGACCGTCCTGGCGCAGCGCAGCGGCGTCAGCAGGGCCGCTTTCTTGGCCTGCCTCAACGACAGCGTGATGGGCTCGGCGTTCACCAGGTACAAGAGCCCGGCGCTGGTCAACCTCGACTTCAGCGCCACCTTCACGGCCGAGCTGCTGCGCAAGGACTTCGACCTGGGCCTGGCGGCGGCGCGCGAGCGCGAGGTCCCGCTCCCGGTGGCCGCGCTCACCCACCAGCTCGTGCAGAGCCTCGTCGGCAACGGATTCGGCCAGGCGGATTTCGCCGCGCTGGTCATGCTGCAGGCGCGTTCGGCGGGACTGGAACTGCTCAGCGAGAACGCGGAAGTACCCGACGGGCTTGAGCCGGCGAGCCCGGCCTGACCGCCAGCCCGGCCTGAGCACTGGCGCACGCTGCCAACTTGTCATTAACTTATGATTTGATCACTTTTATCATCTCTCTTCTGGCAAATTTTCCCTTGCCGGGTATTTAGCCGCACCAGTAGCATTAATGGTGAACTGTGGCTAATTAACTGGATGCACGCGCCATCCGATGCGGCCTTGCGGCACGGGGAAAAGGATGATACATGCTGACACGACGACAGCTACTACAAGGAATTGGCGGGTTAACCGCGGCGGGCCTGGCAGTGAAGGCGGCATCGAGGGAGTTACCTGACGCCCGGCCAGTGCAGCACTCGCAGCCAGCGCAGCGCGCGCGCCTGCTGGCCGCCAGCGGCGCCACCCTGCCCGTCTGCGGTGTCAACAAGGGCACGGGCACCATGTGGTCCACCATCTCCGCGGCGCTCGGCGGGCTGGCCGGCTTCCGGGGCTACAACACCCCGGCGCAGAGCGTTCCGGCGACCTGGCCCGGAGCAGGAGCGAGCCCCATTCCGGCCGGGGTGACGGTCCCCGTCATCAGCATCAAGCCGGACATCCCCACGGTGCTGTCCGGATCGCTGGACGCAGCGCTGGCGGCATTCGCCGCGCTCGTCCCGGCCGGCGCCATGGTGACCTGCTGGCATGAGGGCGAGGCGACCAGTAACGGCTTCACCACCACCCAGATACTCGCGCTGCACGCGCACTGCTATCCGATTTTCAAGGCCGCGTCGCCGGGCTGCCTGTATGGCCAGATCGTGACGTGCTACACGGCCACTCCGGCCAGTGGTCATCACCCGCTCGGCCAGTGGATGGCCGCCGGGCTCGACTATTACGGGCTTGACGGATACCAGGCGGCCACCTCGGATACCGCCGCGTCGATCTTCGGCACCGCAGCCAGCCAGATCGAGGGAGCGCTCGGATCGGTGCCGCTGGCCATCATGGAGTGCAACTCGTCCTTCCAGGCGAGTCGTCCCGGCTGGTTCAATGACACCTGGTCGTGGGCTCAGGCCAATGACTGCCTGACCTATTTCCAGTACTGGGACGCAGCGGGCTCCGGAACCACTCATAGCTGGGTGCCCGGCGACTCGGCGACGATCGCAGCGCTCTCCTCGATCAACGCGGCGTCCCTGGCTGGCTGATCACGGGCCAGGGCCCACAGCGCCGGGCCGGCGAGGCGGTGCACTGTCCACTCGTCCATCGGCGCGGCGCCGAGGGACTCGTAGAAGCCGCGGGCGGGCGCGTTCCAGTCGAGCACCCACCATTCGAGCCGGCCGTAACCGCGCCGCACGCAGATTCCGGCGAGCTCGGCGAGCAGCGCCCTGCCGAGCCCGCTGCCGCGCAGGCCCGGCGTGACGTAAAGATCCTCCAGGTAGATGCCGTGCCTGCCCAGCCAGGTGGAGTAGTTCAGGAACCACAGCGCGAACCCGGCCACTGCGCCCTCATGCTCGGCGACGTGGGCGAAGACGGCTGGCTGGCCGGCGAACAGCGAGCGGCGCAGGTCGTCCTCGGTGGCGCTCACCTGATCGGCTGACCTCTCGTACTCGGCAAGCTCCCGGATCAGCCGGTGGATCTGCGGGACGTCCTGCGGGCGGGCGGGCCTGATCACATGCGGGCTAGCTGGCCTGGTCATAGGACCGAGGCTAAGCCGTCGCTCGCCATCGCTGACCCTGCTGGCTGATATCGCTGACCCTGCTGGCTGTTTTCCCCCGGCCAGCCCTGCTGGCTGATTCAGCGTGGTTGGGACTGCACTGTCGCTGTATCAGCAGCGGAGTCCCAACCACGTCGTTGCCGCCGGCGGCCGACCGCAGCCGCCACCCCGGCGGCTACGCGCTGCCCTCCTCGAGCAGCAGGTGATAGCCGTTCGGCGTGCGGGCGTGCAGCACGCGGTAATTCCAGTCCTCGCTGGGCGTCATCAGCTGCTCGCTGAACGGCACTCCGGCCTCGCCGAGCCGCTGCCGGGCAGCGCCGATGTCCGCGACGCCGAACTGCCAGGTGAGCACGTGATCGGGGGCGTCGCTGCGGAACCCGGCCTTGCGCTCGATGCCGAACTCGACCGGCCCGTGGCCCAGCGCGAGGAAGTACGGGTACTCGGGGCCCTCGTAGGTCACGTGGAAGCCCAGGCGGACGTAGAAGTCGCGCTCGGCTTCCAGGTCGCTCACGAACAGAATGGGGATGATCCGGTTGAACAATGCCGCCATGGCGCCACATCGTAACGATCCCAGACCTGGCCCGCGAGGTTCGTGCCCGAGTTGTGCTGGCTAGGCTGGCCGGATGACGCCCCCAGGCGAGGGTCATCTCACCCGGGTCGCCGCCTGCCAGCTCACGTTGCGAATCGGCGAGACGGCCAGCAACCGGGCGGCCGCGCGAACCGCGATCGACATCGCGGCGGGCCAGGGCGCGCGTGTCGTCGTGCTGCCAGAACTCGTGGCGTCCGGGTACGTGTTCTCCGGAGCGGCGGAGGCACGGTCCCTGGCCGAGCCCGCCGACGGGCCGACCGTCAGCGAGTGGCAGCGGATCGCCGCGCGCCGCGACCTGGTGATCATCGGCGGCTTCTGCGAACTTGGCGAGTCAGGCGAGCTGCTCAACAGCGCGGCGATCGTGGACAGCGGTGGCACCCGGGCGATCTACCGCAAGGCGCACCTGTGGGACGCGGAGCAGGATGTCTTCACGCCCGGCAGCGCCGAGCCGCCGGTCGTCGGCACCGCGTGGGGCCGGATCGGGGTCATGGTCTGCTATGACGCGGAGTTCCCCGAATGGGTCCGCAAGCCCGCCCTGGCCGGCGCGGACCTGCTGGCGGTGCCGACCAACTGGCCTGCCGAGCCGACGCCGGCCGGCGAGCGGCCCGCTGTCGTGCTGAACGTGCAGAGCGCGGCCAGCGCGAACCGGATCTTCATCGCCGCCGCGGACCGGTGCGGGACCGAGCGCGGCGTGAGCTGGGTCGGCGGCACGGTCATCGCCGGCGTCGATGCCTATCCGCTGGCGGGCCCGGTCTGCGCCGACGAGCCGGCCGTCCTGGTGGCCGACTGCGACCTGCGGCTGGCCCGCAGCAAGGCGAACGGCCCGCGTAACGACGTGCACGCCGACCGCCGGACGGATCTGTACGGCTAACTGGGCCGGCCGTTACTTCTTCCTGGCCAGCGTGAGGCCGTCGCCGACCGGCAGCAGGACAAGGTCGACCCGGTCATCAGCGGCGGCGTGATCGTTGAAGTCCCTGATGCCCCGCACCGAGGCGTCCTGGTCGGCCAGCTCGATCACCCGGCCGTGGAAGAACGTGTTGTCCACCAGGATCACGCCGCCCGGCCTGACCCGCGGCACGATCTCGTCCCAGTAGCCGGTGTAACCCGGCTTGTCGGCGTCGATGAACGCCAGGTCAAAGGCGGGCCCGGCGGGCAGCGCGCGGAGCGTCTCGATCGCCGGGCCGACGCGCAGCTCGATCCGGTCGGCGACGCCTGCCTTCCGCCAGTACTCGCGGGCGAGGAACGTCCACTCCTCGCTGATGTCGCAGCAGAGCAGGCGCCCGCCGGCGGCCAGGCCGCGGGCCAGGCAGATCGACGAGTAACCGGTGAACGTGCCGACCTCGACGGCGGCGCGCGCGCCGGCGATCTGCGCCAGCAAGGTCATGAAGGTGCCCTGCTCCGGGCCGATCTGCATCTCGGCGCTTGCCGGGAACCGCCGTGCCGTCTCCTCGGCCAGATCGCGGAGAACGGGGTCCTGCGGGGCACTGTGCGCGAGCAGGTAGGCATGCAGCTCGGGGCTGAGCTGCTCGGTCCTGGGGGCCATAGGCTCACGCTAGCCGATCCGCCGGGACCTGGCAGAGATGATCCGTCGGCGCCTGGCTGGCGTGCCGCCGGCCGCGCGGGTCTACCCTCGGTCCATGGCCTTGCACATCCCCAGTCCGGCGGTCAACGGGTTTCATATAGGCCCGGCGTTCATTCATGTCTACGGGCTGATGTACGTGGTCGGCATCACGCTCGCCATTCTGATCACCCGCCGCCGGTGGCGGGCCCAGGGCGGTAATCCCGACCTGGTCGCCGAGGTGGCGACCTGGGCCGTGCCGGCCGGCATCATCGGCGCCCGGATCTACTTCGACGTCACCACGCCGGGCGACATCCCGCCGCACTGGTGGGGCGTCTTCGCGATCTGGTCCGGCGGCCTTGGCGTGTGGGGCGGCATCGCGGCGGGCGCGGCCGCGGGGGCCTGGCGGGTCCGCCGGGCCGGGGCGGACGTGCGGAAATTCATGGATGCCACCGCCCCGGCCCTGCTGGTCGCCCAGGGACTCGGCCGCATCGGCAACTACTTCAACCAGGAGCTGTTCGGCAAGCCGACGAGCCTGCCGTGGGGCCTGGAGATCTCGCCGCACAACCGGCCGCCCGGGTACGCGGCGTTCAGCACGTTCCAGCCGACGTTCCTGTACGAGCTGATCTTCGACCTGGCGCTCGCCGCCGCGCTGGTGTGGCTCGGTCACCACCGGAGCATCCGGCCGCCCGGCCTGTTCGCCCTGTACGTGACGGGCTACTCCGCGTTCCGCATCTTCGAGGAGACCCTGCGGATCGACTCCTCCGAGCATTTTCTCGGCCTGCGCCTCAACTTCTACATCGCGACCATTCTCACGATCATCGGCATCGTCTGGTTCATCGTCAGCCAGCGGGGAAAAAGCGGCGCGCCACCCCCCGAGCCCGCCCAGCCGGTGCCCAGCACCACTACCGAGACGACAAGCAACGCCGCGGAGTCGTAGCCGCCTGCAGCCAGCGAAATCCATTCCTGTGCGGCGATCTGCTTCCGAACTGCACATCCAGAGCAGGACATTGCAGACCAGCCGGATGACGCAGGTGCGGGCGTCGTAATTACGTCAGCTGGGTAAAGGTTGCCTGAATGTCGTGGATGAGGGTTTGGGGCTGCTCGAGGGCGAAGAAGTGACCGCCGGCGCCGAAGCTAACCGGCTCGGTCGTGCGGGCCGGTTCCCCGCAGTACAAGCTCCCGGCCTCGAAGCACAGACTTCCCCGGCTCGGCTTCTCGGCGATGACGCGCCAGTGCCTGCTGCCGACGACGCCCGAGGCGACTAGCCCGGCGGGGGAGTGCGGGCCCGGCGGAACGATCGTCACCAGCGGGACCGGGGAAAGGCGCCGCGGCATGCCGGTGCAGCCAGGCCGGCACCGACAGGCCAACCGCGACGGCGACCGCGACACATGCGCCGACCGCGACGCGCCGCCGGGTCCTGACGGTTCTGCCCCGCCACAGCACCGCGCCGACCGGGGCCGGGCGCGGCGTGATGGTGCCCAGCGCGGCATCAAGCCGCTGGCGCAGTTCCCGCTCGTCATCGATGCTCATGGCGTTCCTCGTCCGCTAGTTCTGGGCTGAGCCGCAGCTTGGCCAGCGCCCGGGATGCCTGGCTCTTCACGTTCCCGACGGAGCAGCCGAGCGCGTCGGCGGCCTGGGCCTCGGTCAGGTCCAGCCAGTACCTCAGCACCACGACCGCGCGCTGACCCGGCGGCAGCGTCATCAGGGCCGCCATCAGCGCCGACCGGTCGGCGCGGCGGACAGTCTCGTCCGGCAGGCCCGTGCCCAGGACGCGTAGGCCCGGGCCAGCGAGATCTGCGCCAGGTCCTCGGCGAGCGCCTAGTCGCCGGTGAGCCCGTAGGCGAGCCGGACCAGGCCCGGCCAGCGGCCGAGCATGAACTCGCGGAAGTCGTCATCGGCCGGAGCGTCCATTGCACCCGTTCTCCGCCTCAGAGCACCGAATCGGTCCATACCGTTGCACGGACACTGCCGGGCCCGGCTGGAATGATGCAGGGATGACGGCCCAGCCAGCCACCGGCGTGATAATCGAGACCGGTAAGAAGCGGGTGTTCGCCGCCGCGGCGGACTGGCCAGGCTGGTGCCGCAGCGGCCGGGGCGAGGAGCAGGCGCTGGAGACGCTGGCCAGCTACCTGCCAAGGTACGCACCGGTCGCCGCGCGGGCCGGACTGGCGCTGCCGCCCGCCGCGGCGGA
>JBEKFH010000055.1:0-17095 GCA_050013415.1 Streptosporangiaceae bacterium | reverse complement strand
GTCGGGCTGCTCGCCTGCGCGCTGCTGGTCATCAACAACCTGCGCGACATCCCGACCGACACGGCCACCGGCAAGCGGACGCTCGCCGTGGTCGCCGGTGACCAGCGGACCCGGCTGCTGTACGCGGCCTGCGCCCTGCTGCCGTTCGCGGTCGCCGCCGCGATGGCGCCGGTGCGGCCGCTCGCGCTGCTCGCCCTGGTCGCCGTGCCGCTGGCGCTGGCGCCCATCCGGCTCGTGCGGGCCGGTGCGTCAGGCCCGGGGCTGATCACCGCTCTCGGGCAGACCGGGCGGCTGCAGCTGGCGTTCGGCGCGCTGCTGACCGTCGGCCTGGCTATCCGGCTCTGACGCAGTCGGCCCCGGCAGCCGGGGCAGCCCGGGCAGCCCGGGCAGCCCGGCGACGCCGTTCGCCGGGGCCGGCGGCCGGTCGGCGGGCGGCCGGTCGGCGGGCTCGGATCCGAATCCCTGCCGGGAGCCGTCGAACGCGCTGGTCACCATCCTGAGCGCGCTGGTCACCTCGCTCGGGATGACCCAGACCGTGTTGCCCTCGCCTTGCGCGAGCTGCGGGAGGGTCTGCAGGTACTGGTAGGCGAGCAGCTTCGGATCCGGGTCGTTCTGGTGAATCGACTGGAAGACCGTCTCGATGGCCTGGGCCTGGCCCTCGGCCCGCAGGATCGAGCTCTGCCGCTCGCCCTCCGCGCGCAGGATCTGGCTCTGCTTCTCGCCTTCCGCGGTCAGGATCTTGGACTGGCGCACGCCTTCGGCGTTGAGGATCGCGGCGCGCTTCTCCCGCTCGGCCCGCATCTGCTTCTCCATCGCCTCGATGACGCTCTTCGGCGGGTCGATGGCCTTGATCTCCACCCGGGTCACCCGGATGCCCCACTTGCCCGAAGCGTCGTCAAGCACGCCGCGCAGGCTGGTGTTGATCTTGTCCCGGGAGGTCAGGGTCTGCTCCAGGTCCATGCTGCCGATGACGCTGCGCAGCATGGTGGCGGTGATCTGCTCGATCGCCTGGATGTAGTTGACGATCTCGTAGTCCGCCGCGCGCGGGTCGGTGACCTGGAAGAACAGCACGGTGTCGATGAGGACCACCAGGTTGTCCTCAGTGATGACCGGCTGTCCCTTGAAGGACACCACCTGCTCCCGGAGGTCAATCGACGGCTTGACCCGGTCGACGAACGGGATGATGAAGTTCATCCCCGGTTCCAGCGTCTTGCGGTACCGGCCGAACCGCTCGATGTTGCGGGCCCGTGCCTGGGGCACGATGCGCACCGTCTTAATCGCCAGGACGACCATCAGGGCGACGATGACGGCCGCGACTATCAGGACAGCAAGTTCCACTGCTACTCCCGGGGATGGACAAGGGCGGTTGCGCCCTCGATCTGGAAGACGTCGACGGCGGCGCCCACGGGTATGGTGAGGGTTTCGTCGTACGGGCGCGACGACCACAGCTCGCCGCCGATCCGTACCTGCCCCGAGTGCGCGCTGACTTCCTCGACAACGATCGCGGACCGCCCGACCAGCGCGGACGTCCCGCTCCTGAGCAGCGGCGGCTGCTTGATGTGGCGCAGCCCGATCGGCCGCACCACCCCGAGCCCGGCCAGCGATGCCGCGATGAACGCGATGAACTGCACGAGCCCGTCCCCGCCAGCGGCGGCCGCCCCGGCGGCGACCAGCGCGCCGACGGCGATCAGGCCGAGCGCGAGCGTCATGGTGACAAGCTCGGCCACCCCGAGCACCGCGGCCAAGATCAGCCAGGCAATCCAGATCCCCATCACTGCTCCGGCGGGGAAGTTCCGATGCGCTCCCTTCCCTGACAGTAACCCCGCCGCCGCCCTCGGCGCAGCACCGCGGCCGGGCCGGCGTCCCGCTGCGCTTCCCCCCAGGGGTCGGAACGGGGACGATGGTGTGACCCGACCGTGAAGGATGCGTCATGTCCGCTGAAACTGAGCTGTCCTATAGCCACGGAACCTCGGCGATCACGCTGCTAGGCGAGACCATCGGGGAGAACCTGCGTAGGATCGCCGCCGCCACGGGCGACCAGGAGGCACTCGTCGATGTCCCGTCCGGGCGCCGGTGGACCTACCGGCAGCTGGACGCGGACGTCGACGCCGTCGCGATCGGCCTGATCGCTGCGGGCATCGACGCGGGCGACAGGGTGGGCATCTGGGCGCCGAACTGCGCAGAGTGGGTACTGCTGCAGTACGCGACCGCGCGGATCGGCGCGATCCTGGTCAACATCAACCCGGCGTACCGCAGCCATGAGCTCGGCTTCGTGCTGCGCCAGTCCGGCGTTCGGTTGCTGTTCAGCGCGGAGAGCTTCCGGACCAGCGACTACCGCGCGATGGTCGGCGAGGTCAGCGGCGGCCTTGATGAGCTCGAGCGGGTGATCTACCTAGGCACGGCCGACTGGGACGACCTGGTCGCCGCGGGCGCGCTGACGGCACGGGCGCAGGCGGCGGGAACGGCCGCCGGGACGACTGCCGGCGGGGCTGGCGAGCTCGCGGCGCGGGCAGCGGGCCTGTCCTTCGATGACCCCATCAACATCCAGTACACCAGCGGGACGACCGGGTTCCCCAAGGGCGCGACCCTGTCCCACCACAACATCCTGAACAACGGCTTCTTCATCGGCGAGGGATGCCGGTACACCCCGGCCGACCGGGTCTGCATCCCGGTGCCGTTCTACCACTGCTTCGGGATGGTCCTCGGCAACCTGGCCTGCACCACGCACGGGGCCTGCATTGTCATCCCCGCGCCGGGATTCGAGCCCGCCGCGACGCTGCGCGCCGTTCAGGAGGAGCGGTGCACGTCGCTGTACGGGGTTCCGACGATGTTCATCGCCGAGCTGGGCCTGGCGGATTTCGCCAGCTATGACCTCTCCACGCTGCGCACCGGCATCATGGCCGGCTCTCCGTGCCCGGTTGAGGTGATGAAGCGCGTGGTCAGCGAAATGCACATGTCGGAGGTGACGATCTGCTACGGGATGACGGAGACCTCGCCGGTCTCCGCGCAGACCACGGCGGACGACGACATGGAGCGCCGCGTGTCGACGGTCGGCCGGGTACATCCGTACGTCGAGGTGAAGATCACTGATCCGGAGAGCGGGCTGGTGCTGCCCCGCGGGGTGCCAGGCGAGATGTGCACCCGCGGCTACTCGGTGATGCTCGGCTACTGGAACGAACCGGAGAAGACGGCGGAGGCGATTGACACGGCGCGCTGGATGCATACTGGCGACCTGGCCGTGATGGACGGCGCCGGCTACCTCAACATTGTCGGGCGGATCAAGGACATGGTCATCCGCGGCGGCGAGAACGTGTATCCGCGTGAGGTGGAGGAGTTCCTTTACGGGCATCCCGCGATCGAGGATGTCCAGGTCATCGGAGTACCGGACGAGAAGTACGGCGAGGAACTCTGCGCGTGGGTGAAACTGCGCCAGGGCAGCGAGCTCACCTCCGACGACGTCAGGGCCTACTGCACCGGCAAGATCGCGCACTACAAGGTGCCGCGCTACGTCCGGTTCACCAGCGAGTTCCCGATGACCGTGACCGGCAAGGTGCAGAAGTTCAAGATGCGCGAGGTATCGATCGCCGAGCTGGGCTTGCAGGCCGCGAGCGAGACGGCGACGGCCTGACTCCGCTTCACGCTCGGCCCGGCGAGCCTGACGGCCGGACCTCGAGCTGGCCGAGCAGGGCGCTCGTGGCGCTGGCGATCACATCGACCGCGTGGCTGAACGCCTCGGCGTTATGCCTGGCCGGGTTGCGGAAGCCGCTCACCTTCCTGACGTACTGCAGGGCGGCGGCGCGCACATCCTCGTCGGTCACGTTGTCGGCGTAGGGCTCACGCAAGGTCTTGATGCTGCGGCACATGGGACGACGGTATGCCAGGGCTTGCCGCAGCTCAAGCTTGCCGCCGCTCAGGAAGGAGTGATGATCTCCAGTAGTAAACCGTGCGAATCCAGACGATCACGCAAAAGATCACGGTAATCTGCCTGATGATTCATAACCCCCCAAGAAGAGAGAGATGAATGCAGATCAGGGCAAAGCTGCTCGGCAGCGCCGTGGCCGTCCTCGGCAGTGCCTCGCTGGTGATGGCCGGCGGCGCGGCCTCCGCCTCCGCCTCGGCCTCGGCCTCCGGCATGGCAGCGCACCGGACGCCCCGGGTGGGCCGGATGCTGCGCGCCCCGGGGGCGAGCGCACGGACAGTCAGGGGAATCACGAAGCTGGACTCCTACAACTGGTCGGGCTACGCCCAGTCGACCAAGACCGATGGCACGTTCACGGCCGTCAAGGACTACTGGACGGTGCCCACGGTGACCACCAAGGCCGGTGACCAGTACTCCTCCGACTGGGTCGGGATCGACGGCTTCAGCAACCAGACACTGGTCCAGGACGGCACCGAGGCCGACAACATCAACGGCACGGTGAAGTACGACGCGTGGACGGAGATCCTGCCCGCCAGCGAGGTCGTCATCCCCGGCCTGGTCATCAGCCCGGGCAACAGCATGGAGGGCCTTGTCGAGGAGACCAAGCCCGGAACCTGGAAGATGACGGTGTTCGACCTGACGACCGGGAAGAGCGGCGGCAGGACCGTCAAGTACAGCTCGCCCGGGCTGAGCGTCGAGGTCATCCATGAGCGGCCGGAGGTCGGTGGCGGCCTGGCCAACCTGGCCACCACCACCAACGTGACATTCGACCCGGGCTCGCTGAGCACGGCTCCCCCCGGCACGCCGACCTGGAAGCCGCTGCTCAAGGTGGTAACGGGCGCCACGCTCAACGAGATCTTCATGCTCAACAACCCCGGCACGGCCATCATCGCGTCGCCCTCGGCGCCGGACTCCGACAGCGACGGATTCACGGTCGCCGACGGCGCGACCTCACCACCGCCCCCGAAGAGCTAGCCGGGCCGCTGCGCGGTGGTCAGCCAGCAGGCCGGCACCCTCGCCAGCGGCGCTCGCTGCTCGCTGGAAAGCGCGGCCGCCTGCGGAACGGGGCGCCCGGTTCCGCAGGCGGTCGTGCCCGGATTGCCGTCAGTCGAGCGCCAGCAGCGGTTCCAGCCCGAAGGTGAGGCCGCTCGGGAGTGACCGGACGCCCCGGATCGCCAGCAGGACCCCGGGCATGAACGAAGCCCGGTCAAGCGAGTCATGCCGCAGGGTCAGGATCTCGCCATGCCCGCCGAGCAGCACCTCCTGATGCGCGACCAGCCCGGAGAGCCGGACCGAGTGCACGTGCACGCCGTCCAGGACGGCACCGCGCGCGCCGTCGGCCTCGGTGACCGTCGCATCCGGCGACGGGCCGAGCCCGGCGGCCGACCTGGCCGCTCCGATCAGCGAGGCCGTCCGGGACGCGGTGCCTGACGGGGCGTCCGCCTTGGCCGCGTGGTGCAACTCGATCACCTCGGCCGACTCGAAGAACCTGGCCGCCTGCTCGGCGAAGCGCATCATCAGCACGGCGCCGACGGAGAAGTTCGCGGCGATCAGCACCCGGACATCCGGCGAATCGGCGAGCCACTCCCTCGCCGCTGCCAGCCGCGCGTCGTCGAAGCCGGAGGTACCGACGACCACGTCGAGGCCGGCGGCGATGCACCAGCGGAGGTTGTCCATGACCACCCCCGGGTGGGTGAAGTCGACCACCACGTCGCACCCGGCGAGCAGGTCGAGCGAATCCCCGGCATCGACCGCAGCGGTTATCTCCAGATCCGCCGCGGCGCCAACCGCACGGCGCACCTCAGACCCCATGCGCCCCTCTGCACCCAGTATCCCCACCTTGATCATCGCCAGGAGCCTCCTTCGCCAGGCGATTTCATGATCACGGAAATAAAAGGTTGTTCCAGCAGCCCTTTATTTCCGTGATCATGAAATCAGGGCTAGATCATGAACTCAGCGCTAGGCGACAGCGGCGGAGAAGGCATCCGCGTCGTCGAACGGCCCGACCACGGCGAGCGCCTTCGGCCGCGCCAGCACCTCGGTGGCGACCGCGCGTACCTCGTCGTGCGTGACCGCCTCGATCGCGGCGAGGATGTCCTCGACCGGCTCCAGCCGCGGGTAGACGAGCTCGGACTTGCCGAGCCTGCTCATCCGCGACGACGGGTCCTCCAGCCCCAGCACGATCGAGCCGCGCAGCTGGCCTTTGCCGCGCTCAAGCTCGCCGTCGGTGAGCCCGCCGGAGACGACCTTGGCGATCTCCTCCCGGCAGATGGCGAGCACCTCGTCGGCCTTGGCCGGCAGGCAGCCGACGTAGACGCCCCACATCCCGGTGTCGGCGTGCTGCGAGCTGAAGCTGTAGACCGAGTACGCCAGGCCGCGCTTCTCCCGCACCTCCTGGAACAACCGGGAGGACATGCCGCCGCCCAGCGCGGCGTTCAGCACGCCGAGGGCGAACCTGCGATCGTCCGTCCGGGACAGTCCCTCGCAGCCGAGCACCAGGTTCGCCTGCTCGATGCCGCGCGACACCAGCCGCACCCCGGCACCAGGATCTCCCCAGGACGGTCCGGGTTCGGGCAGCCGCGGCGGCACTGGCCCGGCCTGGCCGGCCAGCAGCGCGCCGAACGCATCCTGCGCGAGCTCCACCACCCGGGCGTGGTCAAGGCTGCCGGCGGCCGCAATCACCAGGTTGTCCGGCGTGTACCGCGCGGCGTAGTGCTCGGCGATCTGCTCGCGGGTGATCGAGTTGATCGAGTCGACGCTGCCGAGGATGGGCCGGCCCAGCGGCGTGTCGCCGTACAGCTGGGCGGCGAATGCCTCATGCACCGTGTCCGCCGGGTCGTCGTCGTTCATCGCGATCTCTTCGAGGATCACGCCACGCTCGGCGTCCACGTCCTTCGGCTCGATCAGCGAGCTGGTGACCATGTCGGAGAGCACGTCGATCGCGAGCGGCAGGTCGGCGTCGAGTACCCGCGCGTAGTAGCAGGTGTACTCCTTGCCGGTGAACGCGTTCAGCTCGCCGCCGACCGCGTCCATGGTGGCCGAGATGTCCAGCGCGGTGCGCCGCCGCGTCCCCTTGAAGAGCAGGTGCTCCAGGTAGTGCGTCGCGCCGTAATGAGCCGGGCCCTCGTCGCGCGACCCCACCCCCGCCCAGATGCCGAATGCAGCTGACCTGACGGCCGGCAGTGACTCGGTGATCACGCGGAGCCCGCCGGGCAGGACGGTACGGGCGACGGTCGTGTCGCCGCCCGCAGCCCGCCCGGTATCGCCGCTCACCCGCCCGGTATCGCCGCTCATGAGTTGCGCGGCCCGCGCGTGCGCTCCCTGGTGCGATGGTGATCGCCGCCACGGTCGCCGCCACGGTCGCCGCCGCGGTCGCCGCCGCGGTCACGGTCGCCGCCGCGGTCGCCGCCACGAGGCCGGCGGTCGTCGCTGCCGCCCAGATCCTCGCCCGCGGCCTCGCGCTCAACGACCTCGACGGGGACCAGCGACAGCTTGCCGCGGTCGTCTACCTCGCGGATCTCGACCTGGATCTTCTCGCCGACCTTGATAACGTCGTCCACGTTGTCGATCCGCATCCCGCCGTGCAGCTTCCGGATCTGGGTGATGTGCAGCAGCCCGTCCCGGCCCGGGAGCAGCGAGACGAACGCGCCGAACGTGGTCGTCTTCACCACCGTGCCGAGGAACCGCTCACCCACCTCGGGGATGTGCGGGTTCGCGATGGCGTTGATCGCGGCGCGCGCCGCCTCGGCGGACGTGCCGTCCGTGGCGCCGATGTAGATGGTGCCGTCGTCCTCGATCGTGATCTCGGCGCCGGTCTCGTCCTGGATCGAGTTGATCATCTTGCCCTTGGGCCCGATCACCTCGCCGATCTTGTCGACCGGGACCTTGACCGTGATGATCCGCGGCGCGAACTGGCTCATCTCGCCGGGCGTGTCGATCGCCTCGCGCATCACCTCGAGGATCGTCAGCCGGGCGCCGCGGGCCTGGGTCAGCGCCGAGGCAAGCACCGAGGCCGGGATGCCGTCCAGCTTGGTGTCCAGCTGCAGGGCCGTGATCACGTCCTTGGTGCCCGCCACCTTGAAGTCCATGTCGCCGAACGCGTCCTCGGCGCCGAGGATGTCGGTGAGCGTGACGTACTTCCCGTCCTCGAAGATGAGGCCCATCGCGATGCCGGCCACCATGTCCTTGAGCGGGACTCCGGCGTCCAGCAGCGCCATGGTGGACGCGCAGACTGATCCCATCGAGGTCGAGCCGTTGGAGCCGATGGCCTCGGAGACCTGCCGGATCGCGTAGGGGAACTCCTCGCGGGTGGGCAGCACGGGGACCAGCGCGCGCTCGGCGAGCGCGCCGTGGCCGATCTCGCGCCGCTTCGGCGAGCCGACCCGCCCGGTCTCGCCGGTGGAGTACGGCGGCATGTTGTAGTTGTGCATGTAGCGCTTGGTGCGATCCGGGTTGAGCGTGTCGATCATCTGCTCCATCCGGAGCATGTTCAGCGTGGTGACGCCGAGCACCTGGGTCTCGCCGCGCTCGAAGAGCGCCGAGCCGTGCACCCGCGGCAGCACGTGCGCCTCGGCGGACAGCTGCCGGATGTCGGCCAGGCCGCGGCCGTCGATGCGGATCCCGTCCCGGGTGACCCGCTCCCTGACCAGCTTCTTGGTCAGCGCGCGGAACGCGCCGCTGATCTCCTTCTCGCGGTCCTCGAACTGGCTGGCGAGCTTGTCCTTGGCCAGCGCCTTGACCCGGTCGGTCTCGGTGTCCCGGTCCTGCTTGCCGACGATAGTGAGAGCCGCGGCCAGTTCCTCGGAGACCTCCGCGGCCACGGCGTCGAAGACGTCCTGGCCGTAGTCGTCGAAGACCGGGTATTCCGCGGTCGGCCGGGCGGCATGGGTAGCGATGGCCTGCTGCGCCTCGCAGAGCGCCTTGATGAACGGCTTCGCCGCCTCCAGGCCGCTGGCCACCGTCTCCTCGTCGGGCCGTGTCGCCCCGCTGCCGGGATCGGCGAGCAGCCGCAGGGTGCTCGGCGTGGACTCGGCCTCGACCATCATGATCGCGACGTCGCCGTCCTCGAGTACCCGGCCGGCCACGACCATGTCGAAGGTGGCCTCGGCCAGCTGCGGGTGGGTGGGGAACGCGACCCACTGGCCCCTGATCAGCGCGACCCGCACGCCGCCGATCGGACCGGAGAACGGCAGGCCGGCTAGCTGGGTGGACAGCGAGGCCGCGTTGATCGCGATCACGTCATACAGGTGCTCGGGATTCAGTGCCATGATCGTCTCGACGACCTGGACCTCGTTGCGCAGCCCGTGCACGAAGGACGGCCGCAGCGGCCGGTCGATCAGCCGGCAGGTGAGGATGGCGTCCTCGGACGGGCGCCCCTCGCGGCGGAAGAACGAGCCGGGGATCCGGCCCGCCGCGTACATCCGCTCCTCCACGTCCACGGTGAGCGGGAAGAAGTCGAGGTTGTCCTTCGGCTTCTTTGACGCGGTCGTCGCCGACAGCACCATGGTCTCGTCGTCCAGGTAGACGACGGCGGAACCAGCGGCCAGCCGGGCGAGCCGGCCGGTCTCGAACCTGATCTTATGTACGCCGAACGTGCCGTTGTCGATGACGACCTCGGCGGTAGTAGCACCCTCCACGGGTGACCTCCTTGGTTGAGGTCCCGCGCGTCTGCCCGCCGCCAGCGGAGCGCCAGGCACGGGCTTCGAGCCGTGCTGGCTGGCCGGTCTTCGATCGAAGCCCTCGGCCCGGGTGCGCCGCGCTTGTCAGCGCTGGCGCGTCCCTGGCCCGAGAACCACTACCGAGGACCGGCCCGTTGGCGCCCTGAGCGCTCCGGGCCGGGGCCGCGGGACGTCGTTCCTTCGTGGTGTATTCAGTTTGCCCGCCTGGCCGTCACGACCGGCGGCGGAGCCGCGCGCCGTCACCGGCCTGCGGTTATTCCAATCTACCCGGGCGGGCCGAGCTACCTGCGCAGGCCGAGCTTCTCGATCAGCGCGCGGTAGCGGGTGATGTCCTCCCTAGCCAGGTACTTCAGCAGCCGCCTGCGGCGGCCGACGAGCAGCAGCAGCCCATGACGGCTGTGGTGGTCGTGCTTGTGCACCTTGAGGTGCTCCGTCAGGTCAGTGATCCGCCGTGTCAGCAGCGCGACCTGGACTTCCGGCGATCCGGTGTCAGCCGCGCTGGTCGCGTGCCCGGCGATGATCTCTTTCTTCACCGTGGTCTCAAGCGGCACGTTGCTCCCTCATGTCGTCATTCATCGATCGAGTGCCCTGGAGTCTGGGGGGACCCGCCTCGGCTGGGACTGCCTCGCCGCGACAGGCCAGGCGTCTCCGGGTGGTCAGCCACATAAGGGCACGGCTAAAACGGGCCGGCAACTCCGGCCAGCAATTACGGTACCACGCCGCGACGGCGGCCCGTCCGCCCGCACCACGTGCGCCGCCCGTCCGCCCGCACCACGTGCGCCGCCCGTCCGCCCGCACCGCGAGCGCCGCCCGACTGCCGCACCGTGATACCTGCTCGCTCAGCGCGGCTCGCCGCCGGCGGTGATCGCGCGGGCCGCGTCCACGTCCGCGTGCATCTGCTCGATCAGCTCGGGCACCGAGTCGAACCGGGCCGTGCCGCGGAGCCGCTCGGCGAAGTCGACGGCGACATGCGCGCCGTACAGGTCGAGATCGTCCCGGTCCAGCGCGTACGCCTCGACGGTTCTCTCCCGCCCGTCGAATGTCGGATTGGTGCCGATGGAGATCGCCGCGGGCCAGCGTTCCTCCTCGCGGCCGTCGGTGTCGAGGCTGGCCAGCCAGCCCGCATAAACGCCGTCGGCGGGGACGGCGGTGTGCGGCAGCGTCTCCAGGTTGGCGGTCGGGAACCCGAGCGACCGGCCGCGCCGGTGGCCGCGCACCACCACGCCCTCCACCCGGTGCGGGCGACCGAGATCACGGGCTGCGCCTGCCACGTCCCCGGCGGCGAGCCGCTCCCTGATCCCGCTGGAGGAAATCGTGCGGCCGTCGTCGGCGAGCAGCGGCACTCCCTCGGCGGCAAAGTCGTACTTGTCGCCAAGCTCGCCGAGCAGCGCGACGTCGCCCGCCGCGCGGTGGCCGAAGCGGAAGTTCTCCCCCACCACGACCCGGGCCGCGTGCAGCCGTTCCACCAGCACCGCCTGCACGAATTCGTCGGGCCCGAGCCGGGAGAACTCGAGCGTGAACGGCAGCACGCACACCGCGTCGACGCCCAGGCCGGCCAGCAGCTCGCCGCGCCGCCGGGCGGTCGACAGGAAGGGCGGATGGGTTCCTGGCCTGATCACCTCGTCCGGGTGCGGGTCGAAGGTCAGCACGGCGACCGGCAGCCCGAGCCCGGCGGCAAGCTCGGCGGCACGCCGGACGATGCGCTGATGGCCCCGGTGGACGCCGTCGAAGACGCCGATGGTGACGACTGACCTGCCCCAGCCGGCCGGCACGTCCGCCAGGCCCTGCCACCGCTGCATGTGCCATTCCCTCCCTGCCGGCCGGCGGTAGACGGCCGTGCTCCAAGCCTCCCACGCCGCGGCCGTGCGTACCGCGCCAGCCGCCCGCCGGCGCTACGGCATGAAGACCGCCAGCGAGCGCGCCTGGCCGCCGTCCTCGGTCAGCAGCGCCACGAGCATCCCATCCGGGCCATACGCTGCCACCGGCGTGCTCCCGGTGCCCAGCGCGGTCAGCCGGGCGCCATGCGCGACCTTCGTCGCCTCGTCGGCGGTCAGGTCCCGCCGCGGGAAGGCCGCCGCGGCGGCGGCGGCCAGCGGGATCACTTCCAGCGAAACGGCAAGTTCGTCGAGGCTGCGGGCCGCGGCAACGGCGTAGGGTCCGACGCGAGTACGACGCAGGGCGGTGAGGTGGCCGCCGACGCCGAGCGCTGCGCCGAGGTCGCGGGCTATCGCCCGGATGTAGGTGCCGCTGGAGCAGGTGACGGCAACGTCGACGTCCAGCAGGCCGGCATCCGGCCCGGCCCCAGGATGCTCAGCCGCGGGCAACGCGGCCGCGGGCAACCCGGCCGCGGGCAGACCGCCGCCGCGGCGGACCGCGAGGATGTCGAGCGCGCGGACGGTCACCGTCCTGGCGGCCAGCTTCGGCGGTGCCCCCTCGCGAGTCAGCCGGTAGGCCCGTTTCCCGCCAACCTTGATCGCGCTGATGCCTGGCGGCACCTGCTGAATCTCGCCGGTCAGCGCGGTCGCGGCGGCAGTCAGCGCTGCGGCGGAAACGCCGTCGGCCGGGCTGGCCGAGATGATCTCGCCGTCGGCGTCATCGGTGTCGGTGGCCTGGCCGAGCCGGATGGTGGCGGTGTAGTCCTTTTCCGTCAGCGAGAGGTGGCCGAGCAGCCGGGTGGCCTGCTCGACCCCGACGACCAGGACCCCGGTGGCCATCGGATCGAGGGTCCCGGCGTGTCCCACCCGGCGGGTGCCGGCCAGCCGCCGGATCCGCGCGACCACGTCATGCGACGTCAGGCCAGCAGGCTTGTCGACGATCACCAGTCCGCTGGCGGCGGTCACCGGCCGCTGTCCGCCCCGTCCGCGAGGTGCTCGCGCAGCCTGGCCATGGCCTCGTCGGCGGAACCGGTGGCGGTGAAGCCGGCCGCCATGCGGTGCCCGCCGCCGCCGGCCCTGATGCACGCGCGGCCGACGTCCACCGTGCCCTTGGACCGGGACGACACCAGCCAGGTGCCCTCGTCGGACTCCTTGAGCACGACGGCGACTTCCGCCTCGTCGGTGCGGCGCAGCACGTCGATCACCGATTCGGCGACTTCGAAGTCCAGGCCGCCAGCGGCACGGTCGGCGCGGCTGACGGTCGTCCAGACCAGGCCGTGCCCGGCGGCGGCGCCTGGTTCCAGCACCGCCCGGCCAAGCACCGACGACAGCATGCCCAGGTATCCGAACGGAGCCCTGTCCCACAACTCCAGCGCGACCGCTCCCGGCTCGATGCCGGTCCGTAGCAGTTCCGCCGCCATCTCGTGCACCAGCGGCGAGGTGCTGGAGTACTTGAACGACCCGGTGTCGGTGACGATCCCGGCGTACAGGCCGAACGCGATGTCCCTGGTCATGGCGACGCCCAGCGCGGCGATCAGGTCGCGGGCGAGCACCGCGGTGGCTGCCGCGCCGGCGTCGATCAGGTGCAGCGTCCCGAACCGGGTGTTGGACGCGTGATGGTCGAGCACGATCAGCTCGTCCGCGCGGGCGGCATTGCCCTCGAGCAGGCCCAGCCGGTCGATGCTCGCGGCGTCGAAGGTGACCATGACCCGCGGCCGCTCCGGGTAGTACTCCGGCGGGCTGAGCAGCTCGGCGCCGGGCAGGAAACGCAGGATCCGGGGAATCTCGAAGGGCCGGTCGCCGAACGAGGCGATCACCCGCTGGCCGGCCGAACCGGCCCGGGAGCGGAGCGCGTGAGCCACCGCCAGCATCGAGCCGAGCGCGTCTCCGTCCGGCCGGATGTGGCAGGCCAGGCAGATCTCGGGCGCGCTGTCCAGGATCCTGACCGCCCTGGCCCACTCGGCCGCCATGCCCAGTCCGAGCATTCCGGGCGGCGGCGCGGGCAAGACGCCGTCGGCCGCCAGCGTGTGATCTGGCGGGATTCGCCCCGGGATGGTGTCATCCTGGATCTGAGCTGGCTCGGCTGTCACGACCTTGAGTATCCCGCGCCGGGCAGCCGGGGTGCGGGGGTTTCGGCGAGATGATCGTCTTCTCCGGATCGTCCGGCCTGTGCCACGTCCGCGAAATCCCGGCCAGCCGGGTCGCTGCCTCCCGAGTTCTCGTCCGTGAGTTCCTCGTCCGTGAGTTCCTCGTCGGCGGAATCCTCGTCGGCGGAGTCGTCGCGGGAGGCAGCCGGGACCCGGTACGGGTCGGGGTCGCCGGCCGGCTGCGCTCCCTCCCGGACCGCCGCCAGCGCCGCGTCCGCCTCCCGTGCCCTGGCCACGAGCTCCTCGATGTTCCTGGCGTTGTCCGGCACGGTGTCCGGCCTGAACTCCAGTGACGGGGTGCGCCGCAGCCCGGTCTGGCGCCCGATCTCGGACCGGATCACCCCGACTGCGCTGGCCAGCGCCGCGGCGGTGCCCGCGCGTTCCTCGTCGGAGCCGTAGACCGTGTAGAACACCGTCGCCGCGCTGAGGTCGTTGGTCAGCCGGGCTTCGGTGACCGTGACGAAGCCGAGCCGCGGGTCCTTGATCCGCCGGTCCAGCATCTCGGCCGTGATCTGAGCGATCCGGCCGCCGAGCTTGCGTGCCCTGGCTGGGTCCATGTGTCGCTCACTCCTCCTCGTTGAACAGCCGCTGCCGTGCCGAGAGCAGCTCGATCTCGGGGCGCCCGGCCACGAACCGCTCGCAGGCGGCCAGCACCTCGGTGGCTTGCGACGCGGTCGAGGTGACGACGGCCACGCCGATCTCGGCTCGCCGGTGGAGGTCGAGGTGCCCCGTCTCGGCCACCGCGGCGGCCGGGTAGCGGCGGTGGATCTCGGCGACGAGCGGCCGGACCGCCGAGCGTTTCTGCTTCAGCGAGCGCACGTCGCCGAGCAGCACGTCCAGCGTCAGGGCACCCACGTACACGTCAGCCCCCGGGGCGGGTCAGGCGCGCGGCTTCTCGCGCATCTCGAAGGTCTCGATCACGTCCTCCACCTTGATGTCGTTGTAGCCGATGCCGATGCCGCACTCGAAGCCCTCGCGCACCTCGGTCGCGTCGTCCTTGAACCTGCGCAGCGATTCGACGGTGAGATTGTCCGAGACGACCACGCCGTCCCGCACCAGCCGCGCCTTGCTGTTCCTGGTGATGGTCCCGCTGCGGACGATGCAGCCGGCCACCGCGCCGATCCGCGGCACCCGGAAGATTTCCCTGACCTCGGCGGTACCAAGCTGGATCTCCTCGAACTCCGGCTTGAGCATGCCCTTGAGCGCGGCCTCGATCTCCTCGATCGCCTGGTAGATGACCGAGTAGTAGCGGATGTCCACGCCCTCGCGCTGCGCCAGCTCGCCGGCCCGGCCGGCCGGGCGGACGTTGAAGCCGATGATGACGGCTTCCGAGGCGATCGCCAGGTTGACGTCGTCCTGGGTGATCGCGCCGACGCCGCGGCCGATGACCCGCAGGACAACGTCCTCGCCGACGTCGATCTTGACGAGGGCGTCCTCCAGGGCCTCGACCGAGCCGGACACGTCGCCCTTGATGATCAGCAGCAGCTCTTCCCGCTCGCCCGACTTGAGCGCGGACTCCAGGTCCTCCAGGGTGACCCTGGGGCGGCGCTGGGCGAACATCGCGGTGCGCTCCCGCGCCTCGCGCCGCTCGGCGATCTGCCGGGCCACCCGGTCGTCGTCGACGACGAGGAAGCTGTCGCCGGCGCCGGGCACGGCCGTCAGGCCGAGCACCTGGACCGGCCGGGACGGCGGCGCGTCGGCCACCGGGTCGCCGTTCTCGTCCAGCATCGCCCGGACCCGGCCGTAGGCCTCGCCGCAGACGATCGAGTCGCCCACGTTGAGCGTCCCGCGCTGCACGAGGACGGTCGCGACCGGGCCGCGGCCCTTGTCCAGGTGCGCCTCGATGGCCACGCCCTGGGCCTGTTGGCGGGGGTTCGCCCGCAGGTCGAGCTCGGCATCGGCGGTCAGCACGATCGCCTCGAGCAGGGCGTCGATGCCGGCGCCGGTCCGCGCGGAGACGTCGACGAACAGCGACTGGCCGCCGAACTCCTCAGCCACCAGCCCGTACTCGGTCAGCTGCGAGCGGACCCGCTGCGGGTCGGCGCCTTCCTTGTCGATCTTGTTGACCGCGACGACGATCGGCACGCCGGCCGCCTGCGCGTGGTTGAGCGCCTCGGTGGTCTGCGGCTTCACGCCATCGTCGGCGGCAACGACGAGGACCACCAGGTCGGTCGTCTCGGCACCACGGGCGCGCATCGCGGTGAACGCCTCATGGCCGGGCGTGTCGATGAAGGTGATCTTGCGCTCCTGGCCGTCCACGATGGTGTCGACCTGGTAGGCGCCGATGTGCTGGGTGATGCCGCCCGCTTCTTTCGCGACCATGTTGGTGTGCCGGATCGCGTCGAGCAGCTTGGTCTTGCCGTGGTCGACGTGACCCATGACGGTCACCACCGGCGGCCGGGACACCAGGTCGGAGTCGTCGCCCTCGTCCTCGCCGAACTCGATGTCGAACGTCTCCAGCAGCTCCCTGTCCTCCTCCTCGGGGGAGACCACCTGGACGGCGTAGTTGAGCTCGGCGCCGAGCAGCTGCAGGGTCTCGTCGTTCACCGACGCTGTCGCCGTGACCATCTCGCCGAGGTGGAAGAGCACCTGGACGAGCGAGGCCGGGTTCACCCCGATCTTGTCGGCGAAATCACTCAGCGAGGCCCCCCGGGACAGCCTGATGACCTGGCCGTTGCCGCGCGGGATCGACACGCCGCCGATGGCGGGCGCCTGCATGTTGTCGAACTCCTGGCGCCGCTGCTTCTTCGACTTCCGGCCGCGCGATGGCCGGCCGCCTGGCCGCCCGAAGGCGCCCTGCGTGCCGCTCCTGCCGCGGCCGCCGCCGCCGGGCCGGGCCGGGCCCATGCCGGGACGCTGGCCGCCGCCGGCACCGGGACCGCCGCGCGCGCCTGCGCCGCCGCCGGGACCACCGGGACCGCCACGGCCGCCGCCGGGCCGGGTGCCGGTGCCGCCGCCGGGACCGCCGCGGCCGCCGCCGGGACCACCCGCGCCCGGGCCGCCGGGACCACGGCTCGGGGCCGGCCGCGGCGGCATGCTATTGGGGCTCGGGCGGGGGCCGCCGGGGCGCGGGCCGCCGGGATGCGTCAGATCCCCGGAGGCCGGCCGGGCAGCGAATCGCCCGGCTGGGCCGGCGGGCGCGCCCGGCCCCGAGCAGGACGAAGAACGCGGCCGTCGCCACCAGCACGATCGTGGCGCCGCTGGCCGCGCCGGCGTAATACGAGATGTAGAGTCCGCCCACGCAGCTGCCGATGCCGATGGCGGTCGAGGTGAGCAGCATGGGGACGAACCGCGCGGTGACTTGCGCGGCGGCGGCGGCCGGCGTCACCAGCAGCGCCGCGACCAGGATGATGCCGATCGACTCGAGCGAGATCACGATCGTCAGCGCCAGCAGCACCAGCAGCATGTTGTCGATGAAGACGACCGGCAGCCCGGCGGCGCGGGCGACCGTGGGGTCGAACGCCGTGTACAGCAGCG
>JBEKFH010000054.1:0-17153 GCA_050013415.1 Streptosporangiaceae bacterium | reverse complement strand
CGGTCATCCGGGCGACCCGGCGAGCACGTCGAGCAGGCGCTGCGCATCCGGCGCGGCCAGCGAGCCTGCCGCGAGCGCGCGGTCCGCGGTGAGCCTGGCCAGCGCCACGTACGCGGCGACGGCCTCCGGCGACGCGGCCCGCAGCGCGCGGATGTGGCTGGCAACGGTGTCCGCGTCACCGCGCGCGACCGGGCCGGTCAGGGCCGCGTCGCCGAGTCGCAGCGCGTTGTCGAGCGCCGCGGACAGGAGCGGCCCGAGCATCCGGCCCGGGTCAGCCACCCCGGCCTGCCGGAGCAGGTCACCGGCCTGTACCACCAGCGTGACCAGGTGGTTGGCGGCGCTCGCCAGCGCCGCGTGATACAGGTCCCTGCTCTGCTCGGCGATGATCACGGGCTCGCCGCCCATCTCGACCACGAGCGCCTCGGCGGCCGGCCGGAGTGACTCCGGCGCGGTCACCCCGAAGGAGATCCCGGCCAGCTTGTCGATGTCATCCGGCCGGCCGGTAAAGGTCATCACCGGGTGCAGGGCCAGCGGCAGGGCACCCTGGCGGACCGCTGGCTCGAGGACCGCGAGCCCGTGCCTGCCGCTCGCGTGCGCCAGCAGGCGGCCCCTGACCGGCGCCCCGGTCGACGCGAGCCCCGACACCAGGGCGGGCAGCGCGTCGTCGGGAACGGTCAGCAGCACGAGATCTGCCGCGGCAATCACCTGATCCGGCGGCAGCAGGGGCACGCCGGGCAGGTTCCTGGCGATCCGCCGCACGGACGCGTCCGAGACGGCCGAGACGGCCACGACCTCGTGCCCGGCCCGGCCGAGCGCCGCGGCCAGCACGCTGCCGACCCGACCCGCCCCGATGACGCCGACGCTGAGCCGCGCCGGATGCTGGGCGGCCTGGCCGCGGCCGCGGGGCTGCTCATCAGTCATCTCGTTCCAGTTCTCGCCGGTACGCCGCGGCGGGGATCAGCATATCCGTGACCCCGGTCAGCCATCCTCGGCGTGACCCCGGTCAGCCATCCTCGGCGGAATCCCGGTCAGTCATCCTCGGCGTCGCCAGGCAGATCGGGAGCCCGGCAGCAGCGCTCGAGATAAACGGCGGCCACCGCGAGGACGATCGCGGCGGCCAGCGTGCCGCTCGCCGTGATCGCATCGCTGCGAGGGGCCGGCTTGCTGAGCATGCCGCCCAGGTAGACGAGAAATCCGGCGGACAGCCCGGCAAAGATCGCGGCGACCTGGGCGCTGGCCTTTGCCAGCACGGCCATCCTGGCAACCGCGATCACGGCGAGCGGCTTCGAGCCGGGCCGCCCCCGGATCCGCGCCCGCAGGTTCCGCCCGCTCCAGGCCTCGGTCACCGCGAGAACGAGCAAGGCGGGCACCCCCGTCCACGGCAGTGGCGGGAACGATGAGTAGGCCAGCCGGATCGCGAGCCATGCCAGTGCGGCGCTGCCGACGGCGACCGCCGCCAGCACCAGCGGCCGTATCGGGGTCATCCACGCACCGTTTCTCCGGCCCGGGCACGGCAGCCGGTCACTCCGGCAACCGCAGCATGCCGTGCACGCCGACCGGGCACGGTGGCGGCCCCAGCATGTCGGGCACGCCAGCCGGTCACGCCCGCGACCGCAGCATGCCCGGCACGCCGGCTGGTCACGATGGCGGCCGCAGCATGCCCGGCACGCCGGCTGGTCACGATGGCGGCCGCAGCATGCCCGGCACGCCGGCTGGTCACGATGGCGGCCGCAGCGCGCCGGGCACGCGCCGCACGCCCGCGGATGCCGCGCCGCCGATCGCGGCCAGCAGATCGGCTACGAGGCCCCGGCCAGGGATCCGGGCGCAGGGATCCACGTCATGCCAGGGCGCCAGGACGAAGGCGCGCTGATGGGCGCGCGGGTGCGGCAGCGTCAGCACCGGATCGTCGCTCACGACGTCGCCGTAGGCGATCACATCCACGTCCAGCGTGCGCGGCCCCCAGGTGATGCCGCGAACCCGGTGGCGGGCCGCCTCAGCCGCCAGGCAGCGATCCAGGACCTCGCGGGCCGGCAGCAGCGCGTCCCCGAGGACCACGGCGTTCAGGAAGTCGGGCTGGCTGGGGCCGCCGACCGGAACCGTCTCGTACACCGGCGAGACCGCCAGGAAGCCGATCCCGGATGGCCCGAACACGGCATCGACCGCGCCCTGCAGATTCGCCATCCGGTCGCCGAGGTTGCTGCCGATCGCGATGACCACGCGGGCCGGCCTGGCCGGCGCGATGGCCGGCGGGTCGGCCGCCCGTATCACCCTCGGGTCGGCCGCCGCTACCACCGGCGGGTCGGCCGCCGCGGTCACCGGCGGCACCGCCGGATCGTCACCGCCGGGCCGGCTGGCGCGGTCACCGGCGGCTCCGCCGGATCGTCACTGCGACGTCGGTGAACGGATGCGGCACCGGGGCCTGCGGCTTGTGCACGGTGATCTCCGCCTCCGCCACCACCGGATCGGCCAGGCAGGCGTCGGCGAGCCGGCCGGCCAGCGTCTCGATCAGGCTGACCGGCGGGCCGGAGACGATGGCCGCGAGCCGGTCAGCCAGGGCGCCGTAGTCAGCGGTCAGTGCCAGGTCGTCGGCAGCGGCGGCGGCCCGGGTGTCCGTCCAGAGCACCGCGTCGATGACGAAGTCCTGCCCGTCGCGGCGTTCATGGTCCAGCACGCCGTGATGGCCGCGGACGCGCAGCCCGCGCAGCGCGATCTGGTCCAGGCTCACGCTGGACCAGCCGCGGGGGACGTGGCCGGCGCGGCGGCACCGGATGCAGCGGATTCGCCGGCACTCGCCGCGCGCCAGCGCGCGGCGACCCGGACAGCGTCGGCGTTGGCCGCGGCGGCGTGCACCCGCACGCACCACGCCCCGGCGACCGCGGCGAGCGCCGTCAGCGCCACCGTCGCGTCGTCGCTGCCGGCAAAGGGCCGCGGCGTCCCGTCGGCGGCGGCGAGCAGGCGGCCGATGAACCGCTTCCTCGACGCGCCGACGAGCACGGGGAACGACGGCCCGCCGCCAAGCCGGGAGATCTCCGGCAGCCGGGTCAGCAGCGCCCAGTTGTGCTCGGGAAGCTTCGCGAAGCCGAGCCCGGGGTCGATCACGATCAGCGCGGGGTCGATGCCCGCGGTAACAGCCGCGTCCACGCGCAGCCGCAGCTCGTCACGTACCTCCTGCACCACGTCAGCGTAGTGCGCTCGGTCCTGCATGCCGCTGCTGTGCCCGCGCCAGTGCATCACGACGTACGGCACCCCGGCCGCGGCGACGAAGCTGAGCATGCCGGGGTCAGCGAGGCCCCCGCTGACGTCGTTCACCAGTTTCGCACCGGCTGCCACGGCAGCTTCGGCGATCGCGGCCCGCATCGTGTCCACGCTGACGGTCAGGCCGGCCGCGGCCAGCTCGGTGACCACCGGGCCTATCCTGCGCAGTTCCTCGGCGGCCGGGATCCGGTCCGCCCCTGGCCTGGTCGATTCCCCGCCGACATCGATGATGTCGGCGCCGCGGGCGGCGAGCTCCAGGCCGCGGCCGATCGCGGCATCCGCCGCGAAGTAGTCCCCGCCATCGGAGAAGGAATCCGGCGTGACGTTCAGCACGCCCATGACGAGGCACCGGCCGGGCGCCGGCAGCCCGCGCACGACGGGAACAGTGGTCCCGGCGGAGATCGGCAGGACGGGCGGCGGCCCGGCCTGCGTCCGCGCGTCACCCGTCATGAGCGCCAATCTACGGCCTGACGCCGCCCGCCTGGCCCGCCGCCCGCCTGGCCCGCCGCCCGGCGCGGCCCGGCCTGCTCAGCCCGCCCGGCCGGCCTGGCCTGCTCAGCCCGCCCGGCCGGCCCGGCCTGCTCAGCCCGCCCGGCCGGCCTGGCCTGCTCAGCCCGCCCGGCCGGCTCAGGCCGAGCCTCCTGGCGAGCTTGCGTGCCAGCCTGCGGGCCGCCAGGTCCGGCCAGACGAGGAACGCCTCCGCCTCGAGCGCCGCAAGGCCAATCCGCGGCGCGTCCCTGGTGCCCGGGAAAACCATGAACCTCGGTACCCAGTCCGGGCAGAACTTGGCGTTGAACTTGTAGAGCGACTCGATCTGGAACCACCGGGACATGAAGAGCAGGATGCGGCGCCAGGCCCGGATCACCGGGCCAGCGCCGATCCGCTCGCCGCGCTCCAGCGCGGAGCGGAAGGCGGCGAAGTTCAGCGAGATGCGCCTGACCCCCAGCTCGGGCGCGTGCCTGATGGTCTCCACGATCAGGAAATCGTTGAGGCCAGGCTGCGCGGCACGGTCGCGGCGCATCAGGTCGAGCGACAGGCCGTCCGTGCCCCACGGCACGAACTGCAGGATCGCGCGCAGCACGCCGTTCTCGGTGGCCGTCGCGATCACGCAGCGCTCGTCGCCGACTGCGCCGACGCGGCCGAGCGCCATCGAGAAGCCCCGCTCGGTCGGGCTGCCGCGCCACGAATCGGCCTGCCTGACCAGCGCGGCGATCTGCTCGCGGGTCATGTCGCCGGCCCGGCGGAACTCGGCGACGTATCCGTGCCGGCAGACCCGTGTCACCATCTGCCGGACATTGCGCATGGCCCGGCCATCCAGCGAGAAGGCGGTCACGTCCACAATCGCCTCGTCGCCGAGCTCGAGCGCGGTCAGCCCGCCCTCGCGGCACCAGACCTCCGCGCCGAGTTCACCGCAGCCCATCACGGCCGGGACCCAGGCATGCCGCGCTGCCTCGTCCAGGAACGCGTGGATGGCACCCGGCCACGCCTCGGGATCCCCGAGCGGATCCCCGGCGGCCAGCATGACCCCGGACAGCACCCGGTAGCCGATGCAGGACTTGCCGGTGGGTGACCAGATGATGCTCTTGTCGCTGCGGAGGGTGAAGTAGCCCAGTGAGTCCTGCTCCCCGTAGCGGTCCAGCAGGGCCCGGATCCTGGCCGTGTCCTGGCCGCTCGGCCTGGCGGTCGGCTCGGCAGGCCGCAGGAACAAGTACACGGCCACGAGCAGCGTGAGCAGCCCGAGCGCGCCGGTCAGGAGCGCGAAGAGGTCCTCCTGACTGTTCCGGCCGAACTGGACCGGGCCGGCGAATCCGAACATGCCGTAGATGACGGACTGCCCGCGCTGCAGAACGGAGTAGTCGGACCTGAGCCCCCTGGTCAGGCTGATGAAGGTCAGGCCAATCACCAGATCCGCCAGCACCAGCCAGCCGAGCGCGGCCAGCGCGCGCCAGCGGGTGCGCGGATCACCGACCGCGTAGAACTCCCGCCGGAAGTAGATAAGCCCGGCGAGCAGCACGGCCGTCACCACGGCCCGGCCGATGTGCGGGAAATGCACGAGGTGAAGCAGGGTGCTGGCGCCGAGCAGCAGGCTCACCGCCTGCTGCGCGCGGCGCTTGCGCCGGCGCAGTCCGTGCGACAGCATCAGCAGCAGCAGGCCGGTGATGACGTCGGCCGTCCGGGTCAGGTTGATCAGGGTGCCCGGTGCCAGGTCGCCGATCCGCAGCAGCCGGTGGCTGGCGTACAGGCCCGGCACGCCGCCCTCGATGATGTCGGCAATGCCGATCAGGAGCGCCAGCCAGCCGGCCATCAGCGGCACCCAGCGCCGCTGATGCCTGCGATCCGGCGGGCGGGCCAGGACCGGCTTCGCCGATCGCTGGTCATCACCGGATGCGGTCACCGGGCCTGGCCCGGGGCGTTCAGTCATCTCCGACAAGTTGGTCAAGCCCCTGATCACGGGCCCTCAGCGTAGTCATCGCCAGGATCGGGCGCGGGCAAACACGGCAATGCCGACGACGATGCGCCGCAGGCAGCCGTGGCCCGGTCAGCGGCCAAGGCGGCCGAGCAGCAGGCTCATCGCCTCCGCCCGCGTGCCGTCGCTGTCGCGGAAGCTGCCGCGGACCGCCGATGTCACTGTCTTCGCGCCCCGCTTGCGCACCCCCCGCATGGCCATGCACAGGTGCTCGGCCTCGATCACCACGATGACGCCGCTCGGCTCGAGCACGCTCATCAGGCCATCGGCGATCTGGCTGGTCATGCGCTCCTGCACCTGGGGCCGCCGGGCATAGAGGTCGACCAGCCTGGCCAGCTTCGAGAGCCCGGTGAGCTGCCCCTTCTCGTTCGGGATGTAACCGACGTGCGCGACGCCGAAGAACGGGATGAGATGGTGCTCGCAGGTGGCGTAAACGTCGATGTCCCTGACCAGGACCATCTCGTCGTGACCGGCGTCGAAGACCGTGGTCAGCACGCTCTCCGGCTTCTGGCCCAGCCCGGCGAACTGCTCCGCGTAAGCTCGCGCGACCCGTGCCGGGGTGTCGCGCAGGCCGTCTCGCTCCGGATCCTCGCCGATGGCGAGCAGTATCTCGGTGATCGCGCGCTCGATCCGGGGCTGGTCGATGCGCGGAACGTCGGCCGCGGCGCTCAACGGGTTCCACCGCGCGGGCCCTCGTCCGGCTCGCGCGGGGACATCGGGGCGCCGTGGCCCACCGGGCCGGCGGCTCCGGGGCCGCCGATCGCCTGGGGGCCGTCGCTGCCCGAGCCGAGCGACTGGCCATTGCCGGCCGCCGGCAGGCCGCCGTCCGCGCCATTGCGGGCGAGCTCCCTGGGCGTGAGGACAGGCGGGCGGTCCGACGGCAGCCGCTTGCCATAGCCCGTATACGAGCCGCGCATCGCCTGCTTGCGTACCGTGCTGAAGATCTCCAGCACCTTCTCTCTGGCCAGGGTCTCGTGCTCCATCAGCTGAAGCACCAGGTTGTCGAGCACGTCGCGGTACTGGACCAGTATCTCCCACGCCTCGTCGTGCGCCGACTCGATGAGCCTGCGCACCTCGTCGTCGATGGCCGACGCGATCTCCTCGGAGTAGTCCCTGGTGTGCGACATGTCCCTGCCGAGGAACGGCTCGCCGTCCCCGGTGCCGAATTTGCGCGCGCCCAGCCGCTCGCTCATCCCGTACTCGGTGATCATGCCGCGGGCGATCGAGCTTGCCTTCTCGATGTCGTTCGCCGCGCCCGTCGTCGGCTCGTGGAAGACCAGTTCCTCGGCGGTCCGGCCGCCCAGCAGCATGGCCAGCTGGTCCATCATCTCCGCGCGGCTGACCAGGAACTTCTCCTCGGTCGGCGCGGACGCCGTGTAGCCGAGGGCCCGGCCGCGCGGGATGATGGTGATCTTGTGCACCGGATCGGCGTTGGCCAGGGCGTGCCCGACGAGGGCGTGGCCGCCCTCGTGATAGGCGATGATCTTCCGTTCCTTCTCCGACAGCAGCACGCTCTTGCGCTTCGGGCCGGCGGTCACCCGGTCGATCGCCTCCTCCAGGGAGGCCATCGCGATCTGGGTCATGTTCCCCCTGGCCGTGAGCAGGGCGCCCTCGTTGATGACGTTGGCCAGGTCCGCGCCGGTGAATCCGGGGGTCCGGCGCGCGATCAGGTCAAGGTCGACGTCGGGGCCCATCGGCTTGCCGCGCGCATGCACCCGCAGGATGCCCTTCCGCCCGGTGAGGTCCGGCTGCGCGACCACGATCTGGCGGTCGAAGCGGCCTGGCCGCAGCAGCGCGGGGTCCAGGATGTCGGGCCGGTTAGTGGCGGCGATCACGATGACCCCGCCCTTGGTGTCGAAGCCGTCAAGCTCGACCAGCAGCTGGTTCAGCGTCTGCTCGCGCTCGTCATGACCGCCGCCGAAGCCGGCCCCCCGGTGCCTGCCGACCGCGTCGATCTCGTCGACGAAGACGATCGCCGGGGCGTTCGCCTTCGCCTGCTCGAACAGGTCACGTACCCGGGAGGCGCCGACGCCGACGAACATCTCCACGAAGTCGGACCCGGAAATCGAGTAGAACGGCACTCCCGCCTCGCCGGCCACCGCGCGCGCCAGCAGCGTCTTGCCGGTCCCCGGCGGGCCGTAGAGCAGGACGCCCTTGGGGATCTTCGCCCCGATGGCCTGGAACTTCCCCGGGCTCTGCAGGAATTCCTTGATCTCCTGCAGCTCCTCGATGGCCTCGTCGGCGCCGGCGATGTCGGCGAACGTCGTTTTCGGGGTGTCCTTGGTGACCAGCTTGGCCTTGGACTTGCCGAAGTTCATCACCCGGGAGCCGCCGCCCTGCATCTGGTTCAGCAGGAACAAGAAGATCAGGATGACCAGCAGGAACGGCAGCCAGCCGACGATCAGGTCCAGCAGCGAGCTGCCCTTGGGCACCTGGACGTTGTAACCGAGCGGCAGCTTGCCCTCGCTGGACTCCTTCTGCAGCTCCGCCGCGAGGATGCTGCCCTGGTTGCCGACCCAGCTCGCCTGCAGCGGCGGCCCGCTGCGCGGGATGATCTGGATGGTCTGCTGGCCCTCGATCAGCAGGGCCGACTTCACCTGGCCCGACTGGATCTTCGCGATGACCTGAGAGGTGTCGGCCTGCTTGTAGGACATGCCCGAGCTCGCGTACTTGTAGACGAAGAAAAACAGCAGAACGACGACGAGCAGTGCGACGAACGGACCGCGGAAGTAGCGCTTCAGATCCATCGGCGAACGACCCCGCAGATCAGGGGCCGGGCCCTCCTGGCGGGCGGCAGCGCCAGCCGGCGTCCGGCGGGGGTGCCATGCGTCCCAGCGATCACGCGCAGCTTCCTTGTCTTCCCGGCTGATGCGCAGGGATATCCGAAGGTACACCGCGCCGGCCACCGCCGGCGCGCGAGCGGCATCGCCGGACGCGCATTGCCCCCGGCGGGCCTCTTACCCACGTGAACGTATTTCATCTTCCGATGTGTTCCCCGCCGTAGACGTGCGGTGCGAGCGTGCCGATGAACGGCAGGTTCCGGTACCGCTCGCCATAGTCGAGGCCGTAGCCGATGACGAACCCGTTGTCGATGTCGAAGCCGGTATAGGCCACCTCGACCTCGATCGACGCGGCGGCCGGCTTGCGGAGCATGGCGCAGACCCGCACGGACGCGGGACCGCGCGAGCGCAGGTTTCCCACCAGCCAGGACAGCGTCAGGCCCGAGTCCACGATGTCCTCGACGACCAGGACGTGCCGGCCGCTGATGTCGGCGTCGAGATCCTTGAGGATGCGCACCACCCCGGAGGACTTCGTGCCCGAGCCGTACGACGACACCGCCATCCAGTCCATCTGCACCGGCGAGTGCAGGGCCCGTGCCAGGTCGGCCATCACCATGACCGCGCCCTTCAGCACCCCGACGAGCAGCAGTTCGCGGCCGGCGTAATCCGCGTCGATCGCCGCCGCGAGCTCCGTCACCCGCTGCTGCAGGCGCTCGGGAGTGATCAGCACCTTCTCCAGGTCAGCGCCCATGTCCGTCGCGTCCACCTGCGCCCTCCGCGTTCTGGCCGTTCCCCTGCTCCGCCGCCTGGCCGTTCTCCGGCTCCGCCTGGCCGTTCAGCGGCTCCGCCGCGCGCCGCCCGGCCGACTGGCCCGGCTGGGCCGGCGGCCCGGCGGTGAAGAGCAGCTTGCCATACCGCCGCTGGCCGCGGACACCGCCGGGCAGGTCGGTCCAGCGCTGGCCGTGCCAGTCAGTCACCAGCGCGTCCAGGCCGGCCACGTGGCGCGCGGTCAGCGACCCGGCCGGGCAGCCCGCGGCGATCGCCGCGGAGCGGAGCACCCGGGTCCTGATCGCGGCGGGCAGGCCGGCGAGCTCGGCGGCCTCGAATGCCCCGCCGCCGTCGCGGATCCGCTCGAGTTCCGCCTGGGCAAGTGAGTCAAGGACGTCCGCGTCCGCGCGCAGCTGGGCCGCGCTGCGCGCCAGCGCCTCGGCGATGCCGGGACCGAGCGCCGCGGCGAGGGCCGGCATCGCCTGATGGCGTACCCGCGCCCGGGCATACGCGGGATCGGCGTTGTGCGGATCCTCCCAGGGCTGCAGCCGCAGCGCGGCGCAGGCTGCCCTGGTCTGCGCCCGACCCGCGGCGAGCAGGGGGCGGCGGTAAAGGCCGCGGCGCGCGGGCATCCCGGCCAGCGACCGGCTGCCGGATCCGCGCGCCAGCCCGAGCAGCACCGTCTCGGCCTGGTCGTCCAGGGTGTGGCCGAGCAGGATCGCTGCCGCGCCGGCGTCAGCGGCCACCGCGTCCAGCGCCGCGTACCTGGCTGCCCGCGCGGCCGACTCCGGGCCGCCGGGCCCGGACGGGCTGACCGCGACGCTGTGCACGGGCGCCAGGCCCAGGCCGGCCAGCGCCGTGGTCACCGCGGCCGCGCGGTCCGCCGATCCTGCCTGCAGCCCGTGATCAACGGTGACCCCGCCGCAGCGCAGGCCCAGCCGGGGCCCCTCGAATGCGAGCGCCGCTGCCAGGGCGAGCGAGTCCGCCCCGCCGGAGCAGGCCGCCAGCACGAGGTCACCGGGCACCAGGCCGGCCAGCGACCGGCGCACGCCGAGCCGCACCTGCGCGACCGCCGGATGTGGGCCCACCGGCGTCAGCCGGCGGCGGCGCCCGCGGCGCCGGCGCCGCGGGCGCCGCCGCCGTCCACCCGCTCGAGCCACTCGCCCGGGCTGGCGATCTCCGCGACTGAGGGGAGGCTCTCCGGCGACTCCCAGACCTTGTTGAAGGTCGCCATTCCAGCCTGCGCCACGACCGCGGCGACGAACCGGGACCCCTGCTCGTACTGCTTCATCTTCAGGTCGATGCCGAGAATGCGGCGGATCGCCTGCTCCATCCGGCCCGCGCTGCCGCGCCGCGCGCTGAACCTCGACCGGATCTCGGCGACCGAGGGCACGACCGTGGGGCCGACCGCGTCCATGACGTAGTCGCCGTGTCCCTCCACCAGCGTCATCACCGCGGTGAGCCGCTGCAAAATCTCCCGCTGCCGTGGGTTCTGGATCGCCTCGATGAGGCTGTCGCCGTCAGCGCCGCGTACCGCGCCCGCGACCGCGTCGGCAGCCGACCGCAGCCGGTTCAGGATCGACGCCGGGTCGAGGTCCGAGGCCAGCAGGAACTCGGTCATCTGCTGCTGCACGTACGGGCGCAGCCAGCTGACGGACGTGAACTGGGTGCGGTGCGTCTCCTCGTGCAGGCAGACCCAGCGCCGGAAGTCATGCGGGTCGACGCGCAGCTCGCGCTCCACCATCACGATGTTCGGCGCGACCAGGGTGAGCCGTCCCGCCGGGGCGCTGCTGGCCGGCAGGTCCGGGTCCGGCGGCAGGAACAGCTCGTACTGGCCGAGCACCCGGCCTGCCAGGTAGGCGAGGATCAGGCCCGCCTGCATCCCGGTGACGCGCGAGCCGACGGCCGTGAGAATTGATTCCTGCGGCGCGGCGGCGCGCTCCCGCAGGTGCTCGACCAGCGGATCCAGCACGACGCGGAACCCGTCGACGTTCGCGCGTATCCACCCCGGACGGTCCACCACGGCGATCGTGCCGCCATCGGCGGGGCCAGCCAGCCCGGTCATCTCCCGCACCGGCTCCCGGACGGCGGCGGCGAGCGCCCGCAGCTCGGCCACGACCTTCCTCGCCTCTGCCCGGCTCACCTCCGGGCCGGGCCTGGCCCAGCGTACGCCGGTGGAAATGGCCACATCCCAGTCGATCATCTGCGCGCTGCTCACCCCTCCACCGTACGTGCCGGCCGGGCAGGCCGGCTCAATGGCAGCCGCAGCTGGCAAGTTCGCCGGCCAGCGCGGCGAGGTCGCCCGCGCCCTCGGTCAGGCCATTCCTCGGCACCTGATCCGCCATGAATGCGAAGACCAGCAGCTGGCCGTTGCTCGCGTAGGCGACGCCGGCCAGCGCGGCCACCCCGGTGAGGTTCCCTGTCTTCGCCCGCACCACGCCGCGGGCGGCCGGGCCGGCGTCGCCGAACACGCTGCCGCCAGGGGCGAGCGTCCCGGCGAAGCCGGCCACCGGCAGGCCGGTGAGCACCGGCCTGAGGGCGGGTTCGGCCGGCCGCGCGGCGAGCGTGACCAGCTGGACAAGCGCGCGGGGGGTGATCCGGTCATCGGGGGAGAGCCCGCTGCCGTCCACCAGCCGGATGCCGCGCACGCCCAGCCGCTGGTCGGTCGCCATCACCGCCGCGGCGGCGCCGCGGAAGGTGGCCGGCTTCCCGGCCGCGATCGCTACCTGCCTGGCCAGGTTCTCCGCGATCACGTTGTTGCTCTCGATCAGCATCCACTGGACGATCTCGGCGAGCGGCGGGGACGCGACGCTGGCGATGGTGACGGCGCCGGCCGGCGCCGTTGCGGGCCCGGGCTGCCCGCGGACCCGGATGCCGCGGGCAGCCAGCAACCCGGCGAACGCGCGGGCGGCGTCGGCGGCCGGCGTGAGCGAGCGCGGCCGGAAGTTGCGGGGGTCATCGGCGTCCTGCGGCGCGCCGCTGGCGGTCAGCCTGCCCTGGTCCACCTCAAGGGCGACGATGGGGCTGACGTTGCCCGTGCTGACGTAGCTCGACGGCCAGGACGGGGCCAGCTGCGGTCCGGCGTACAGCGAGGTGTCGTAGCCGAGCCGCACCGAGCGGTGGCGGCGGGCCCGCAGCGCGCGCGCTGTCTTCGCGGCCAGCGAGGCGAGCGTGGCCGGCTGCGGGTAGTCCGAGGCCGACGGCCTGCCCGCGGCGAGGGTGGGATCACCGCCGCCGACCAGGACGATGGCCGACGGAGCGCTGCCCGTCACGACCCGGGTGCTCAGCCGGGCTGCCGGGCCCAGCAGGTGCAGGGCAGCAACCGCCGTCGCCAGTTTCGCTGTGGAGGCCGGGGTGAACCCAGAATCTGCGTTCCTGGAGAAAAGGATCTGGCCGGTAGCCGCGTCGGCCACCACGGCGGCGACGCTGCCGCCGAGCGCGGGCAGCGCGAGCGTCGCCGATAGCCGGGCGCTCAGGCCGGCGGCCGTCACCGCCCCCTGCGCTGGCGGTGCGCCGGAGGCGGCGGCGAGCACCCGGCGCGGCGCGCTTAGCGGCGCACTGGCCACCCGAGGTATCTGCCAGAGGGCGAGCCGGGCGGGCAGCAGATGCGCCACGGCGGCGCCGGCCGCGATGGTGAAGACGGCCAGCAGCGCCACGCTCAGCAGCGCCACGCGGCGGAGCCGGCTCGTCACCGTGCCTCCTTTCGCGAGATGCTGTTCCCGCTGGCGGCCAGCTTTCGCGAGATGCTGCTCCCGCTGGCGGCCGGGTCGCGGGTTCGCGTCCCGGCAACGGAGTCAATCATCTACACGGGCTGGGAGCGGAATCGTGGAATTCGATGTGATCGTCGAGATCCCGAAGGGACAGCGCAACAAGTACGAGATGGATCACGAGACCGGGCGCATCAGGCTGGACCGGATGCTGTTCACCTCGACCCGGTATCCCGCCGACTACGGATTCATCGAGGACACGCTCGCACAGGACGGCGATCCGCTCGACGCGCTCGTCTTGCTGGAGGAGCCGACGTTCCCCGGCTGCCTGATCCGCTGCCGGGCGATCGGCATGTTCCGCATGCGCGACGAGATGGGGATCGATGACAAGGTCCTCTGCGTCGCCGCGACAGATCCGCGGATGGCGCATCTGCTGGAGATCGACAATGTCTCTGAGTTCGACCGGCTGGAGATCCAGCACTTTTTCGAGGTCTACAAGGCGCTGGAGCCCGGCAAGCAGGTGGAGACAGCCACCTGGGCGGCCCGCACCGCAGCCGAGGCCGAGATAGTTTCGTGCCGCGAGCGGCTCGTCGCGGCGGAGGGCCACCAGGAGCACTGACCCGCCGTCGCCGCCGCGCTGGCCAGCGGCCCTGTGTCAGGTCCCGGGCGCAAATGGGCGACACTGGATATGCGCACAACGCGGCGAACCCAGGCGAGGAGGTACCCGTGGACCACGCGGATGACGTGCTCAGGCGGGCACCGCTGTTCGCGGCGCTCGACGACGAGGGCGCCGCCGCGCTGCAGGCCGGCGTCACCATCGTCGAGATCAGCAGGGCCGAGCGGCTGTTCGAGGAGGGAGCCTCCGGCAACCAGCTGTACGTGATACTCGACGGCAAGATCAAGCTGACCCGGGCGGCGGCGGACGGCAGGGAGAACCTGCTGAGCGTGCTCGGGCCCGGCGAGATGTTCGGCGAGCTCTCGCTCTTCGACCCGCGGCCGCGCACCGCGAGCGCGGTCGCGGTCACCGACAGCCGGCTGGGCGCGCTCGCGCACGATGACCTGCGCAGCTGGCTGACCGGCCGTCCCGATGTCGCGCTGCACCTGCTTCAGGCGCTGGCCCAGCGGCTCCGCCGCGCCAATGACGTGATGGCCGACCTCGTCTTCACCGACGTACCGGGCCGGGTGGCGAAGGCCCTGCTAGACCTCGCCGGCCGGTTCGGCGAGTCGCAGCCGGACGGGCTGCACGTCAATCACGACCTCACCCAGGAGGAACTCGCCCAGCTGGTCGGGGCATCCCGGGAGACGGTGAACAAGGCGCTGGCCGACTTCGCGGCGCGCGGCTGGCTGCAGCTGTCCGCCAAGTCAGTCCTGCTGATCGAGCCGGAGCGGCTGCGCAAGCGATCACGCTGACTCGCGGCCCGGGTCCGGCGGCAGCGGCTCGCCGCCTGGGTCTGACGGCAGCGGCTCGCCCGGATCCGGCGGCAGCGGCTCGCGGCCCGGGTCCGGCGGCAGGGCGCCCCGCTCGGCGAGGTAGGCGAGCTGCGCCCGGACCGACCACTCAGCGAACGGCCACAGGCCGCGGTCGACGTCGGCGTACACCCGCGCGACGATGTCGGCAGGCGTCCGGTGGCCGGCCGCGAGGGCGGCCTCTACCTCGGCGAGCCGCTCCGCACGGTGCGCGATGTAATGGTCGAGCGTCGCGGCCGGGTGGGTGAGGACGGGCCCGTGGCCGGGCAGCAGCGCCGTCAGCCCGGCCGAGTCCGCGAGCGAGCGCAGCCGGTCAAGCGAGCTGAGGTAGTCACCGAGGCTGCCGTCGCGGGCGATCACGGTGGTGCCCCGGCCGAGCACGGTGTCCCCGGTGAGCACCGCGCCGTCTGCTGCCAGCAGCAGCGATACCGAGTCGGCGGTATGCCCGGGCGTGGCGACGACGAGGATCTCGCAGCCCGCCGACGTGACCACGTCGCCCGCGCGCAGTCCCTCGGCGCCGAGCCGCTGGGCCGGGTCGACCGCCAGCACCGGCGCGCCGGTCAGCGCGGCGAGCCGCCGGGCGCCTGCGGAGTGATCGCGGTGCCCGTGCGTCAGCAGGATCCGGGTCACCCGCTGGCCCGCGTCCGACGCCAGCGCTCGCACCCGGCGCAGGTGCCCTTCGTCGTCGGGCCCGGGATCGACCACGATGGCGGCGGCGGAGCCTGGCTCGGCGATCAGCCAGGTGTTGGTGCCGTCCAGCGTCATCGGACCCGGGTTGGGCGCCAGCACGCAGCGCGCCCGAGTGGTCCCTGATCCGTCGATGCCGGCGGGCGCAGGGCCGCCGGGGCCAGGCGAGGTCACCATGGGTACTCCCGCAGCCCCGGCACGGTCAGCCAGGGCGTGCCGTCCGCCAGGGTGACCTCCGGCAGCAGCGGCCTGACCTGCCGTGGCGCTGCGAGCGCCGCCGCGACGGTGCCGAACTCGGCGAGCTGGGCGAGGGTCACCGCGGTGGGCGGCCACAACGTGATCTCCCCGGCGCGCCCGGCGGCGATCGCCGCGGCGGGCCTGACCCAGGCCACCTGCGCGGCCTCACCGCCGACGTCCCTGGTGCGCTGGCCAGGCGGCAGCGCCGCAGCGAAGAACCTAGCGTCGAACCGGCGCTCTTCCACGACCGGGGTGATCCACCGTGACCAGGGCGTGAGCAGGTCGGCGCGGAGCACGAGGTGCCGCCGCTGCAGCAGCCCGGCGAGTGAGATGGACCGGTCCAGCAGGGCGAGCCGGTCCGATTCCCAGTCATCGCCGCTGGTATCGGCCACCACCTCGGCGGCCGTCGGCCCGGCCAGCAGCACCCCGGACTCCTCGAAGGTCTCCCTGACCGCGGCGCAGACAAGCGCCCTGGCCAGGTCGTCGGGCGCGTCGAAAACCCGCCCCCAGGCGGCGGCGTCCGGGCCGGCCCAGGCGACATCGGCGTCGGCGTCCCTGGCGTCCACCGAGCCGCCGGGAAAGACGGAAGCGCCGGGAGCGAACGCCATCGAGGACTGGCGCCGGAGCATGTAGACCTCGATGCCGGGCCCGGCGTCCAGCTGGCCCTGGTCCGGCCTCTCCTCGCGCGGCTGACCCTCTTCCGGCTGGCGCGCGGGCCGCAGCAGCATCACGGTGGCCGCGTCGCGTGCCGGGACCGGCGACGCCCGCCCGGCCAGGATGTCGCGAGCGCGGTCAGCAAGCGGCCGGGGAAGCCTGATCGCCGTGCCGTCCGCGGGACTTTCCGCCACCTGGCCTCCTGCCCTGGTCTCCTGGCGCGGGTCTCCTGTCGCGGCCGCTGGTCTGCTGCCGCGGGCCGCGGCCGGCCTAGCCCCTGACCTCCGCGATCAGCTCGACCTCCACCGGGGTGTCCAGCGGCAGCACTGCCATCCCGACGGCGCTGCGGGCGTGCCTGCCCGCCTCGCCGAAAACCTCGATCAGCAGCTCGCTGGCGCCGTTCACCACCTGGGCCTGCTGGATGAAGTCGGGCGCGCTGGCCACGAAGCCGGTGACCTTCACGATGCGGGTGACGGCGGACAGGCCGCCGGTCACGGAGGCGACGGCGGCCAGCGCGTTGAGCGCGCAGATCCGGGCGAGAGCGCTGGCCTCCGCGACGCCCACGCCGGCGCCGACCTTGCCGGTGGCCGGCAGCACCCCGTCCACGAACGGAAGCTGGCCGGCGGTGTAGACGTAGTCCCCTGTCCGCACCGCGGGGACGTAGGCCGCCAGCGGGGTCACCACGCTGGGCAGCGTCAGGCCGAGCGCGGCCAGCCTTGCCTCCGGCGTGTCTCCGTTCGCGGCTGGCTCCCCGGCGATGCTCACTGCCTGGCCCGCTTCATGTAGGCGACGAGCTGCTCGGGATTCGGCCCTGGTATCACGGCAACGAGCTCCCACCCGTCTTCGCCCCAGTTGTCCAGGATCTGCTTGGTCGCGTGGACGAGCAAGGGCACGGTCGCGTACTCCCACTTCTGCATGATCAGACTCTAGCGGCCCGCGCGCGCCGGAGTCCTCCGCCGCCAGCCCTGTCTCGCGGCTATCCCTGTCCCGTGCTCCCCGCCCGGCCGCGCCGGGCCGTGGTATCAGCCGCGAGCGGAGCGTCGTCGACGTCCGCGACGAGCTCAGGGATCGGCGGGATGTCCGGTATCTCCAGTGGCGCGGACGCGGCGCCAAGCTCCGCGCCGGCCTCCG
>JBEKFH010000053.1:0-17162 GCA_050013415.1 Streptosporangiaceae bacterium | reverse complement strand
GTCGAACATCTCCTGCCACGCGGCGTCGTGCACCTGCGCCGTCTTGGTCAGGACGCCGTCAAGGTCGAAAAGGCAGCCGGTGACGCCGTCCGGCAGGCCGAGGCTCACGCTGATCTCACGCTGATCTCGCCATCCGTGGACACGCTCATCTCACCATCCGAGGCTCACGCTGATCTCACCATCCGTGGACAATCCGATCTCACCATCCGTAAATCCGCACGGGAAGCTCGTGCAAGGGCACCTGATCCGGGCCGGGATAGATGATGATCACGACGATATCGTCCGGGTCGCGGCCCTCCACCGCGACCACCCCCGCGACCTCGCCGGCGCGGGTTTCCCGGTGGGCCGAGTTCTCCCGGAGCGCCTGCTCGGCCCGGCGCAGGTCCTCGTCGCTGCCCGCGGTCCAGACGACGTACTGGAAGCCCACGCCGCCGAGCGTGTGAGCGGCGTTGCTGCCCATGGCGCGCAGGATAAGCTGCGCGCCCTCCGTGCTGGTGAGCAGCGCCGCCGTCGGGCTGATGTCGGTGACCGCGAGCCCCAGCACCTCCTGGTAGAAGCTGACGGAGCGGTCCAGATCCTGGACGAACATGACCGCCGAGCTAATCATGGCACCGCGCGCCATCTGGCCCTCCCAGCCTCTAATCCTGTGTCCCGCGGCCCGTCCGCCCGCGGGCCATCATCCAGTCTGGCCTGCCGCCGCGCGGCCGCCCAGGCGTTCTGCGCAACCCGCGCCGTGCCCGTCACCCGCGCCGTGCCCGTCACCCGCGGCGCGCGGGAGCCGACAGCCGGGCCAGTGCCTCGCCGAGCACCTCGCGTCTCTTGCAGAACGCGAACCGGACCTGACTCCGTCCCGCATCGGCATCGTCGTAGAACACCGCGCTGGGAATCGCGACCACGCCGGCCCGGTGCGGCAGCTCCCGGCAGAACTCCACCCCGCCGGCCGCCGTGAGCTGCCGGATGTCGGTCGTGACGAAGTAGGTGCCCTGCGGCGGGTACACCTCGAACCCGGCCCGCGACAGTCCCGCGCAGAGCAGGTCGCGCTTCCCGCGCAGATCGGCGCCGATTCCTGCGTAATACGCGTCGGGCATCCGCAGCGCCTCGGCGATGGCGTACTGGAACGGCCCGCCGCTGACATAGGTGAGGAACTGCTTGACCGTGCGCACGGCCGTGACCAGCTCCTCGGTCCCGGTCACCCAGCCGATCTTCCAGCCGGTGAACGAGAACGTCTTGCCCGCCGAGCTGATCGTCGCGGTGCGCTCCCGCATGCCGGGCAGTGATCCGATCGGCACGTGCTCGCCGTCGAACACCATGTGCTCGTAGACCTCGTCGGTGACCACCAGCAGGTCGTGCTCGCGGGCCAGCCCGGCGATCCCGGCGAGCTCGGCGCGGGTGAACACGGACCCGGTCGGGTTGTGCGGCGAGTTCAGCAGGATCAGCCGGGTGCGCGGCGTGATCGCGGCGCGCAGCGCGTCCAGGTCGGGCCGGAAGGCAGGCGCGCGCAGCGTGACCGGGACCCGGATCCCGCCGGCCATCGCCACGCAGGCCGCGTACGAGTCGTAGTACGGCTCGAAGGCGATCACCTCGTCGCCGGGCTCCACCAGCGCGATCAGCGCGGCGGCGACCGCCTCGGTGGCCCCGGCGGTCACCAGCACCTCGGTGTCCGGGTCGAAGCTCAAGCCGTAGAACCGCCGCTGGTGGTCTGCGATGGCCCGGCGCAGCTCCGGGATGCCGGGCCCCGGCGGGTACTGGTTGCCGCGCCCGCCGAGGATCGCGGCCGCCGCGGCCTGGGCGATCTGCGGCGGCCCGTCGGTGTCGGGGAAGCCCTGGCCGAGGTTGACCGACCCGGTCGCCAGTGCCAGCGCCGACATCTCGGCGAAGATCGTCGTGCCCAGGCCGGCCAGCCGGCTGTTCAGCAGTGGTCGGTTCACCCCGCCATGAGATCATGCCGCGCCGCCGGCGCGCCGCTGCCGTCGCGCCCGGGGCCAGAACTTTCCTACGATGGGCTCATGCGGACCTCTCCTGCTCACCCCCAGATTGAACGGGCGTCCCGGTGCCGGTGACCGAGCCCGGCGCGGCGCGTACCGCGATCATGACTGTCGATGACGATCCGGGCGTGTCCCGCGCGGTCGCCCGCGACCTGCGCCGCCACTACGGCGAGAATCACCGGATCGTGCGGGCCGAGTCCGGCCAGGCGGCGCTGGACGCACTGAACGAGCTGAAGCTGCGCGGCGACCTGGTCGCGGTGATCCTGGCCGACTACCGGATGCCGCAGATGAACGGCATCGAGTTCCTCGAAAGCGCGATGGACATCTATCCGGGGGCTCGGCGGGTCCTGCTGACTGCCTACGCCGACACCGATGCCGCGATCGAGGCGATCAACGTGGTCGATCTCGACCACTACCTGCTCAAGCCGTGGGACCCGCCGGAGGAGAAGCTGTACCCGGTGGTGGACGCGCTGCTGGACACCTGGCTGAGGTCCGATCACCGGCCGGTGCCGGAGACCAAGCTAGTCGGGCACCGCTGGTCGGCGCGCTCGTCCGAGGTCCGCGAGTTCCTGGCTCGCAACCAGGTGCCCTACCGCTGGTACGCATCGGACGAGCCGGAAGGTCAGCGGCTGCTCGCGGCGGCTGGGGCCGACGGGCTCGCCCTGCCCGTCGTGATCACGCCTGACGCCGACGCCCTGATCGCGCCCAGCGACGCCGAACTGGCCAGCCACGTCGGGCTGGCCACCACGCCGTCGAAGGACTTCTACGACCTCATCGTCATCGGCGGCGGCCCGGCGGGGCTGGGCGCGGCCGTGTACGGCGCGTCCGAAGGGCTGCGCACCGTGCTCGTCGAGCGCACCGCGACCGGCGGCCAGGCCGGGCAGAGCTCACGGATAGAGAACTACCTGGGCTTCCCGGACGGCGTGTCCGGGGCGCAGCTGACCGACCGGGCCCGCCGCCAGGCCAGCAAATTCGGCGCCGAGGTGCTCACCACGCGGGACGTGACCGCCCTGGAGGTCAACGGCTCGGCCCGGACTGTCCGCTTTGACGACGGCACCACGATCGATGCGCACGCCGTCATCCTCGCCACCGGGGTCTCCTACCGGCAGCTCGCCGCGCCCGGCCTGGGCGACATGACCGGGCGCGGGGTCTTTTACGGGTCAGCGCTGACCGAGGCGGTCAACTGCAAGGACCAGGATATTTACATCGTTGGCGGGGCAAACTCGGCCGGGCAGGCCGCCGTCTACCTGGCCCGGCACGCCAAGTCGGTAACGATCCTGGTCCGCGGGCCGTCGCTGCAGCGGTCGATGTCCCATTACCTCATCCAGCAGATCGACGACATCCCCGGGATCTCGGTCCGCACCTGCACCGAAGTCATCGAGGCCCACGGCGACGACCACCTCGAGAGCATCACGCTGCGCGACACTTCGACAGGCACGACTGAGACGGTCGATGCGCAGTGGGTCTTCCTGTTCATCGGCGCGGCACCGCTGACCGACTGGCTGGACGGGGTCGTGGTGCGGGACGAGAAGGGCTTTGTCGTGGCCGGCCCGGATCTTTCCGTCGAGGGCGACCGGCCACGGGGCTGGGAGCTGGACCGGGCGCCTTATCACCTGGAAACCAGCGTTCCCGGCGTTTTCGTGGCCGGCGACGCGCGGGCCGAGTCGGCCAAGCGAGTCGCCTCCGCGGTCGGGGAAGGCGCCATGGCCGTCATGCTCGTGCACCGATACCTGGAGAAGCTGTGACCGATCCCGCGGCGTCGATGACCTGCAGCAAGGAAGAACTCCGCACGCTGTTCCTGTTCGAGAAGCTGACCGAGGATCAGCTCGGCTGGCTGTGCCGTGAAGGGCACGTGGAGCTCATCCCCGCCGGGCCGGTGTTCGCCGAAGGTGACCCCGCGACCTGCTTCTACGTGCTCCTGGAGGGCACGCTGGTGATGTCGCGCCGGGTGGGGGCCGACGACGTGGAGGTGACCCGCTCGTCCAGCCCCGGGGTGTACGGCGGGGCGTTCCGGGCGTACATCCCTGACCCGGCGCAGCACGTGTACAGCAACTCGATCCGGGTGACGGTACCCTCGCGTTTCTTCGTGCTCGACGGGGAGAAGTTCTCGCAGCTGATGCACGAGTGGTTCCCGATGGCCGTGCACCTGCTCGAGGGGCTGTTCTTCGGCATGCAGAACACCCAGCAGGCGGTCGGCCAGCGGGAACGGCTGCTCGCGCTCGGCTCGCTGTCGGCGGGCCTGACGCACGAGCTGAACAACCCGGCCGCCGCGGCGGTGCGGGCGACGGCGGCGCTGCGCGAACGGGTCGCGGGGATGCGGAACAAGCTGCGCATGATCGCGTCCGGGCCCTTCGACCGGGCCACGCTCGAGACGCTTGTCCGGCTGCAGGAGGAGGTCACCGAACTCGTCCCGAAGGCGCCTGCACTGACTCCGATGGAGGCGTCCGACCGCGAGGACCAGGTCGGCGACTGGCTGGAGGACCACGGTATCTCCGGCGGCTGGGAAATCGCGCCCACCTTCGTCGCGGCCGGCCTCGATACCGGGTGGCTCGAGCAGGTGACGGCCGCCGTGGCCGGGCCGATTCTCGAACCCGCGCTCCGGTGGCTGAACTACACCGTCGAGACCGAACTGCTGATGAACGAGATCGAGGATTCCACCACGCGCATCTCGGCCCTGGTCGGCGCGGCGAAGCAGTACTCCCAGCTGGACCGGGCGCCGTACCAGGTGGTCGACGTGCACGAGCTGCTGGACAGCACGCTGATGATGCTCGGCGCCAAGATCGGCAAGGGCATCACCGTGGTCAAGGACTACGACCGCAGCCTGCCGCAGATCCCCGCCTACGCCGCCGAGCTGAACCAGGTATGGACGAACCTGATCGACAACGCGGTCCAGGCCATGAGCGGTGCGGGCACGCTGACCGTGCGCACCGCCCTCGACCGAGAGCGGCTTCTCGTCGAGATCGGCGACACCGGCCCGGGCGTGCCGCCGGAGATCCGCGAACGGATCTTCGAGCCATTTTTCACCACCAAGCCGGTCGGTGAGGGCACCGGGCTCGGGCTCGACATTTCCTGGCGCGTGGTCGTGAAAAAGCACCACGGGGATCTCCAGGTCGAGTCCGTGCCCGGCGAGACCTGGTTCCGCGTCTGGCTGCCGCTCGCCGCGTAACCGCCGCCAGCCAGGCCATTCCCGGTTCGGGAGGGTTCGCCATTCCCGGTTCGGGAAGGCAGGCCATTCCCGGTTCAGGAGGGTTCGCGGCGTAGCCTGGGGCCATGCGGGCGTGGGTGGTTCATCAGCCGGGGCCGATGGCGAGCGGCCCGCTGCGCCTGACCGACCGGCCGAGGCCGGAGCCCGGTCCCGGCGAACTGCTTGTCCGGGTGCTGTGCTGCGGCGTCTGCCGGACCGACCTGCACCTCGCCGAGGGCGACCTGCCGCCCAGGGCGCCCGACATGACCCCCGGCCATGAGGTCGTCGGGGAGGTGGTCGCCGCCGGGCCGGGCACGGTCAGGTTCGCCGCAGGCGACCGGGTCGGCGTCGCCTGGCTGGCCGGCACGGACGGCTCGTGCCGGTACTGCCGGCGCGGCAGCGAGAACCTCTGCCCCCGGTCGGTCTACACCGGCTGGGACATCCACGGCGGGTACGCCGAGTACCTGGTGGCGGCCGACGCGTACGTGCATCACCTGCCGGGCGGGTTCAGCGACGCGGAGGCGGCCCCGCTGCTGTGCGCCGGGATCATCGGGTACCGGGCGCTGCTCCGCGCGGACCTGCCGCCGGGCGGGCGGCTGGGTATCTGGGGGTTCGGGGGCTCGGCGCACCTGACCGCGCAGATTGCGCTCGCCCAGGGCGCCGCCGTGCACGTCTTCACCCGCGCGCCGGCCGCGCGTGACCTGGCACTCGAGCTCGGCGCCGCGTCGGCGCAGGACTCGTTCGATCCGGCGCCGGAGCCGCTCGACTCGGCGATCATGTTCGCGCCGGTCGGCGACCTGGTCCCGGCGGCGCTGGCCACCCTCGACCGCGGCGGGACGCTGGCGGTCGCCGGCATCCACCTCACCGACATCCCGGCGCTCAACTATGCCAGGCACCTCTTCCAGGAACGCACCCTGCGCAGCGTCACGGCGAATACGCGCGGGGACGCCGAGGAGTTCCTCCGGCTGGCCAGCCGGCTGCGGCTGCGCGTCACGGTTACCCCGTACCGGCTCGACCAGGCGGATCGGGCGCTCGCCGATCTCGCCGCCGACCGGGTCAGCGGCGCCGCTGTGCTATCCGCCTGACCGCCGCGCTGCCTCCCTGACCGCCGGACCGGGAGGAAACACTGGCGGCAATGGCATGGCTGCGACGCGGCGGCGCCGGACGCGACGGCGGGTGGCGCTCCCCAACCGGGGCTGAACGTGCCCGGCGTTTGCCGCTGGCATGCCCGAAGTAGGCGTAATCATGGGTAACGCAGTACGGCGAGAATCGCAGCGTTAGCGTTTGCGCCGTGGATGCGACAGATGTCTCCGGACACGAAGGAACCCAGGGCGCCGACACCGTGGCCGGTCAGCACCCCGGCGACCGGCTCAGGCTGGCTTTCGCCAGCTTCCTGATGCTGTTCGCCGAGCTGGCGCTGATCCGCTGGACGTCCGCGAACAACGTCTACCTGGCGTCGGCCACCAACTTCGTGCTGCTGGCCAGCTTCCTCGGGATCGGTCTTGGCTTCCTGAACGCCAGGTCTCACCGCGACTTCCTGCGCTGGGCGCCGCTGACATTCCTGGCACTGGTGGGCTTCGTCCTCGCCTTCCCGGTGATCTTGGCGTCGCTGAGTGGCGCGCATCCGTACCGGGGCCTGTCCGGCGCGCTCGCGCTGCCGCGCCCGATCAGCCTTGGCGTTATCTTCGTGCTCAGCGTGGCGGTGATGGCCGGCTTCGGCCAGGCGGTCAGCCGGATCTTCGTCCGCTTCGAGCCGCTCAGTGCCTACCGGCTCGATATCGCCGGCAGCATTGCCGGGATCGTCGTTTTCTCGGCGTTGTCCTTCCTCGACCTGCCGCCGCTGGCCTGGGGAATCATCGCGGGCGGGGGCCTGGCGGTGCTGCTCGGGCGCGGCACGCGGTGGTGGCAGTGGGTGGCCGTCGGCGGTGTTGTCGTGCTGCTGGGAATCGAGTCCTTCGCGCCGCACGAGCAGTGGTCGCCGTACTACAAGCTCTCCGTCAATGAGATGGGCAGGAAGGAACCCGCGTTGTACGTGACCGCGAACAACGTGCCCTATCAGGCAGCTCGCTCCCTCACCGTGCTGCGGGAGCAGAAAAAGTTCTACTTCTACCCGTACCAGCACGTCACGAAGGCGTCGCTGCGGAACGAGCTGATCGTCGGCGCCGGGACAGGCAACGACGTCGCGGTGGCTCTCTGGGAGGGGGCGAGGCACATCGACGCGGTCGAGATCGATCCGTCGCTGCTGCGGATCGGCAGGGAACTGCACCCGGATCACCCCTACCAGAGCCCACGGGTGACCGCCCACATAGCCGACGGCCGCGAGTACCTGCAGGACACCTCGCAGCACTACAACCTGATCCTGTTCGCGCTGCCCGATTCCCTGACGGCGCTGGCCGGCCAGTCCAATCTCCGGCTGGAGGGCTACCTGCTGACCGAGCAGTCGGTCGCGCAGGCCCGGGCGCACCTCGCGCCAGGCGGCACTTTCTCGATGTACAACTACTATCAGCCGTTCCTGCTTGCCCGTTATGCCACCACGATCGAGCAGGCGTTCGGCCGCGCCCCGTGCGTCGAGGTGGGGCCGCCGCTCGGCGGCCGCCGGCTCGCGGTGCTGACCGTGCGCGTCAGTGGGCAGGTGCCGAATTGCGCCAGCTTCTACCACGGTGCCAAGGTCGCCCCGGCGACCGACGACCACCCATTCCCCTACCTGCACGACAACGTCATTCCGAACGCGTACCTGTGGATGCTCGGGCTGATCTTGCTGGCCTCAGTACTGTTCATCGGCGCGGGCGGCGGATCGTTCAGGCGGATGAGCGGGTACCTGGACATGGCCTTCATGGGCGCCGCGTTCCTGCTGCTCGAGACCAAGAACATCGTGCAATTCGCGCTGCTGTTCGGCAGCACCTGGTTCGTCAACTCGCTGGTGTTCGCCGCCGTCCTGCTGACCGTATGGCTGGCGATCGAGACAGCGAGCCGGATCAAGCTGCCGCCGTCGGCGGTGCTCTACCTGGCGCTGCTCGCTTCGCTGGTCCTGACGTGGGCGGTACCGCAGGAATCGCTGCTCGGCCTGCCGCCGGTCGTGCGCTTCCTGGCGGCAGGCTCGCTGGCGTTCGCGCCAGTCTTCCTGGCGAATCTCATCTTCTCCCAGCGGTTCAAGGCCGCCGTGGCGTCCGACGCCGCATTCGCGGCCAACCTGCTCGGCGCCATCGCCGGGGGAGCGCTGGAGTACCTCGCCCTCATCACCGGCTACCGGTTCCTGCTGATCGTCACCGGCGTGCTTTACGCGCTGGCGTTCGTCGCGGGCAAGACCCGGCTCCCGGGAACCAGGGAGGCTTAGCACGGGGCAGCAAAGGCGGCGGCAATGGCGGGGCTGGGACTTCACTGCGGATACAGCAGCAGTGAAGTCCCAGCCGCGCTCTTCGAACTGCTCGCACCAGGGGTCGGCCACGCCATTTCGCACCAGGGGCCGGCCACGCCGTTAGGTGGTGGCCTTGTCCGCCGCCAGGTCGGCCCGCTCGGCGGCGGCGGTGATGTTGCGGACCATCCCGCCGAACACGGCGCCGTGGAACGGCGATATGGACCGCCAGTACGCGTGCCCGGCGAGCCCGCGCGGCTGGAAAATGGCCCGCTGGCTGTAGGTGGTCCGCCCGTCGCCGTCCTGGCCGGCCGTCAGCTCCAGCCAGGCCAGTCCGGGCAGCTTCATCTCGGCCCGCAGCCTCAGCAGCGACCCCGGCGTGATGGCCTCCACCCGCCAGAAATCCAGCGCGTCGCCGACCCGCAGATGGCGCGGATCCCGCCGGCCGCGGCGCAGCCCGACGCCGCCGCTGAGCCGGTCGAGCAGGCCCCGGACGGCCCACGCTGCCGGGAACGAGTACCACCCGGTCTCCCCGCCGATGCCTTCGATCACCCGCCAGAGCGCCGCGGGCGAGGCGCGGACGACGCTGACCCGCGCGTCGACGTACAGCGAGCCGCCGGCCCAGGCGGGGTCGCTGGGCAGCGGGTCGCTGGGCGCACCTGGCGTGGCGGCGGAGGACCAGCGGGTGGAGACCTCGCCGTCGCGGGTGTGCCGCAGCGCCAGCGCGATGGCATCGTTGAGGGTCAGCAGGCCGCCGGGCGGGTCCGGCAGGTACCGGGCGATGTCGTGCTCCGAGCAGACGACCTCGTTCCTGAGCGATTCGACCAGCGGCCTGGCCAGGCCGGCTGGCACGGGCGTCACCAGCCCGACCCACAGCGAGGAGAGCCGCGGCGTGAGCAGCGGGACGCGGACGAGGACGCGCGGCCGCAGCCCGGCCACGTCGGAGTACCGGCGCATCATCTCCGCGTACGTCAGCACGTCCGGTCCGCCGATGTCGAAGCGGCGGCTGACGGCGGCGGGCAGGGTCGCGCTGCCGACCAGGTAATGCAGCACGTCACGGACGGCGATCGGCTGGATGCGGGTCCCTACCCATCGCGGCGTGACCATCGCCGGAAGGCGCTCGGTGAGGTACCTGAGCATCTCGAACGACGCCGACCCGCTGCCGATGATCACGGCGGCCTGCAGCGCGGCCGTCGGCACGCCGCTGCCCAGCAGGATGTCCCCTACCTCCGCGCGGGAACGCAGGTGGGGTGACAGCCCGCGGCCATCGCCGTGCACGATGCCGCCCAGGTAGACGATGCGGCTGACCCCGGCCGCCATGGCGGCCTCCGCGAAGGCGCCGGCCGCGGCGCGGTCCCGCTGCTCGAACGACGCGCCGGTGCCGAGGGAGTGGATGAGGTAATAGGCGACGTCGATGCCCTCGAGGGCGCGCCGCGTCGCGGCCGGGTCCAGCGCGTCGGCTACCGCGATCTCGACGTCACCAGACCAGGGGCGGTCACCCAGCTTCCCCGGGTCACGCGCCATGCACCGGACGGCATACCCGGCGGCGAGCAGCTCAGGGACCAGCCGCCCGCCGATGTACCCGGATGCTCCGGTGACGAGGCAGCGCAGCGACGACGGCATGTCCTCGAGTCTCGCACGCGTCCGCCGCGGTGATCGCGGCGGACGCGTGACCGCATCATTCCTGGCCCCGGCTATGGGGGCGGCCGGCTGGCGGGAGGGGGCCGGCTGGCGGGATGGCGGGAGCCGGCACCGGGTTCCCGGCGCCGGCCGGGCGGTTCTGCGAGATCCAGCTGTCAATGCGCTCCCACCAGTCGTAGAGCCACAGCACCTGAGCCTCGTGCTCTGCGGAGCGCGGCACCTCGCCGGCCGGCACCCGCCACCACTTCGCGCGGACGACTTGGTCCATCGGCAGGCTCCGCCAGATGTCGCCGGCGCTGACGAGCCTGTCCAGCCCGGCATGGGCCACGAAGATCACGTCGGCTTCCGGGCACGCGGCGATGGCCGCCAGCGCTCCGCCGCTCCGCGGCGCGAGCAGGTTGGGCATCTCCCGCGCTCGGGCCGCCAGGTCACGCCGGCCCAGCTGCTCCAGCCGGCGGATGCCGCGCTGCCACCGCCCGGGCGTCCAGTTGCCGCCCTCCGGGAAGATCACCAGCGCGCCCGTCCGGTCGAGCCCGCTGGCCAGCCGCTCGATCTGCTCGACGAAGATCTTCTCGCCTATCCGGCGGCGGGAGATGAAGACATTGGGCAGGCGATTGGCCACGACGTCAAGGCCGGGATCCAGCTGCAGCGTCGCCTTCATGACAACCCGCGGCCGCCGTCCGTACACGCTGAGCAGGTGGCGCACCAGCAGGAACGAGTCGCCTGGTCCCGCGTGCCGGGACAGCACGATGACCGGGCGAGCCAGCCTGGCGGCCTGCTCGCTGGCGTCCAGCTCCGGCTCGTCGACCTCGACCCGTATGCCGAACGTGCCGGTGGCCGCGTTGTACACGCGGTCAAGGAACCGCCGCATGATCGCGTAGTGGCGGCTCTGATAGGGCTCGGTGTGCAGCCGGCCGCCGAATCCGCTCGCCACCCACAAGCCCAGGCAGGCGAACAGCGCCGATGTCTCCGCCGCGAGCCAGATGAGCGTGATGTACAGCAGCCGGATACCGCGCCTGCGGCCGGGCCGCGACCGCCCGATCAGGCCGAATGCCAGGGTCAGCAAGGCAAGCAGCGGAGAGAGCACCGCGACGGCGACGGCGATGACGATCACCAGTGGCGCCAGCACGAGGCGGCGTACCAGCCTAGGCGGGAGCATGGCCGCTCCTGGAGTCCTCGATGACCGGCTCAGTATCCGGCTAGCTCGGCGAGATAGCTCGCGGACGCCTCATACGCGCGCTCGATACTCGCTCCGACCCTAGTCTTGTCGCGGTACCGGAGTTGCGACAGATCTGGCGGGCGCCGGTCTCCGCCGGCTGGCAGTACGTGCACGGTCACATTGCCGGGCAAGGCCGCCATTTCCTCGTTGAACCGATGCCGGCGGGCGATCTCGAAGGCGACAAGGCCGACCTCCCACGGGCGGCGGGGCACGGTCAGCGGGCGCTCGATCCTGCCGACGTGCAGGACGTACACGGTGTCGGCACCGAGGGCGACGGCTCGCCCGACCGGGATGGAGTCGACCAGGCCGCCGTCGAAGTAATGCTCGCCGTCGACCTCCACCGGCGGCAGCAGCCCCGGCACGGCGCACGAGGCCAGCACGGCAGGCACGATCGGGCCGCTTGAGAACCAGCGCGCACTGGCCCGCTCGATGCTGGCGGCGACGCAGTGGAAGGGCAGCTCGAGATCGGCGAAGTCAGTTCCGGGCAGCATGTCGTCGAGCATCCGGCGCAGCGGCTCGATCGAATGCAGGTGCGTGCCCGAGCGGGCCAGCCGCGCCGCGCGACCCCACAGATTCTCGCTGAATGCCTGCCGCAGTGCGTCGCCCTGCCACAGCTCGCCCAGCCGCGCCGCCGCGCGGGCCGGGCCAGCTGCCACGAACGCGCCGTTGATGGCGCCCACGGACGTGCCGACGACCACATCTGGCCGGATGCCGGCCTGGGAGAGTGCCCGGAGCATGCCGACCTCGTGAGCGCCGAGCACGCCTCCGCCGCCGAGCACGAACGCCGTCTGCACCAGCAGGCCTCCTCGCCGTCAGGCTACGTCCCGGCACCGCAGCGTCTAGCCGCGGCCGATGAACGGCATCTTCGTCGCCATCAGGGTCATGAACTGGATATTCGCCGCCAGCGGCAGGCTGGCCATGTGCACGACCGCGCGCGCGACGAGCTCGGCGTCGATCATCGGTTCAGCGCGGATGCTGCCGTCCGGCTGCAGGGCCTCGGTCGACAGCCAGCCCGACAGGTCCGTCGCGGCGTTGCCGACATCGATCTGGCCGCAGGCGATGTCGTACTCCCGGCCGTCCAGCGACGTCGCCTTCGTCAGCCCGGAGATCGCGTGCTTGGTCGCGGTGTACGGCGCCGAGCGCGGTCGCGGCGAGTGCGCGGATATCGACCCGTTGTTGATGATCCGGCCTCCCCGGGGATCTTGCTCCTTCATCACCCTGAAGGCAGCCTGGGTGCACAGGAACGCCGCGGTCAGGTTCGCCCCGAGGACCGACTGCCAGACGGCGAAGGGCACCTCCTCCAGCGGCACCGGCGGAGCCGCCTGGCCCGCGTTGTTGAACAGCAGGTCCACCCGGCCGAACTCGCCCAGCGCCCGGTCGAACACCACGGCGACATCAGCCGGATCGCTGACGTCGGCAATGACGCTCGCGAGCCGGGATCCGTCAGCGGCCGCGTCGCTGACGGCCCGCGCCAGCGGCTCCGCCCGCCGCCCGGCGATCACGACCGAGTACCCCTCCCGGCCCAGCGCCAGGGCTGACGCCCTGCCGATGCCTGTGCCGCCGCCGGTGACTATCGCGACTTTGCCTCGCATAGCGCTGGAACGTAGCACCCCCGAGTTTCCGGGCAGCCTCCGGTCAGGCTCGGCAGCCCCACGGGGTAAGAGGCGTGCTCCGCGGGCGCGCGGGCATGCCACGCGATGTGGCTCTGCACGGGCTCTATGCCGTACAACTTCACATCGTGCGGGTTTGCGGGTGAAGTGAGGCGGGGCCGGGGGAGTGAGGCAGGCCGGGGAGCGGGCCGGGGGAGTGAGGCGGGCCGGGGGCGCTTCATTTACGGTGGGAACGCTGCCGCACGCCAACGAAAGAGGTAATCATGTGGAACTCGTTCAGCACCGATGCCCGCGGTGGCATCACGGCAGAGGTGATCACCTATACCGGCGGCGGCGGGGATGAGATTCACGCTTATGTCGCCAGGCCAATGGGGGAAAGCCTGGCGCCCGGGGTGGTGGCAGTGCACCACCTGCCGGGCTGGGACGAGTTCTACCGGGAGTTCGCCGAGCGGCTCGCCCGCCACGGGTACACCGTGATCTGCCCGGACCTGTACTGCCGCTTCGGGCACGCCGCGCCCGATGACGTCGCGGCGAGGGTCCGCGCCGAGGGAGGCGTGCACGACGACAGCGTGGTGGCCGACTGCGGTGCCGCGGCCAGCTGGCTCAGGGCCCTGCCGACCAGCAACGGCAAGGCCGGCGTGATCGGGTCGTGCTCCGGCGGCCGTCACGCGCTGCTGGCCGCCTCCCGGCTGACCAGCTTCGACGCCGTCGTGGATCTGTGGGGCGGCGGTGTGGTAATGGCACCGGAGGACCTGTCGCCGGCCCGGCCGGTCGCCCCGATCGACTACACCGCCGACCTCGCGGCGCCGCTGCTCGGGCTGTTCGGCAACGACGACAAGTACCCGGCGCCCGACCAGGTGGACCGGCACGAGGCGGAACTGGACAGGTACGGCAAGGCGCACGAGTTCCACCGCTACGACGGCGCCAGCCACGGCTTCTTCTACTACCACACCCCGATGTACCGGCCCGAGGCGGCGATGGACGGCTGGGCGAAGGTCTTCAGTTTCTTCGGCCAGCACCTGCAAGCCTGACCGTCGCGCCACCGGCATAACCCGGGCAGGTAACGCAGGCCGGGCAGCGGATGATTCAGCAGAGCAGCCATCCGGGTCCGATGTCGCGGTCGCCCGCATCCGGGTAGCGGCTGCACCGGATGCCGGTCAGAGATCACCGGCCAGCTCCGAGGTCCAGACGACCAGCCGGGTCCGGTCGCCGCGGAACAGGTCGCGGGCAAACTCCAGCGGCTGACCGCCCCGGGCATACGCGGTGCGCTCGACCAGCATGAGCGGATCCCCCTCCGCCACCTCCAGCGCCTCCGCCTCCCGTACCCCCGCGGTCACCGGCTCAAGGCTCTCCCTGGCGCGGTGCGGCCGCTGCCCGTACCTGACCTCGAGCAGCTCGTACAGCGAGCCGTCCAGCCGGCAGGTGAGCATGTCGGGGAACAGTGCCGCGGGAAAGATCGAGCGCTCCATGGCGATGGGCTTGCCGTCGGCCAGCCGGATCCGGCGGATCTCGTGCACCGGGTCACCCTCGCTGAGCCGGAGCGCGGCCGCCGCCGCCGGGCCCGCCTGGCGGCCAGCCGCGCTGAGCACCCGCGCGCCGGCCACCATCCCGTGCCTGCGCAGCTGCTCGGAGAACCCGGCCAGGGTGGTGAGGTCCTGCTCCAGCTTGGGCTCGGCCACGAAGGTGCCGCCATGGCGCCCCACCGCCCTGGTCACCAGCCCGCGTCTGGCCAGCTCGCCGAGCGCATGCCGGAGCGTCATCCGGCTGACGCCGAACCAGCTGGCCAGGTCATGCTCGGTCGGCAGCCGCCCGCCGGGCCGCAGCGCGCCGACGGCGATCTCCCCGGCCAGCCAGTCCTCGATCTGCCCGTGCACGGTCGTGCCCGGCCCGCGGACGATCCTGGGCGGGGTCCGGGCCCGCGTCTCCAGCGCCGGGGGAGTGGCGGCCTGCCGTGCGCTCCGCCTGCCGCCCGGCTGTCGCGGCATGGTCAGTCCCCCTGCTGGCCGCGACCGGAGTGGCTGCCGGTCAGCTCGCCACCTGCGGAGCGGACCCGGCAGCCGGCAGCGGGTCGTCCGGGGACGGGGCGATGACCGGCGCGAACTCCTTGGTCCGCCCGGCGAGGAGGTAGTAGACCGTGCCGATCACGGCGAGGACCACGAACACCGTCCACAGGATCGGGATGCCGTTCAGGAACCCGATGTGGAAATTGAGCGCCAGCGCAGTCTGCTTCGGCGTCGGGTTGCTGGCCGCCCGGGGCCAGGCAAAGTTGATCAGCATCGCGCCGCCATAGAGCAGGCCGAGGATGTTGACCGGCAGGCCCCAGGCGCCGAGCCGGAACGGCGCGCTGTTCCTCGGCCAGCCGCGGAGCCTGGCCAGCAGGATCGCGATGTTGCCGAGGAAATAGGCGAAGTAGATCATCGCGGTCGCGGCGATGGCGATAATTCCGGCGCCCGTGTACTGGATGAACGGGATAGCGGACAGCACCGCGATCGTGATGCAGGTCCAGATCGGCGTGTGCAGGGTGGGTGAGACCCTGGCCAGCGGCCGGGAGAACGGCAGCTGGTTGTCCCGGGACATGCCGAAGCACAGCCGGATCGTCGCGGCCATGATCGACAGGCAGCAGACGAAGATGGCGGCGGAGACCACCAGCAGGTAGACCGTGGCAAAGTGCGGGGAGAAGTTGGCCTCGATGACGTTGGCCGGGCTCCAGGAGTTGGCGATCGCTGTGTGCAGGTTCGGGATGGCCATCAGGGTGCCGAGCAGGAACACGCCGCCGATGACGAACGCGCCCACGATCGAGAAGAGCACGGCCTTCGGCGCGGCCCGGCGCGGGTCGCGGGTCTCCTCGGCCAGCGTGGAGGCGGTGTCGAAGCCGTAGATCACGAACAGGCTCATGAACATGGCGACGAGGAACGTGCTCGATCCGACATGCAGGCCGCCGCTGTGGGTCACCACGCTGATGCCCTGGTGGTTGTGAAAGGCGATCAGGATCAGCGCGAATACGAACATGCCGAGGATCTCGAAGATAACCCCGGTGTTGTTGATGATGGCGACCAGCCGGACGCCGTAGATGTTCAGCACAGTGATCACCACCAGCGTGATCAGCGCGGTGACAAGCTCGGTGTGCAGGGTCAGGCCAAGGCTGTGCCAGCCGAGGCCGTTCAGCGCCGGGATCAGCGCCAGCGGCAGGGTCCCGACCACGGCGGTCACGGTGAGGATGCCGGCGAACAGGTAGATCCACCCGGAGAACCAGGCGTAACTCCGGCGCGACAGGTACTTGGTCCACTGGAAGACCGAGCCGGCCACCGGGTAGTGACTGGACACCTCGGCGAAGTTCAGCGCGATGATGAACTGACCGAGCGCCACCACCGGCCAGGTCCAGATGAAGACGCCGCCGATCGTGGTCAGGCCAAGGAAGAACAGGGTGAAGATGCCCGTCGACGGGGAGATGTAGCTGAACGCCACCGCGAACGAGCTGAAGGTGCCGAGGGATCGCTTCAGCTCCTGCTTGTAGCCGAACTGCGCGAGATCTGCTGAGTCACGCTCGTGCCCGCTGCTGACCGGAGTGCTGGCGCTCATCGAGGTCCTCCCCTTGCGATGGGCCGCGGAATTGAGGCGTAGCGTAAAGTCGCGCGCGGCTAATTGTCCAGACCCTTTGGGCGGTTCTGTCTAGACCTTCAGACGGCCGGCCGAATACCCTGCGTTCAGGGTGGCCGGGCCTGCCGTGGGTTCCGGAGCGGTCCCCGCGGCCGCATGCCCTCAGGTGGCGGCGGGCCGAGTGGCGGAGGAGGACCCCGCTGATGGTCAACGAGGCGGCGGGCACGACCGCCGGGCAGGCAGCGGGCATGACCGCCGGGCAGGCAGCGGAAGCGCTGCCGGAAGCGCTGCCGGCGGCGATCGACGCGGTGCTCAGCCGGGCGCCGAGCCTGGCCGGGCGGCCCCGGGCCGTCCAGGAGCTTTCCGGCGGCCTGACCAACCGGAACTACAAGGTGACCACCCCGGATGGCTCGTTCGTGGCCCGGATCTGGGCCGGCGGCGGCGGTGACCTGCTGGCCATCAACCGTGACCATGAGTACGCCAACTCGGTCATCGCCGCGCGCGCGGGCGTCGGCGCTCCGGTGATCGAGTACCGGCCCGCCGACTGCCTGCTGGTCATCGGCTACATCAACGG
>JBEKFH010000052.1:0-17299 GCA_050013415.1 Streptosporangiaceae bacterium | reverse complement strand
CCGCCGAGTTCACCGAGGCCGCCGAGCCCGCCGAGCCCGCCGAGCCCGCCGAGCCCGCCGAGCCCGCCGAGCCCGCCGGGCGCTGTCCCCTTGGGGTGGCGACGACCGGTGCCAGCACGGCGATCAGCCGATGCGGCCGGCCGTCGGCTGGCAGCTGGCCGGCCGGCACCGAGTAGCTGACCCCCGCCGCGTCGGTGACGTCCAGGGAAGCCAGCACCGGGCTGAGCCCCGCCGCCGAGCGGCTCAGGCTGGCGGAAACCGCGAGCCTGGCGGGCTCGCCCGGCAGGGCCAGGCCGCCTGGCCTGACCGGGACCAGCGGCCGCCAGAGCGCGGCGGGACTCAGCCGGGAGAAGTCAGGGCCGAGCAGCACGGTCGGCGCGGCCGTCTGTGCGCCGACGGCAAGGACTTCCCCTGGCCCGGTGTCACCGATCCGCGCCACCGGCATGGCGTCAAGCACGCCCGGCGCCGCGGTGATCGCCGCCGCCTGGCTGACCTGGATCGGCCCTGGCGTGTCCACCCTGACGTCGGCGCCGACGCTGAACGCCGCCTGGTCATCGACCGAGCGCCGCCAGCTCTGGTGCTGCGCGAGTACCAGCGTGCTGGTCGCAGCGGCCAGCACGACGAGCAGCACGGAGGCGCCCTGCCGGAGCGGTCGCCTGCTGATCTGCCAGCTGGCCATGGCGGCGCCGAGCCGGCGGCTGCGGGCCGCCAGCCGGTCGCCGATCCTGGCCGCGACCGGGAGCAACCGCAGCAGAATGAGCGTCCCGGCCGCGAGCGCCAGCACCGGTGCCGCCGTCAGCACGGGATCGATGGTCAGGCTGCCCGTTGCGCCGCTTGCGACGGCCCGGTACCGGCGCAGCTGCCAGATCGCGACAAGCGCGATCGCCAGCAGCGCCAGATCTGCGCCAGCCCTAGCGATGGCCGCGGCCCGCGCGGGCCTGCCCAGCCGGCCTTTCCCCAGCAGGCCCCTGGCCCCGCCCGCAGCCGGCGCCCGCAGCGCGGGCCAGAGCAGCAGCGGCACGCAGAGCACTCCGATCGCGCCAGCCGCCCACCAGGCCACCGCGGGCGCCGGGGGAAGCCGCAGGCCGACGGCACGCAGCGGCCCCGATCGCGCTAGCGCCGTGGCCAGCCACCCGCCGGCCAGCGCGCCGGCACCGGCCGCCGCGACGGCGATCAGCGCCGACTCGGGCCAGCCCAGCCGTGCCAGCTGCCAGCGCGCCCCGCCCCTGGCGCCCAGCAGGGCGCTCTCGCCCTCGCGCTGGCTGGCCAGCAGGCTGGCCGCGAGCGCGAGGGCCGCCACGGCGAGCAGCAGGAGCTGCAGCGCGCCGATCGCCAGCAGCGATCTGGCCACCACGTCGTCGGCCGCGATGCCGTCCAGCACGGCAGGCAGGCTGGTCGTCACCTGCAGGCCGCCGAGCTGGGAGCTGCGCTGCAGCGCGCGGTCGGCCTCGCCGACCCGGCCGGCCAGCAGGGTGAGACCACCAGCCGGGATCCGCCCGGTGCGCGGCGCGGCGATCCACGTCGCCCCGCCGACGCTGAGGTCGCCGTCGCTGAACGCGGCGGGATTGACGATCAGCGGGCCGTAGGTGACGAACCCGCCCGACGCGTCGGACCCGCCCGCCCCGGCTGGGTCAAGCCGCCAGTACCCGGCGGCCGGTTCCCTGGCCTGGAAGACGCCCGTGATCTTGATCCGGACCCTGGCGCCAGTGTCGCGGTCGCGCAGCGTCAGTGCCTCCCCGGGCACGAGATGCAGCTGGCGCGCGACGGCGGCGGGCACGGCGGCGGGCACGACGGCGGGTGTGGCAGCGATTCGGGTGGCGCCTTTGGCGGCGGATGCGGCGGCGGTGCCCTTGGCGGCGGATTCGGTAGCGAGTCCGGCAGCGGTGGCCGGGCGAGCTGCTGCCAGCGCCGCGGGCGCTGCCGGCCAGTGACCCGCGGTCAGCGACGCGCGGGAGGTGACGCCGTCGGGCGCGGCGGCCACGGCGAGCCGGGTCGCCCTGCCCCGGTCGGGCCCGGGCAGTGCGAGCGGATCCGACCATCGCCCGCCGGTGACGGTGACGGCGCCAGCGCCAAAGGCGGCTCCCATCGAGCGGCGGACCACATGGTCGTCCTGCCGGGCTACCGGGGCGTTGACGGCGCCGCTGATGACGATGGACGTGCCGGGAGCCGCTGCCAGCAGCCGGTGAACTGCGCGGGGCAGCGCGCCGGCCGCGAAGCTCGCGAGCGCGGCCGTGAGCGTCGCGGTGATGAGCGCGGTGACCAGCGTGGCGCTGAGCACCAGCCGGTAGGAGCCCATCCTGGCGACCAGGAAGGAGGCTCGCACTCGTGGCACCTCCCTCGCGCGCGTCATGTCTGGCCGGCCCAGCGGCTGGCGGCTGGCGTTCTTTTGTCATCATCATCGTGTCGGCTGATATGCCGCAGCGCGCCGGGTGACATGGGCGCCGTCGGCCGGGGCCACCGGCCGCGCAGGGGCACGAGTGGTGGCCGCGCGGGCCGGGGCGCCGGACCATGCGGGCCGGGCCACGGGGTCATGCGGGCCGGGCCGCCGGTCGCGCGGACGAGGGTGGTCTGCCTGGCCACGCACTGCGGCCAGCTGACATAGTAGATTAATAAGGTAGGAATTATGGATAGCTCTGCCTGGCAGGCACGACGCGCCTGCCAGGCATCGTCCCGCGCGACCTAGGAGGACCTGAATCATGTCCGTCACTGACGAACTGCTCGCGAACAACCAGCGTTACGCCGACAGCTTCGGCGGCCAGCTGCCGCTGCCGCCCGCCAGGAATGTCGCCGTGGTGGCCTGCATGGACGCCAGGCTGAACGTGTACGCGATCCTCGGCCTGGCCGAGGGCGAGGCGCACGTAATCAGGAACGCGGGCGGGGTTGTGACCGACGACGAGATCCGCTCGCTGACGATCAGCCAGCGCCTGCTCGGCACCCGCGAGATCATCCTGATCCACCACACTGACTGCGGAATGCTCACCTTCACCGACGACGAGTTCAAGGCGAGCATCCTGAAGGAGACAGGCATCAAGCCCGAATGGGCAGCAGAGGCATTCGACGATCTCGACACCGACGTCCGCCAGTCGATCGCGCGGATCAAGGCCAGCCCGTTCATCCCGCACACCGACGCGGTGCGCGGTTTCGTGTTCGATGTCGCGACCGGGCGGCTGAACGAAGTCAGCTAACCGAGGCTGCGCGCGCCTCACTAATGCGGCGAGTCGCGCGCTTCAGGAATCCGGCGAGTCGCCGCGGCCCTGCTGCTCGGCTAGGAAGCGCTCGAACTCCGCGCCGAGTTCCTCGGCGGTGGGCATGTGGTCGGGATCGTCACCAAGCAGGCCCTCTTGTCCGGCCGCGAAGGCGTCGTACTGCTCCTCCAGGGACTGGACGACCTCGGCCACCTCGGCCGATCCCGCCACCTGTCTGCCGATCTCCTGGTCGGTGCTGGTGGCGGCCTCACGCAGCGCTTCAGACGGCAGGGACAGGCCGGTGGCCCGCTCGATCGCCTCCAGCAGCGTGACAGCGGCGGCGGGATAGGCCGCCTGGGCCAGGTAATGCGGCACGTGCACGGCGAACCCGAGCGCGGCGCGCTCGTCCTCGCCCAGCCTGAGCTCCAGCAGGGCTGCCGCGCTGCCGGGCACCTGCAGCCGGTCGACAAGCGGCCGGTAGCCCTCGGTCAGCTCGTCACGAGTCGCGTGCGCCGTGACCCCCAGCGGCCTGGTGTGCGGGACGCCCATCGGGATGCCATGGAATCCGACCGCGAGCCGCACGCCGAGCGATAGCGAGAGCGTTCGGACGGCGCCGGTAAAGCCCTCCCACAGGTGATCCGGCTCCGGGCCGTTGAGCAGCAGGAACGGTACCCCCGCTATGTCGTGCAGCAGGTAAACGGCAAGCTCCGGAGCGTCGTAGCTCTCCCAGTGGTCCTTGACGAAGGTCATCGCCGGCCTGCGCGAGCGGTAGTCGATCAGCGCGTCCACGTCGAAGGTGGCGACCTCCTGGTGATCGAGCGTGCCGAGGATATGCGTGGCGAGCAGCCGCCCGGCGCCGCCCGCGTCGATGAAGCCGTCGAGGTAGTACAGCAGGATGACGCCGTCCAGCTTCGGCGCGTCAGGTTGCACCGCGTAGAGGCGTTCCGGATCACGCGCCACGTTCCCGCCTTCCGCATTGGTTACCCTTAAGTTTTATCAACATTTCCCGGCTGATCACGCATCCCGGGTCGTTGCCAGCGGATCGTCGATCGCTCCGGGCCAGCCGCGGGACCTCACCACGCGCCCGACCACCCACCGGGCTGGCCTGGCAGCCGTCCGGTCAGTCTCACCACTGGACGCCGATGTGGAGCGCCGCTAGCAGCGGGATTCCCGTCTCATGCACTCGGCGGAACATCGCGAACATCCGCCAGCGGCAGCCGGTCATCCACGACGAAGATGACGGGCTCAGCCAGCAGTCATTGAGGACGGCTGCGCACAATGCGGGGCCATCGTCGAGCGTGAGGAGCCACATCGCCGCCGCCTGGCCCTCCATCATGCGCAAGACGTTCTCCTGGGCGGCGCGCTCGGCCTCAAGCGCCGCATAAAGACCAGGCCGTTCTCGTAATGCCGCCTGATGTCCGGCGTCGAGCATGCCGGGACGGGAAATCGCGCCCCTGCCGGTGAAGTCCACGTACTGCCCGGGAGACGCGCCGTCCAGGGCGTGCACCGAGCCCTGCATCTGCAGCGCGGCATGCAGCACCAGGACCTGGGCGGTCGGGTCGGTGAGTGTCCATGTCACGCCTGATTCCGCCGTCATCGCGGCGCCGATCTTGATGACGGGTGCCTCCACGCTCCCTTCCTTGTCGGTGCTCCGGGTGAAGGAGTCGATTGCCCCGAGTTGTCCGACGAAGCTCTCCCGGACCCGGGGCTGGTTGAGATAGAGCGTTTCCACCGGCCCGCCGACGAAGCGGAGCCTGCTGAGCAGGTCCGCCACTGACTCTGTCATCACCGACCTCCGTCTCTCCCCATGCCATCATCGGCCAGGAACGGCCGCCGGGATACGGGGGGCGCGGGCCACGGGCAACTCGGCATTGAAGACTTCGGCGAGATGTTTGACGGCCTGACGGAGCCGGGCAGCGCGGTTGCGGCAGCCAGCCGTGCCCGTTACGGGGGATTGCCTGCCGTGCCCGCTAGGGCGGAAGCCTGCCGTGCCCGTTACGACGACAGCCTGCTGCCTCGTTAGGCGGAAAGCCTGCCGTGCCAGTTACGGGTGGATCGTCTGGCCGTCCGCCAGCATCGCGACGTACCTGGCTATCCGCCGGGCCCTGGTCTCCGGCTGCCGGGCGGCAGCGATCCGGTACAGGATCGCGTAGCGGTTGACGCTGCTGAGGGTCGCGAAGAACTCCCTCGCCTGGTCATTGGCCGCAAGTTGGGCCGCCAGGTCGTCGGGGACGGTGATGGCCGACTGGGGCTCGTAGGCCGCCGCCCACCGGCCGTCCGCCTTCGCCCGCTCCACTTCCGCGAGCCCGGCGGGCCGCATCCGCCCGGACTCGATTAACTCGGCTGCCTTCTGCGTGTTGATCCGCGACCACCGGCTGCGCGGCTTGCGCGGGCTGAACCGCTGCAGCCAGTACTCGTCGTCGAGCGCGCCCTTCTGGCCGTCGATCCAGCCGAAGCACAGCGCGCCCTCGAGCGCCTCGGGATAGGTGATCGTGCGCCTGCCGCCGTTCTTCTTCGCGATCTTGAGCCAGGCGCCGGGAGAGGACGCGTGCCGTGCCTCAAGCCAGGATTCCCAGGCGGCAGCGGAGTCGAAGCTGACGACGGGGAGGCTGTCGAGCGCCATGCAGGCAGTCAACCACGACGGCGGGGGTGAGTACGCCCGCGCGGTCCGCGCGGTAGTTAGTTTTCATCCCGCAACTGACGGGAGGCATACTTGCCGTGATGGCCGAGATGGAGCTCAGCAGCCGGCGCCGGAACCTGATCCTGGCGATCTGCTGCATGAGCCTGCTCATCGTCGGCCTGGACGTCACGATCGTGAACGTCGCGCTGCCGTCGATCCAGCACTCCCTGCACGCCCCGGTTTCCGGTCTGCAGTGGATCATCGATGCGTACACGCTCACGCTGGCCAGCCTGCTGATGCTGTCAGGCTCGACCGCGGACCGGCTGGGGCGGCGCGCGACCTTCCAGACCGGCCTGGCGGCCTTCACGCTCGGCTCGCTGCTCTGCAGCCTGGCGCCGGGGCTTGGCTGGCTGGTGGTGTTCCGGATGCTGCAGGCCATCGGCGGCTCGATGCTGAACCCGGTGGCCATGTCCATCATCACGAACACCTTCACCAAGCCAGCCGAGCGCGCCCGCGCGATCGGGATATGGGGCGGCGTGGTCGGGATCAGCATGGCGCTCGGCCCGCTGGCCGGCGGCATCCTGGTGCAGACGGTCGGCTGGCGCGGGATCTTCTGGGTGAACATCCCGGTCGGCGTGGCGGCGCTCATCCTCACCGCGCTGTTCGTGCCCGAGTCCAGGGCCCCCCATGCGCGCCGGGTAGACCCGTTCGGCCAGCTGCTCGTCATCGTGATGCTGGCGTCGCTGACCTACGCGATCATCGAGGGCCCGAACGCCGGCTGGTCGTCGGTCAGGATTCTCGGCTTCTTCGCGCTCGCGGCGGTCGCGGCCATCGCCCTGCTGACCTACGAGCCGCGCCGCGACGAGCCGCTGATCGACGTGCGTTTCTTCCGGAGCGCGCCGTTCTCCGGCGCCACCGTGATCGCGGTCAGCGCCTTCGCCGCGCTGGGCGGCTTCCTCTTCCTCAACACCCTTTACCTGCAGGAAGTGCGCGGCTACTCGGCGTTCCACGCCGGGCTGTACACGCTTCCGATGGCTGCCATGACGGTGATCCTCGCGCCGTTGTCGGGGCGGGTCGTCGGCGCCAGGGGACCGCGGCTGCCGCTGATCGTGGCCGGTGTCGCGATCACCATCAGCGCGATCATGCTCACTGGCCTCACCGCGACAACCTCGACCAGATGGCTGATCGCCGCCTACGTGATGTTCGGCATCGGCTTCGGCGCGGTTAACGCGCCGATCACCAACACGGCAGTGTCCGGGATGCCCAGGTCGCAGGCCGGCGTGGCGGCGGCAATCGCCTCCACCAGCCGTCAGGTCGGCTCGTCGCTCGGCGTCGCGGTGATGGGATCGGCGGTCATCTCATCCATGACCGGCCCGCTGCGGACCGGCTTCGCCAGCGCCAGTCACGTGGGCTGGTGGATCATCGCGGGCTGCGGTGCCTCGGTGCTCGGCTTCGGCCTGCTCACCAGCGGCCGGTGGGCCAGGCGTACCGCGGCGAGCACGGCGGCCCGCCTCGATCCGGAGACCGCCAGGGTGCCCGCCGCCACGCCGTGAGCCGCAGGCCAGCCTGGCGGGACACGCCCGAGCAGCGGGAACTCAGCCCTGAGCGGCTTAAGCCCGGCCCTGAATCGCCAGCTCAGCCCTCCGCTGGCGGCATGGCGATCAGCGAGAACGCGGCGCCCTGGTCGTCGCTCACGGTTGCCATCCGCCCGTAGGGGCTGTCCCACGCTGGCCGCACCAGGCTGCCGCCGAGTCCCGTCACCGCGACGATCGCGGCGTCCGTGTCCGCGACAGCGAAGTACGTCGACCAGTGCGCCGGAACCCCGGCGGGAACGTCGGCCGGGAGCTCGCCGATGCCGCCGACGATCTCGTCGCCGAGCTTGAGGACCGCGTACTTGAAGCCCTCCGCGCTCATGTCGTCGTAGTCATAGCCGAAGACGGCACGGTAGAAAGCCTGGTTGGCTGCCAGGTCCCGGCTCATGTTCTCGTTCCAGCACAGCGAGCCGGGCTCGTTGGCCACGCCCGCGCCGGTATGTGCGCGCGCCTGCCAGATGCCGAAGACCGCGCCGCCGGGATCGGATGCAATCGCCATCCGGCCGACGTCCATCACGTCCATCGGCTCCATCATCAGCTGGCCCCCGGCCGCCTTGACCTTGCCGGCCACGTCATCCGCGCTGTCGGCGGCGAGATAGGTGGTCCAGACGCTCGGCATCTCCGCCGGGCCCATCTTCGGGCCGATGCCGGCCACTGGCCTGCCGCCCTGCAGGCACATGGCGTAGCCGCCAACCTCGGGCGGGCCTGCCTGGATGTCCCAGCCGAACAGGCCGCCGTAGAAGGTCGTGGCCGCGCCGATGTCGTCGACGGCGAGGTCGACCCAGCACGGCGTGCCGGCGGGCCAGGGAGTGTCGCGGGTAACCATCGGGTCCTCCAGATCTCCGGCTGCCAGCGAGCCGGAAGGCGTCCTGCGATAATCGCCATGGCAGCGTATACCTGGGCCGGCGCCGGGAGCCGGCGAAGAACGATCTGCCCGTAGTGTCCGTTCATCGGCTAGCGGCAGGCAGGCGCATGGAGACATGGGACGCGATCAGATCGCGGCGAAACGTACGATCCTTCGACAGCCGGCCGATAGCCGACCGTGACCTGGATCAGGTGCTGGAGGCGGGCAGGCGGGCGCCCTCCTCGCAGAACTGGCAGCCGTGGGATTTCATCGTGGTCACCAAGCGATCGGAACTGGGCGAGCTGGCCACCGTCTGGCGGGGCGCCGGCCACGTCGCCGAGGCTGCCGCGGCGGTTGCCCTGATCATCCCCATCACGTCCGATGAGCGCCGCGCCGCGGCTGCCCAATACGACCTGGGCCAGGCCACGGTCAGCATGATGATCGCCGCCGCCGACCTCGGCATCGGCAGCTGCCACGCCGGGGTCGGCGATCAGGAGCACGCCCGCCGCCTGCTGCGCTTCCCCGAGGACAGGCGCTGCGCTTACCTGATCTCGTTCGGCTACCCGCTGGCCCGCCCGCTGTCCCCCGTGCTCAAGCCAGACAGGCGGCCGTTCGCCGATATGGTGCACCGCGAGCATTGGTAGAAACGACGGGCCGGAACGCAGCGGCCAGGCGTGGCTCACCGCCGGCCGGCCGGAACGACAGCCGACAGGCAGGAACGAGGAAGCTGGTGGTCATGACGGATCTCGCGGATTTCTCCCGCCTGGTGGCCCGTGAGCACGGCCTGTGCGTGGTGTCCACGCTGCGGCCGGACGGCACCATCCAGGCCTCGGTGGTGAACGCCGGAGTGCTCGACCACCCGGTCACCAGGAGGCCAGTGGTCGGCCTGGTCGCGCGGGGCGGCAGCCGCAAGCTGGCCAACCTGCGGGCCCGCCCGCAGCTGACCATCGTGGTCCGGGCCGGCTGGGAATGGGCGGCCGCCGAAGGGCCGGCCGAACTGGCCGGCCCCTCCGATCCGCTGCCCGGCCTAGATGCCGCGGCGCTGCCCGCGCTGCTCCGCGCGGTCTTCACCGCAGCGGGCGGCACCCACGACGACTGGGCAACCTACGACCGGGTGATGGCGGCCGAGGGACGCACCGCCGTGCTCATCGAGCCAAGCCGCGTCTACTCGAACCCCTGATCAGGTCAGGAGGGATAGCAGTAGGAGTCGCTGGACGCGTCGTCGCCTGCAGCCGGATCTGGTGCGCGCGCCGTCCGCGAAACGCGCGTCGCCCTCCAGGAAGAACCCCGCGTCGAACGTCATCCCGCCGCCGTCAGCTTTCAGTGACCTGCGCGATGCGGAGAGTGCGAGGCGCGGCATTGACCTAGATTGTGAGGCGTACCCTGGGCGCTGCCCGGCGGCATGCCTGGCAGGCACGACGGCAGTCCTGGCATGGTCACGAGGATCAGGGCCCGCGCGACGGCTGGCCCGCGGAGAGGCAGGTACTGTGCGTCGCGCCCGGTCCTGGGTCCGGATTCCCTGCGCGATCGCGGCTATCACGGTCGTGGCAGGCTGCGCTAACGGCGCGGCCGGTGGCGGGCGGCCAGCCCAGCAGGGCCTGTCGCCGGTGTCGGCATCGCACCGGGCCGCAGCTGCCGACCGTGCTGGCGCACCCGGGGACGTGGACGCGCTGGGCGCGAGCGTCCGCGGTGCCGCGATACCGCGCGGGAACGAAGCCCGTGGGGCGGCCGGCCTGCCGGGCACCGCGGCACCGGGATCAGGCCCGGCGCTGCCTCCGCTGTCCATCCGGCAGCTGGCCGGGCAGCGGGTCATCTACAGCTATGGCGGCCTTACCCCGCCCGCCAGCCTGCTGCGCAGGATCCGCCGTGGCCAGGCCGCCGGTGTTGTCTTCTTCGGCGGCAACATCCGCAGCAAGCCGCAGCTCAGGCGGGTCGTCGCCGAGCTGCAGCAGGCCGCCATGAGCAGGTACAACCCGGTCAGGGAACCGCTGCTGCTGATGACCGACCAGGAAGGCGGCATCGTCCGCCGCCTGTCCGGTGCGCCAGGCTTGTCGGAGCAGCAGATCGGCGAATCGGCCGACCCGGCCGCGGTAGCCCGGCAGGCGGGCGCCGGGGCGGGGCGCAACCTGCGCGGTGTCGGCATCAACGTCAACCTGGCGCCGGTCCTGGACGTGTACCGCCGGGCGGGCAATTTCATCGACGAGTTCGGGCGCTCCTACGGCAGGAATGCCGTCGCGGTCGCCTCGCTCGGCGCTGACTTCATCACCGCTCAGCAGGACACGGGCGTGGCCGCTACCAGCAAGCATTTCCCCGGCCTCGGCGCGGCCAGGAAGTCCCAGGACACCGACCTGCGCCCGGTGACGCTGAACCTGTCAAGAGCGACCATCCAGTCGGTCGACGAGTTGCCCTATACGGCGGCCATCGCGGCGGGAGTCCGGCTGGTGATGGTCTCCTGGGCGGCCTACCCGGGCCTCGGCTCTGGTAGGCCAGCGGGGCTGTCCGCCGCGATCGTCCAGGGCGAGCTGCGCCAGCGGCTCGATTTCACCGGCGTCACCATCACCGACGCGCTGGGCGCCGGGGCGCTTGAGCACTACGGCACCATCGCCCGCCGCGGCGTGCTGGCGGCGTCGGCCGGGATGGACCTGCTGCTCTGCGCCAGCCAGCATCCTGGCGAGGGCATCAGGGCGCTGGACGGCCTGGCCGGCGGCCTCCGCGACGGCGCGCTGAGCAAGGGTGACTTCCTGGCTTCCGTGCAGCGCGTCGTCGCGCTGCGGACCGCCGAGACCTGGTGAGACCCAGGAGTCCAGCGCGCCGACCAGTCGACGGGCAACGTGCCAGGTATCGGTGAATCGCCGATACTGGACGATGTGCGTCGGGTATCGGTGGTCGGCAACAGCGGATCCGGCAAGACGACCTTCGCCGCTACTCTCAGCGGCTGCATGAGCGCCCCGCATCTCGAACTCGACGCCCTCTACCACCAGTCAGGCTGGGTGCCGCTGCCGGACGAGGAGTTCCGCCGCCGGGTGGCTGAGTTCGTCGCCGCCGAGTGCTGGATAACCGACGGTAACTACAGCAGCAAGGTGCAGGATCTCATCTGGGCGCGGGCGGACACCGTGGTGTGGCTGGATCTGCCCCGGCACCGGGTCATGCGCCGGATCATCTGGCGCACCCTGCGTCGTGTCATCGCGGGGACCGAGCTGTGGAACGGCAACCGCGAGCGGTGGGCCAACCTGCTGCGCGCGGATCCGATGAGATCGGTCATCGCCTGGTCATGGACCCGGCATCACACCACTAGGCAGAAGTACGCGCGGGCGATGGCCGATCCCGCCAACGCGCACCTGACGTTCATCCGGCTGCGGACCCCGGCCGAGGTCGCCGCGCTGCTCAGCCTGCTTAACGGCCAGCCGTAAGGGCTCGGCCGTAACGCCTCGTCCCGGCCCAGGGAGCGTCCGGCCAGGGACGTCCTGTTAGCTGGCCATGGCGTCGATGCTGGCCATCTCGGCAGCGTCGAGCGAGAAGCCGAACAGGTCGATATTCGCCGCGATCCGGGCAGGGTCGGCTGACTTCGGGATCACGGTGATCTCGTGCTGGACATGCCACCGCAGCACGACCTGGGCGGGAGTCACGCCATGGCGGGCCGCGATCCCGGCCAGCACGGGGCTGCGCAGGTTGGTGCCCTTGAGCGGGCTGTAGCCTTCGACCACCACGTCGCGCTCCCGCATCGCCGCGAGCAGCCGCGGGTCGTGCTGCGACGGGCTCCACGGAATCTGGTTGACGGCCGGCGCCTCGCCGGTTGCCTCGGCGAGCTCGTCGATCTGCGCAGCCGAATAGTTGCTGACCCCGACGGCCCTGGCCAGGCCCTCGTCCCTGGCGGCCAGCAGCTCGCGCCACACCGCCGGGCTCGCCGAGCCGCCCGGCGGCCAGTGCACCAGCCACAGGTCCACGTGATCCGTGCCCAGCGCGCGCAGGCTGGCGGCCAGCGTGGCCCGCTCGCGCCCGGCTCCCTCGCCGGGGAGCTTCGTCGTCAGGAAGAGATCCTGGCGGCTCAGCCCGCTGTCGCGGACGGCCCGGCCGGTCTCCTCCTCGTTCCGGTACATGGTCGCGGTGTCGATGTGCCGGTAGCCGCAGTCCAGCGCGACGCGCACCGCCTGGTAGGCCTGCGCGCCGCGGAGCTGCCAGGTGCCGAACCCGACCAGGGGCATGACCACCCCGCTGGCCACCGGCACGCCCGGGATATCGCGATGCTCTGACATGGCGCCTATTCTGCCGGGCTTCAGGTGACCGGGGTGCCGGTGCTGGCGGTCAGCTCGGCGAAAAGGCCGGCCAGCCGCCGGGTGACCGGGCCGGGCTTGCCGGGGCCGATCGGCCGCCCGTCCAGGCTAACTACCGGGACTATCCCGCCCATGGTGCCGGTGACGAACACCTCGTCGGCGGTGTACAGCTCGGCCAGGCTGTAGTCGCCGGTCGCGTGCGGGAGGCCGGCCGCCGCCGCGAGTTCTAGCACGGCCGCCCTGGTGATGCCCTCCGGGCAGGCCGCCGCCGTCGGCGTCGCCAGCAGGCCGCCGGTGACCAGGAAGATGTTGGTCGCGTTGGTCTCGGCCACGAAGCCGCGGTGATCCAGCATGACCGCGTCGTCGGCGCCCGCGTTGTTCGCCTCGACCTTGGCCAGGATCGACGTGAGCAGGTTGGCGTGGTGGATCTTCGGGTCGAGGGAGTCCGGCGGCGTCCGGCGCACGCTGGAGGTGATCAGCGTGATGCCCGAGAAGTCGTAGACCGGCGGCTTGTGCTCGGCGAGCACGATCAGCGTCGGGCCGGACTGGTTCAGCCGGGGGTCCATGCCGCTGGTGATCTTGACGCCGCGGGTGAGGGTCAGCCGGATGTGCACGTTGTCGGTCATCGCGTTCGCCCGCAGCGTCCGCCGGATCTGCGCGGTGATCTCCTCGTCGGACGGGACCGAGGCGAACGCGAGCGCCGCGGCCGAGCGGCGGAGCCTGGCCAGGTGCTCGCCGAGGCGGAAGATCCGGCCATGGTAGAGCCGGAGTCCCTCCCAGACCGCGTCGCCGCCCTGCACCGCCGAGTCGAACGGGCTAACTGCCGCCTCGTCGCGGTGCGTGAGCCTGCCGCCGACGCTGACGATCAGGTCGCGGTTGCGCTCGTCAAAGGCTTGCAGCATGCGGGCTCCCGTTCACGGCTGGCGGCGGGGTCATTGCTGGCGGGGTCATGGTTGGCGGCGGGGTTATGAGTGGCGGCGGGGTTATGGCTGGATGCGGTGCGCGGACATCTCCTGGTAGAACGGCAGGCAGCGCGCCGCCAGCGGCTCGAGTTCCGGCGGCAGCGCCGCGGACTCACGGTACGGGCCGAACCCGGTGGACCGCCAGACCCCGTCGTACCAGTGCCGGGCCCATACGCCGTCGGTGTCCCGCGGCCCTGCGGGCCAGTGCAGCATCGCCGGATCGAACGGCACCTCCAGGGCGGCGCAGAGCGAGCGCAGCGTCCGCTCCGGCTGCCGCAGGATGTCCGCCGAGTCCACCACCGGGCCGCCGAACGTCCGGAAGATCTCCACCTGCTGGGCCAGGCCGAGATCCGCCAGCACCGGCTGCGCCCGCACCGCGGCGTACGAGGCGAGCAGTTGCCGCGGATCGCGGATCAGGTAGGCGTGCCGCAGCCCGGCCAGCGCGCCGCGGTCCACCTCGGGCAGCAGGTGGTGCGTCATGTGCTTGGCGTAGAAAACTGTCTTGCCCGCCGGGAGCGGGGTCAGCGTGAGCTCGTCGAGTACCTCGCGCCATCCGTTATTCATGGTCTCGATGATCTCGTCGCGGCCGGGGTGCGAAGCGCCGGTGCTGGCCAGGTAGAACCCGTACAGCGGCTCGTCGATGACCACGGTGTCCGGCCGGTTCTCCCAGGCGCGCATCAGCGCCGTGGAGATCGTGCGCGGGCCGGACCACATCGCGATCCGGGTGCCGGCGCCAGGGGTCACAGCACGACCACGGAGCGGAGCACCTCCCCGCGCTGCATCCGGGCGAACGCGTGCTCGACCTGGTCCAGCGCGATGGTCTCGGACACGAACTTCTCCAGCGGGAGCCGGCCCTGCAGGTGCAGGTCGACGAGCATCGGGAAGTCGCGGCTGGGCAGGCAGTCGCCGTACCAGGACGACTTGAGCGACCCGCCGCGGCCGAAGAAGTCGAGCAGCGGAAGCTCCAGGGTCATGTCCGGGGTCGGCACGCCGACCAGCACGACGGTGCCCGCCAGGTCCCGCGCGTAGAACGCCTGCCGGTAGGTCTCCGGCCGTCCGATGGCCTCGATCACGACGTCGGCGCCGTTGCCCTCGGTGAGCTCGCGGATCTTCTCCACCGGGTCGGCCTCGCGGGAGTTGATCACGTGCGTGGCGCCGAACTGTCTGGCCCACTCCAGCTTGCGGTCGTCCACGTCGACCGCGATGATCGTGCGTGCCCCGGCCAGGCTGGCGCCGAGCACCGCGGCGTCGCCGACGCCGCCGCAGCCGATCACGGCGACCGAGTCACCGCGGCTGACCTGCGCGGTGTTCAGGGTCGCGCCGAGGCCGGCCATCACGCCGCAGCCCAGCAGGCCGGCCACCTCCGGGCGGATCGCCGGGTCGACCTTGGTGCACTGGCCGGCCGCGACCAGGGTCTTCTCGGCGAACGCGCCGATGCCGAGTGCCGGGGACAGCTCGGTGCCGTCGGCGAGGGTCATCTTCTGGGCCGCGTTATGCGTGCTGAAGCAGTACCAGGGGCGGCCGCGGCGGCAGGCCCGGCACGTCCCGCAGACCGCACGCCAGTTCAGGATCACGAAGTCGCCGGGCGCCAGGTCGGTAACCCCGTCGCCGACGGCCTCGACCACGCCGGAGGCCTCGTGCCCGAGCAGGTAGGGGAAGTCGGTCCCGATGCCGCCCTCGCGATAGTGCAGGTCGGTGTGGCACACGCCGCAGGCCAGCACCGCCACCAGGGCCTCGCCGGGCCCGGGGTCGGGCACGCGGATCGTCGTGATCTCGGCCTCCGCGCCCTTGGCGCGGGCGATGACTCCCCTGACCTCATGTGCCATCGGGCCATGCTCCTCTCGTCACGGTCCGCAGCGGGACCAGCGCGGCCGTCCGGCCACGCCGCGGATTTCGGGGTGCAGCCGATCATAATGCCGGGCCGCCCGACGGCGATATGGCCAGCCGCGGCGGTCCGGCTCGGCATCCGGGCGCGGCGTCCTGGCGCGGGGTCCGGGCGGCATCCGGCCGGCAGCCGGTACGGCTAGTAAGCGCGGCCGAAGATGACTCTCGTGCCGTAGGCGGACGGCAGGTCGCAGCGGATGCACCAGCCGGACTCGGGCTCGCCGTCCAGCGGCACGCATCGCGGCGTCGCCCCGGTCTCCGCCTTGATGTCGTCCTCGCACTCCGGGGTGCCGCAGTGCAGCGCGAGCGCCCAGCCCTGCCCGGCCGCCTCGGTGAACTCCGGCCAGGAGGCCACGCGGTATGTCCGGTCGTCGCGGAACTCGGTGGCCCGGCGGACCAGGAAGTCCTGGAACGCGGCGAGCTCGGACCCTAGCCGCTGCGGCGCGGAGTCGAGCGCGATCGGCTCCTTGCTGTCACCGAGCCGCCGTACCATCAGGGCGGTGCCGGCCTCCAGGTCGCGCGGCCCGAGTTCGAGCCTGATCGGCACGCCGCGCAGTTCCCACTCGTTGAACTTGAACCCGGGGGACAGCTGCGGCCGGTCGTCCAGGTGCGCGCGGATCCCCGCGCCGGCCAGCCGGGCGGCGAGGTCCCTGGCGGGCGGCAGCACCTGCCCGCCCTGGTCGCCGCGGCCGATCGGCACGATCACCACCTGGTACGGGGCGAGCCTGGGCGGCAGCACGAGGCCTTTGTCGTCGCCGTGCGTCATGATCACGCCGCCGATCATCCGGGTGCTCATGCCCCAGGACGTGGTGTGGCAGAACTCCAGCTCACCGCTCTGCGGCGCATACTGGATGCCGAACGCGCGGGCGAAGTTCGTCCCCATGTAGTGCGACGTGCCCGCCTGGAGCGCCCGCCCGTCGCGCATCATGCCCTCGATGGTGAACGTCCGCGCGGCGCCGGCGAAGCGCTCGCCCGGCGTCTTCTCGCCGGGCACCGTGGGCATTGCCGCCATGTCGAGGGCGGTGTCGCGGTAGAACTCCAGCGCCAGCATGGTCTCGCGGATCGCGTCCGCCTCGTCGGCGTGCGCGGTGTGGCCCTCCTGCCAGAGGAACTCCGTCGTGCGCAGGAACATCCGCGGCCGCAGCTCCCAGCGCACCACGTTCGCCCACTGGTTGAGCAGCATCGGCAGGTCGCGGTGCGAGCTGATCCACTTCGCCATCATCTCGCCGATGATCGTCTCCGAGGTGGGCCTGATGACGAGCGGCTCGTCCAGGTCCTTGCCCCCGGCGTGGGTGACCACCGCAAGCTCGGGGGCGAAGCCCTCGACGTGCTCGGCCTCCCTGCGCAGGTAGCTCTCCGGGATGAGCAGCGGGAAGTAGGCGTTGACGTGGCCCGTGTCCTTGATCCGCCGGTCGAGGTCGGCCTGCAGCAGCTCCCAGATCCGGTAGCCGTAGGGGCGGATGACCATGGTGCCCCTGACCGGGCCGCGGTCCACGAGTTCTGCGCGGAAGACGAGCTCGTTGTACCAGGCGGAGAAATCCTCGCTTTGCGGGGTGATTCCGCGTTCGTCGCGTGCCACGTTCCGAGATTAGTGGCTCCGGGCCGGTTCCGGCCGGCGGCTGCCGATGCGGGGCCGGTGCTGACAGGCTCCGGGCCGGTGCCTGCCGGCGGCCGCCGGCACCTACTGGTGCCGCGGCCTGGACGGCTGGCTGGGACGGCTGGCTGGGACGGCTGGCTGGGACGGCTGCTAGCCATCGCGCTGGTTCCGGTGCGAACGGTGACGATCTTGGCGCATGATGTAGTCGTCTCATTTTCGGCACATCTCGTGCCAGCGTCAGGGGTGGCTGAAGTTCATGAGCAGCGGGTGGCCGCAGGACCAGCAGGATCTGCGCCTGCCGCGCGCGCCGCAGGACGATACCTGGCCGGGGGCGGCGGAGCCGG
>JBEKFH010000051.1:0-17338 GCA_050013415.1 Streptosporangiaceae bacterium | reverse complement strand
GGTCGATGATCCCGCTGGGCTCGTGCACCATGAAGCTGAACGCGGCCGCCGAGATGGAGCCCGTCACCTGGCCCGAGTTCGCGGGCATGCACCCGTTCGCCCCGCCAGCGCAGGCCGCCGGATACCTGGACCTGATCGGCGAACTGGAGCGCATGCTGGCGGAGATCACCGGCTACGACCTGGTGTCGCTGCAGCCGAACGCCGGATCGCAGGGCGAGCTCGCCGGGCTGCTGGCGATCCGTGCCTACCACCGGTCCAGGAACGAGCCGGAGCGCAGCGTCTGCCTGATCCCCGAATCCGCGCACGGCACGAACGCAGCGAGCGCTGTGCTCGCCGGCCTGCGGGTGGTCGTGGTGAAGTGCGGCTCCGACGGCGCCATCGACCTCGGTGACCTGCGAGCGAAGCTGGACGCGCACGCCGGGGCCATCGCGGCGATCATGCTGACCTACCCGTCCACCAACGGGGTCTTCGAAGAGACAGTCACCGAGGTCTGCGACACCGTGCATGCCGCCGGCGGCCAGGTCTACGTCGACGGCGCCAACCTGAACGCCCTGGTAGGGCTCGCCAGGCCGGGCAGCTTCGGCGCCGATGTGTCGCACCTGAACCTGCACAAGACCTTCTGCATACCGCACGGCGGCGGCGGCCCCGGGGTGGGCCCGGTGGCCGCGGCGTCCCACCTCGGCCCGTTCCTGCCGGGCCACCCGTTCCTCGACGGGCCCGCCGTCGTCAGCGGCCACGTCGCGCCGCCGGGCTCCGGGCAGCAGGGCCCCGGGCAGCAGGGCCCGGTCGCCGCGGCGCCCTACGGCTCCGCCGGGATCCTGCCGATCTCCTGGGCGTACATCAAGATGATGGGCGCCGACGGCCTGCGCCGGGCCACCGGAGTCGCGATCCTGTCGGCCAACTACGTGGCCAGGCGGCTGGGCCCGTACTTCCCGGTGCTCTACACCGGCCGCGGCGGCCTCGTCGCGCACGAGTGCATCCTGGACCTGCGGCAGATCACCACCGACACCGGGATCACCGCCGAGGACGTGGCGAAGCGACTGATCGACTACGGGTTTCACGCGCCTACCATGTCGTTCCCGGTAGCCGGCACGCTCATGGTGGAGCCGACCGAGAGCGAGGACCTGGCGGAGCTCGACCGGTTCTGCGACGCGATGATCGCGATCTCCGGCGAGATCGCCAGGGTTGCCTCCGGCGATCACGACGCCGCCGACAACCCGCTGAAGAACGCGCCGCACACGGCCGCGATGCTGCTCGCGGCCGACTGGAAGCACCCCTACAGCCGCGAGGATGCCGCCTACCCGGCGCCGGGGGACCGGCGCTCCAAGTACTGGCCCCCGGTCCGCCGGATCGACCAGGCCTACGGGGACAGGAACCTGATGTGCGCGTGCCCGCCACCCGAGGCGTTCGCTGACTAGGAGGAATTGTGCGCGTGATCGAGGATGCCGGGAGCTTCACGTTGCCGGACGACGGCGCCGGAAACCACTGGACCGAGCAGCTGCGGGTGGCCGACCTGAGCGTCGGCACCTACTCGATCCCGCGCGGCGGCGCCGACGACCAGGTCCCGCACACCGAGGACGAGATCTACGTGGTGACGGCCGGCCATGCCACGCTGGAGGCCGGGGGACAGGTCGCCCAGGTGGGCCCGGGCTCGGTGATCTACGTGCCGGCCGGCGAGGTGCACCAGTTCACCGGCATTACCGCTGACCTGGCCGCCCTGGTGCTGTTCGCCCCGGCCGAGGGCGCTCGCGCCAGCGCTGGCTAGCCGACCGGCACCCGGTTCTGCGTTACTCATGTTGTGCGTTACCCATGTCTTGAGTTACTCGTCAGTAACATCACTGGTAATCAGTGCCGTAAGCCCATGAAAATGCAAAGCTCGTGCCAAGAAAATGCATAGCAAGGAGGGCAACCCATGAAAAGATTCCGATGGCTCGTGGCCGGCACGGCAGGCGCCGCCATGGCGCTGGCCGCGCTGGCAGGCAGCACCGCGGCCTCGGCTGCCCAGCTGGCGCCGGCCGCCCGGGCGGCATCTCACCCGTCGCTGCGGATGACCAACCAGCCGGCGATTCACCTGCCCGGCCACGGCGCCAAGCCCGGCGGGATCACCGTCGATCACTCCAGCAACTGGTCCGGGTACGTCGACACGCCCAAGAGCGGCAGCTCGTTCAAGGCCGTCTCCGCGTCCTACACGGTGCCGTCGGCGAACTGCGCCAAGACAGGCAGCAGCATCAATGCCTTCGCCTACCACTGGATAGGCATCGACGGGTGGTCTGACGGCACGGTTGAGCAGGACGGCGTCGCCGATTTCTGCGAGCACGGCACGGCGTCCTACGACGCCTGGCACGAGATGTACCCGGCTCCGTTCACGACGGCCTTCGCCGTGAGCCCCGGCGACGCGATCACGTCCAGCGTCACCTACACCGCGTCGACGAAGACCTACGTGCTCAAGCTGACCGACGTCACCAGCGGCCAGAGCTTCTCGGTGTCCGCCAAGTGCGCCGCGGATACCACGTGCAGCAACAGCTCAGCCGAGGTGATCACCGAGGGCTATCAGTCGCTGCCGACGTGGACCGGGACGGCAGACTTCGGCCAGGAGAACTACGTCGCCGCGGATGTCACTGACGCGGCCGGGACGACCGGCAGCCTGTCGGACACCTCAGCCTGGAACGACCTGGAATCGGTCGCCTACGGTGCCGTCAGCAACCAACCGATGACGCAGCCCGGCCAGCTGTACCAGGGGCTGTCGTCATCGCAGTCCGCGTTCGACGTCGTGTGGCAGCGGGTCGACTAGCCGGCGATCAGCCGGCGATGCGGCCCTTCCACTCACCGCCGCGGCCGCGGTAATGGCGCCGGGCCGAGTCGACGGTCATCGCGGCGTACAGGGCCGCGATGACCGGCAGGCCCGGCGCCCGCAGCGGGCTGAGCCCGTAGAGCCGCAGCATCGGAACGTAGCTGATCGTCATGAGCGCCCAGCTGGCCAGGCCCGCCACGGCGACCCAGCCGAAGCCGCCGCCACCGCCCGCCGCTATCCCCAGCAGGCCGGCGATGGCGGCGGCGGGGGGCAGCAGGTAGATCCAGGCCAGGCCGATGACGGTCCCGGCCAGCGCGGCGGGCGAGTAACGCAGCTGGGTGTACGCGCTCCGGGCGACCATGTCCCACAGATCCGGCAGCCGCCGGTAGGGCCGGATGCTCGTGATGTCCGTGGTGAGCCCGAGCCAGCAGCGCCCGGCCGGCCGCGCGGCCTTGATCAGGTGACCCAGCGCGACGTCGTCGATCAGCGCGCCCCGGATCCGCTCAAGGCCGCCGGCCGCTGACAGCTCCCGCAGCCGGACCAGCATGCATCCCCCAGCGGCCGCCGCGCTGCGCGCGCCCGGCCGGTTGACCCGCCGGAACGGGTAGAGCTGGGCGAAGAAGTAGACGAATGCCGGGACCAGCAGCCGCTCCCAGCCCGTCTCGGCCCGCAGCAGGACCATCTGCGAGACCAGCACGCGGTGGTCTGCCTCGGCGGACCGCACCAGCGCGGCGAGGCTGTCCGGCCGGTAGGCGATGTCGGCGTCGGTGAATAGCACGTAATCGGCGTCGCCGGCGGCCTGCAGGCCCTGGGCCATCGCCCAGACCTTGCCGACCCAGCCGGCCGGGGTCGGGGCGCCGGGCACGATCCGGAGCCTGCCGCGAGGCCGGTCCGCCGGATCCGCCAGGTCCGGGTCCGCCGGATCCGCCCAGCCTGCCGCATGGCCGAGCGCGGCGGCGACCCGGGACGTGCCGTCCGAGCTCTCGTCGTCGACCAGCACGACATCGAACGCCCCCGGGTAGTCCTGCCCGAACAGCGTCGGCAGCGTGGCGGCGAGCACGGCTGCCTCATCCCTGGCGGGGACGACAGCGACCACGCTGGGCCAGCTCAGGGACTGGCTCAGGTGTTGGCTCGGGTGCCTCCCAGCCACGGCAGGCAGCCGCTGATCGGTGCGCCAGTATCCGCCGTGGCCGGCCAGCAGGTACACCCACACCGCCGCGGCCAGCGCGCATCCGCCGATGACAGCCAGCACCAGCACAGCCTGGCACATGCCCGCGCGGGCATCGGTAACCCGTGCGATGTGGCTCTAGGCGGGTTCCAACCCGTACAGAGCCACATCGCACGGCATGCTGGGCGCTGCGCGGGCGCGGGCGCGGGCGAGGCGAGTGCGCCGGGCGCGGGCGAAGCGGGCGGAGCGGGCGGCCAGGGGCAGCTGCCCGCATAGAGTTGCTCCGTGGCAGATCCGGCGAGTTACCGGCCGACCCCCGGCTCAATCCCCGAGTCGCCCGGGGTCTACCGGTTCCGCGACGCCCATGGCCGGGTCGTCTACGTCGGCAAGGCCAAGAACCTGCGGTCCCGGCTGAACTCCTACTTCGCGGATTTCGCCGGGCTGCACCCGCGTACCCAGTCGATGCTGCGCGCCGCGGCCGGGGTGGACTGGACGGTCGTCGGCACCGAGGTCGAGGCACTGCAGCTGGAGTACTCCTGGATCAAGGAGTTCGACCCGAGGTTCAACGTCCGCTACCGCGATGACAAGAGCTACCCGTACCTGGCGGTCACCATCGGGGAGGAGTATCCACGGGTCACGGTCATGCGGGGCGCGAAGCGGCGCGGCGTCCGCTATTTCGGCCCGTACTCGCACGCCTGGGCCATCAGGGACACGGTCGACACGCTGCTCCGGGTTTTCCCGGTCCGCACCTGCTCAGCGGGCGTCTTCAAGCGCGCGGGCCAGATCGGCAGGCCCTGCCTGCTCGGCTACATCGGCAAATGCTCCGCGCCGTGCGTCGGCCGGGTGAGCGCGGCGGAGCACATGCTCCTGGCCGAGGAGTTCTGCGACTTCATGTCCGGCCAGACCGCACGGTTCATCCGGCGGCTCGAGGCCCAGATGCGCGAGGCGTCCGCCGCCGAGGAGTTCGAGCGGGCGGCGCGGCTCCGCGATGACATCAAGGCACTCGAGCGCGCGCTGGAAAAGCAGGCGGTGGTCCTCGGCGATGGCACCGACTGCGATGTCATCGCGCTGGCCGAGGACCAGCTGGAGGCTGCCGCGGCGATCTTCTACGTCCGCGGCGGCCGGGTCCGCGGCCAGCGGGGCTGGGTGGTGGACAAGGTCGAGGACGTGACCACGGGGGAGCTTGTCGAGCAGTTCCTCGGCCAGGTGTACGGCGACGACGCCATCGCGGGCCTTGCCCACGCGGGCCCCGCCGCCGCGCAGCCCGGAGCCAGGCGGCCGGAGACCAGGCGGTCCGGCGCGGCCGACGATAGTGCGGTCCCGCGTGAGGTGCTCGTGCCGGTGCTGCCCCCCGCCACGGAGGCGGTCGAGGAATGGCTGGCGGGCTGCCGCGGCGGGCCGGTCTCCCTCCGGGTGCCCCAGCGGGGCGACAAGAAGGCGCTGCTCAGCACGGTGGCCCGGAACGCGGCGGAGTCACTCGCGCTGCACAAGACCCGGCGGGCGAGCGACCTGACCACCCGCAGCCGGGCGCTGCACGAGATTCAGGAGGCTCTCGGGCTCGACGCGGCACCGCTGCGGATCGAGTGCTACGACGTGTCGAACCTGCAGGGCACCCACGTCGTCGCCTCCATGATCGTCTTCGAGGACGGCCTGGCGCGGAAATCGGAGTACCGCAGGTTCAGCATCCGCGGCGCGGACGGCACCGACGATCTCGCCGCCATCCACGAGGTGGTGTCCCGCAGGTTCCGGCGCTACCTGGAGGAGCGCGAGGCGACCGGGGAACTGGACATTCTCGGTGACAGCGCCGGGCCCGGCGGCGAGGAGCCCGCGAGGCAGCGTAAGTTCGCCTACCCGCCCAACCTCCTGGTGATCGACGGTGGGCCCGGCCAGGTGGCGGCAGCGGTCCGGGCGCTTGACGAGCTCGGCATCGACGACGTGGACGTCTGCGGGCTGGCCAAGCGGCTGGAGGAGGTCTGGCTGCCAGGCGACGACTCACCGGTCATCCTGCCGCGCACCAGCGAGGGGCTGTACCTGCTGCAGCGGGTCCGGGATGAGGCGCACCGGTTCGCCATCACCTACCACCGCAAGAAGCGGTCCGCCGCGCTCACGGTCAGCGAGCTCGACGCGGTGCCGGGCCTGGGACCGGCCCGGCGGGCGACGCTGCTGCGGCACTTCGGCTCGGTCCGCCGGATCCGCGGCGCCACCGCGGCCGAGATCGCCAGCCTGCCCGGCATCGGGCCGAGGCTGGCGGAGGCGGTGCTGGCAGCGCTGGCCAGCGGGGCAGGCGCTGAGCGCACGGGGGAAGGAACGTAGTGACCGGAGCCAGCTATAAGTCCGAGATCGTGATCATTACCGGCATGTCCGGGGCGGGCCGCAGCACCGCGGCCAAGTCGCTGGAGGATCTCGACTGGTTTGTCGCCGACAACCTGCCGCCGGACCTGCTGCCGACGATGGTTGACCTGGCCCAGCGGGCGAAAGCCGCAGTGCCCAGGATCGCCGTGGTCGTCGACGTGCGCAGCCGCCTGTTCTCCAGCGACCTCAAGTCGGCGATCGGCGAGCTCGACGCCCGCGGCATCCGGCCGTACGTGGTGTTCCTGGAGGCGGACGACGACACGCTGGTACGCAGGTTCGACAGCGTCCGGCGGCCGCATCCGCTGCAGGACGGCCGCCGGGTGATCGACGGCATCACCGCGGAGCGGGAATTGCTCCGCGGCCTGCGCGGCGAGGCGGACCTGGTGCTGGACAGCTCCGACCTGAACGTGCACGAGCTGCGCGCCCGGCTGCGTGATTCCTTCGGCAGCGCCGCGGAGACCGCGCTGCGGGTGAACATCGTGTCCTTCGGCTTCAAGTACGGCCTCCCGCTGGACGCGGACATGGTCGCTGACTGCCGATTCCTGCCAAATCCACACTGGGTCGACGAGCTGGCGCCGCTGAACGGCCAGCACCAGCAGGTCAGGGACTACGTGCTGCGCCAGCCGGGAACCGCCGAGTTCCTCAGCGCCTACGTGCGGGCCGTCGGCATCACGCTGGACGGCTACGGGCAGGCAGGAAAGCATTTCGTGCTGCTGGCGATCGGCTGCACCGGCGGGAAGCACCGCAGCGTCGTGATGGCCGAGGAAATCGCGGCGCGGCTCGCCATTTCGTGGCCGGGCGTGCAGGTGGCGCACAGGGACCTTGGCCGCGAGTGAGCACGGGGACCTTGGCCGTGAGAAAGCACAGGGACTTGGCCGTGAGTGAGGAGAGCGATGGGTGACCGCGCGGACGGGGCGCGTGAGGTACCTGCGGCTGCCCAGGAGCCCTCCGCGGGACGGCCGCACCAGCCCGTGGTCGTAGCGCTCGGCGGCGGTCATGGCCTGTACGGCTCCCTGTCGGCCCTGCGCCGGGTCACCCGCCAGCTCACCGCCGTGGTCACGGTGGCCGACGACGGCGGCTCCAGCGGCCGGCTGCGCCGCCAGTTCGGCGTGCTGCCCCCCGGGGACCTGCGGATGGCGCTGGCCGCGCTCTGCGGGGACGACGCATGGGGGACCACCTGGAGCCAGGTCGTGCAGCATCGTTTCACCGGGGACTCCGAGCTGGGCGGGCACGCGGTCGGCAATGTCCTCATCGTGGCGCTCTGGGAGTTGCTCGGCGATACCGTCCAGGGCCTTGACTGGGTCGGCAGGCTGCTCGGCGCGCACGGCCGGGTGCTGCCGATGGCGTCGGTACCGCTCGATCTCGTCGCTGAGGTCGAGGGGGCCGACCCGGCCAGGCCGGACGAGATCAGCACCGCCCGGGGCCAGGTCGCCTGCGCGACGACCACGGGACGGGTACGGTCGGTGTCACTGATTCCCGCCAATCCGCCCGCGTGCCCGGAAGCGGTGACCGCGGTCGGCGAGGCGGACTGGGTGGTGCTCGGGCCCGGCTCCTGGTTCACCAGCGTGCTTCCGCACCTGCTGGTGCCGCGGCTGTCGGAGGCGCTGATCACGACCCGGGCGCGACGGGTCGTGACGCTCAACCTGGCGCCGCAGCCAGGAGAGACGGAGGGCTTCTCACCGCACGCTCACCTGGAGGTGCTCGCCGACCACGCGCCCCGGCTAACGATCGACGTGGTGCTCGCCGATCACCGGGCGGCCGCGGGAAACATCACCGAGCTGGAGAAGGCCGCCGCCCGGCTGGGCGGCAGGCTCGTACTGGCGGACCTGGCCATGGGGGACGGGTCGCCTCGTCATGATCCGCGGCGCCTCGCCGGAGCGTTCGCGCGGATATTTGAAGCGGATACGTGAAGGGGGAACGACGCCGATGGCGCTGACCAGCCTGGTAAAGGACGAACTCAGCCGCGTTACGGTGCTCAAGCCGTGCTGCCGCAAGGCCGAGGTATCCACGCTGCTGCGGTTCGCCGGGGGCCTGCACCTGGCCGCCGGCCGCATCGTGGTGGAGGCTGAGCTCGACACGGGCGCGGCGGCGCGCAGGCTGCGCAAGGACATCGCGGAGGTGTTCGGCCACGCCGCCGAGATGATCGTGCTCTCGCCGAGCGGCCTGCGGAAGGGCAACCGCTATGTCGTCAGGGTGCTCAAGGACGGCGACAGCCTGGCGCGCCAGACCGGGCTCATCGACGGCCACGGGCGGCCGGTGCGGGGCCTGCCCCGGCAGGTGGTGTCCGGGACCGCGTGCGACTGCGAGGCCGCCTGGCGGGGCGCGTTCCTGGCCCATGGCAGCCTGACCGAGCCGGGCCGTTCGATGTCCCTGGAGGTGACCTGCCCGGGCCCGGAAGCCGCCCTGGCGATGGTCGGCGCCGCGCGGCGGATCAAGATCGGCGCGAAGGCGCGCGACGTCCGCGGCGTGGACCGGGTCGTGGTCAGGGACGGCGACGCGATTAGCGCGCTGCTGACCCGGCTGGGAGCCCACGACAGCGTGCTCACCTGGGCGGAGCGGCGGATGCGCCGAGAGGTCAGGGCGACAGCCAACCGGCTGGCCAACTTCGACGACGCGAACCTGCGCCGCAGCGCCCGCGCCGCGGTGGCCGCAGGGGCGCGAGTCGAGCGGGCGCTGGAGATCCTCGGGCCGGAGGCCCCCGAGCACCTGATTATCGCGGGCGATCTGCGCATCAAGCACCGGCAGGCGAGCCTGGAAGAACTCGGCCAGCTCGCCGAACCGCCGATGACCAAGGACGCGATCGCCGGCCGGATCCGCCGGCTGCTCGCCCTGGCCGATCGCCGCGCGATGGAGCTCGGCGTGCCGAGCACCGACGCGCACCTGACTGCTGACATGCTCATTCCCTGACTGGCAGCGCGATGATGGCCGCCGCTATGACGCCGGATGTGCGGTGGTTCGACGTCAGCGAGGTCAGCCTCGGCTCGTCCGGCGTGCTGGATCTCGGGCCACAGGAGCGTGCCAGGGCCGCTGCCTTCGCATTCGCCGAGGACCGCCACCGCTACCAGGTAGCGCACGCGCTGCTCCGGCAGGTGCTGGCGGCTCACACCGGCATTCCGCCGGCCCGGCTGCGCTTCACCCGCCAGCCGTGCCCCCGCTGCGGCGCCGCGCGCGGCCGGCCGGCGCTGGCCGGCGGGGGCGCGCCGCATTTCTCGATGGCGCGTTCCGGCGACGCTGTCGCCATCGCGGTCGCGGGCGTGCCCGTCGGCATAGATATTGAACGGATTCCTCCGGGCTGCACGTGCGAGCTGGCCGGCGTCATGCATGGCGATGACGCGTCGCAGGTTGGCCGGCTCTCGGAGCCGCGGCGGCACGCCGCGATCCTGCGCTGGTGGGTGCGCGCCGAGGCCGTGCTCAAGTGCACCGGCGCCGGCATCGCCCACGGCATGGCGGACTTCCCCGTGCTCAGCGGCGGGCCGATCGTGCCGGCGGCGGGCTGCCGGCTGACCCCGCTCACGGCGCCCCCGGGCTACGCCGCCGCCCTCGCGCTCGGCAGCGCACCGTAGGCCACAACAGCCACAGCGATCACGAGACCGGATCAACTCCTAACCGCTAGCCTGCGCCTCCTGGGCGGTCAAGCTGGCCGAGGTGCGTGTGCTGGAAGTTGTCGTCGTATTTCAGGCCGTAGCCCAGCAGCCGGTCCGCGCCGATGTGAGCGAGCCAGACCAGGCCCAGGGCCACGGCCAGGGACTGGCCCTGCCACCAGCCGAGCCCGACCACTGCGGCCGGGAGCACGGCGGCGTGCGCAAGGTTATACAGCCGCGCCCCGAGGCGGGTGCCGCCCAGGTAGCCCGCCGCGAGCAGGTCGGGGAGCAGGATCGTGAGGGGCACAAGCCACCAGGACTGGCCGGTGGCCGAGTAGGCGATGAGTGAGCCTGCCAGCAGGGCCGCAGCTTCCAGCCGAAGCCAGCGGCGCGGCCGGCCAGCACGAGGCCGGGAAACCAGGTCGGGCTGCTGAGCGGCGGCGAGCACCCCGGCGCCGGCGCCCATCGAGTTGCCGACGATGACTGCGGGGCTGCCGAGTTCCTCGATGAGCGCAACCAGGTCGCCGGCCGTCTCGCTGTCGCCGTAGGACGTGAACGTGGCGTCGCTGAGATCGCCCAGGACCGCGACCCGGAAATCCGGGATTTACCGTGCACTGTTGCGGCCAGGGCGGATCGGCGGAACCGGCAGGGCCGACGTCCGGTAGGTTCGGGTCGGACGGGCGGCGGCCGAACGCGCTGCTGGCCTCAGCAATGTCCAGATGACCGGTGTGATGTCAGGATGAGGAGAACGCGCGGTGACTGTCCGGGTTGGAATCAATGGGTTTGGCCGGATCGGCCGGAACTTCTGGCGGGCCGTCCATGCGGGCGCCGGCGCCAGCACGGGTATCGAGATCGTCGCGGCCAACGACCTCGGCGATATCGGCACCTGCGCGCACCTGCTGAAGTACGACACCGTGCTCGGCACGCTCGGGCTTGACGTGACGGCCGGCACCGACACGATCACCGCCGGCCCGCATACGATCAGGATGCTCGCCGAGCGGGACCCGGCGGCGCTGCCGTGGGCCGACCTGGGCGTCGACGTCGTGATCGAGTCGACCGGCCGCTTCACCAAGGCCGCCGACGCGCGCAAGCACCTCAAGGCAGGCGCGCGCAAGGTCGTCATCTCCGCCCCGGCGAGCGGCGAGGACATCACGATCGTGATGGGCGTCAACGACGACAAGTACGACGCCGGGGCGCATGAGGTGATCTCGTGCGCGTCCTGCACCACCAACTGCGTGGCGCCGATGGCGAAGGTGTTGCTGGAGAACTTCGGGATCGTCAAGGGCCTGATGACCACGATCCACGCCTACACCAGCGATCAGGTGCTCCAGGACTTCCCGCACCGGGACCTGCGCCGGGCCCGGGCCGCGGCGCAGAACATCATCCCGACCACCACGGGCGCGGCCAAGGCTACCTCGCTGGTGCTGCCCGAACTGCGCGGCAAGCTCGACGGGATATCCATGCGGGTGCCGGTGCTGGACGGATCGGTGACCGACCTGGTCGTGCAGCTTGACCGCGAGGCCAGCATCGGCGAGGTGAACGACGCGTTCCGCGCCGCCGCCGAGGGCTCGCTGAAGGGCTACCTGCACTACACGGCGGACCCGATCGTGTCCAGCGACATCGTGGGCACGCCCTGGTCCTGCACCTTCGACTCCTCCCTCACCATGACCCAGGGCGACCAGGTCAAGGTGATCGGCTGGTACGACAACGAGTGGGGCTACTCCAACCGCCTCGCCGACCTGACCGCGCTGGTCGGCGCCCCGCTGCCCGGCCGGCCATGAAGGACATCGACGACCTCGACGTAACCGGGCGGACCGTGCTGCTCCGCGCCGACCTGAACGTGCCGCTGGACGGCGACGCGATCACCGACGACGGGCGGATCAGGGCGAGCCTGCCGACGATCACCAGGCTGGCCGGCCGCGGCGCCCGGGTGCTCGTCTGCGCGCACCTGGGCCGGCCGGCGGGCGACGGCTACGCCGGGCGCGCCGCGGGCGGCCCGTCGCTAGCACCGGTCGCGAGCCGGCTGGCCGAGCTGCTCGGCCAGCCGGTCAGACTCGCCGCGGACGTGGCCGGCGAGTCCGCCGCCTCGGTCGCGGCCGGCCTCGAAAACGGCGACGTCGCGCTGCTGGAGAACGTCCGCTTCGAGCCGGCCGAGACCAGCAAGGACGACGCGCAGCGAGCCGGGCTGGCCGGCCGGCTCGCGGCGCTCGCCGATCTGTACGTGGGAGACGGCTTCGGCGCGCTGCACCGCAAGCACGCCAGCGTCTACGACGTGCCCGCGCTGCTCCCGCACGCGGCGGGGGAGCTCGTGCTGGCCGAGGTCGCGGTGCTGCGCAGGCTCACCGAGGACCCGGCCAGGCCCTACGTCGTCGTGCTGGGCGGCTCCAAGCCGTCCGACAAGCTCGCCGTGATCGCCAACCTGCTGGACAAGGCAGACAGGCTGATAATCGGCGGCGGAATGTCGTACACCTTCCTGGCTGCCCGCGGTTACGAGGTCGGCAAGTCACTGCTGGAGGCCGATCAGATCCCGCGGGTGTCCGACCTGCTGACGGATGCGGCGCGGCGCGGCGTAGAGATCGTGCTTCCGCTTGACCTCGTCGGGGCCACCGGATACGCCGCCGACGCCGAGCATGACATCTTCCCCGTCACCGCATTCCCGGCCGACCGGGAGAGCCTCGACATGGGGCCGGCCACCCGCGAGCTGTTCGCCAGCAAGCTGGCCGACGCCAAGACGGTGTTCTGGAACGGGCCAGTGGGGGTTTTCGAGTTTCCTGCGTTCTCGGCGGGCACCAGGGCGGTAGCCGAGGCGATCAGGGCGGTGAGCGGACTGACCGTTGTCGGCGGGGGCGACTCCGCTGCCGCCGTTCGGCGCCTTGGCTTTTCCGCTGCCGATTTCTCGCACATCTCCACGGGCGGCGGGGCCAGCCTGGAATACCTGGAGGGCCGGCAGCTGCCAGGGCTCGCGGCGCTGGAGGACGGCCGGTGAGCGGCGGCCAGCCGGCCCGCAAGCCGCTGATCGCCGGCAACTGGAAGATGCACAACAACCACCTGGAGGCGATCTCGCTCACGCAGAAGCTCGCCTTCACCCTCACCAGGCAGGATTTTGCCGCCACCGACATCGCCGTGCTGCCGCCGTTCACCGCGCTGCGCAGCGTGCAGACGCTCGTGGGCGCGGACAAGCTGGAGATCGGCTACGGCGCCCAGGACATCTCGGCGCACGATTCCGGGGCCTACACCGGTGAGGTGTCCGGCCCGATGCTGGCCAAGCTTGGCTGCCGGTACGCGCTGGCCGGCCACTCGGAGCGCCGCAGGTACCACGGCGAGGACGACGCAGTGGTGAACGCGAAGGTGCTGGCCGCGCTCCGGGCCGGGCTCACCCCGATCGCGTGCGTGGGCGAGACCCTGGAGATACGCGAGGCCGGCGACCATGTCGCGCACACCCTGGGCCAGTTGGACGGCGCGCTGGACGGCATCAGCGGCGATCAGGCAGCCGGCCTGGTCATTGCCTATGAGCCGGTCTGGGCGATTGGCACCGGGCAGGTGGCCACGCCGCTGGACGCGCAGGAGATGTGCGCGGCCATCCGGGGCCGGCTATCCGGCACGCGGTCCCGCGCGGTGGCGGCCACTGTGCGTATCCTGTATGGCGGGTCGGTGAAGGCCGACAACGCGGCCGCGATCATGGCGCAGGCGGACATCGACGGCGCACTGGTCGGCGGCGCCAGCCTTGATGTCGGCGAATTCGTGCGAATCTGCCGGTATCGTGATCTGGTCGCGGAAAGCTGAGCAGGGCACCCGGAGGGACGAGTACAAGCTGTGGTCATCGGAGTTTCCATCGTCCTGATCATCACGAGCCTGCTGATGATGCTGCTCGTGCTGCTGCACAAGGGCAAGGGCGGCGGCCTGTCGGATCTGTTCGGCGGCGGAATCTCGTCGTCCCTCGGCTCGTCGTCCGTGGTCGAGCGGAACCTGGACCGGATCACGATCTTCACTGGCGTCCTGTGGTTCCTGTGCATTGTCGCGCTGTTGCTGCTGAATCGCTGACGGCAGCGCGCATGCGGGCGCACACTACACGCAGGATCAAGCAGGTCGCGAGGCAAGGGGTGAGCGGTGAGTAGTGGCAATGCCATCCGCGGCAGCCGGGTAGGCGCGGGACCGATGGGCGAGGCCGAGCGCGGCGAGGCCGCGCCCCGGGTACGCGTCTCGTTCTGGTGCTGCAACCGGCACGAGACCGTGCCGAGCTTCGCCAGCGACGCCTCGGTGCCCGAGACCTGGGACTGCCCGCGCTGCGGCTTCCCCGCGGGCCAGGATGAGGCGAACCCGCCAGCACCGCCGCACGCCGAGCCGTACAAGACGCACCTGGCCTACGTGAAGGAGCGGCGGAACGACACCGACGGTGCCGCGATCCTGGCCGAGGCGCTCGACCGGCTGCGTAAGGGCGCCTGACCGGGAAAGGGCGCCTGACCGGGAAAGGGCGCCTGGCCGGGTAAGGCCGCCTGGCCGGGTAAGGCCGCCTGGCCGGGCTTGAGCCCCAATCGTTCAGGCGCCACGAGGTTTCGCTTGCTGATTGTGCTGGCATCCGTTTAGCTTCATGCCCGTTTCTGTTCGGGGCGTGCGGTGCGGCTCAGCCGTGAAATTCGGTGACGCCGAGGGCGAGATCCCAGTTCCCCACCCCGTGGCGGGCGAGGCCCATTATTAGCAGGCCCGCTCCTTCCAGCCAGTGCGCCATTTTCAGGCCGCCGACGTCCAGCGGGCGCAGCCCGAGGCTCTCGATGAACGCCTCCACGCCCGCCTTGGCCTGCGCATTGTCGCCGGCGATGAAGACGTCGAGCGGCCGGCCCTTCTCCAGGACATGACGGAAGATGGTGTTGAACGCCTTAAACACGCTGGCGCTGGCCGGGGCCGCCTTGGCGACTTCCTGCGCGATCGAGGTGTCCTCGTGGGTGGCCAGCCCGTCGGCCTCGGAATTGAAGGGGTTGCTGATGTCGATGATGGCCTTGCCCGCGAGGGCGTCTGCGTACTCGGCGACGATAGGAACGACACTGTCGTACAACACGGCCACGATGACGATGTCCCCGGCCGGGACGGCGCCCCACTCTCCCGTCGTGGCGCCGCCGCCGAGAGCCTTGGCCAGGTCAGCGGCCTTGGCCTGATCGCGGCCCATGACCTCGACGGTGTTGCCGCCCGCTACCGCCAGCGTGCCGATGGTGCGGGCCATGTTCCCCGTGCCGATGATGCTGATGCTGCTCATGATGCGTGCTCTCTTCCTTGTTCTCGAGCTTTCGCTACTTCACGTTCGTGCGCAGTTCCCAGGGCTGCATGCCGACGACACGCGCAAGGTGCCCCTGCATCTCGACGGCGGACGGCAGCGGGCGCCACCATATAGTTACCTCGGCGATCTTGCCGTCCGCGTCGAGCAGGGCGTAGTCCATTCCGTTGACCACGGTGTCTTCGATCTGCAGCCGGAAGAACGCGGCGTGGTGGGTCTCGCCACTGAGAACCTCCTCATAGGTGAGGTCGGCCGCCAGCGTGTGGACGGTCTGTATGGCTTCCGCGACGGCCTTGCGGCCGGTGAGCGGCTCATCGCTGAGCGGGCCGATCAGCACCACGTTCTCGGCGAGGCAACCCGCGATGGCGTCTTTGCCTGCGCCGCCCTGCACGCAGTCGAGGAAGGACTCGAAGGCGGCGCGGTGCTGGGCGAACGTGGTCATGGCTAGATCGCCGTGGTGCCGCCGTCGACAACCAGCTCCATGCCATTCACGTAGCTCGAGTCGTCCGAGGCGAGGAACAGCGCGACCGTCGCGATCTCCTCAGGGCGACCCATCTCTCCCCGCGGGATCAGGGATTCGAAGGCCTGCTTCGTCGCCTCGTCGAACAACTCCTCCTGCTTCGCCGTGGCGACCTGGCCGGGGGTCAGCACGTTCACCCGGATCCGCCTGTCCTTCAGCTCGGCCAGCCACACACGGGCGTAGGCCTGCTGCACGGCCTTGCTCGCCGCATACACACTCCACCCGGGGTAGCCCCTTTGCGAAGCGTTCGACCCGGTCATGAAGATCGAGCCGCCGTCGTTGAACAGCGGCAGCGCCTTCTGCACCGTGAACAACGTGCCGCGCGCGTTCAGCACGAAGGCGGCATCGAAGTGCTCCTCCGTGATCTCGCCGAGCATGCGCTGCTCGCCCGTCCCGGCACTTGCCCACAGCACGTCGATCGCGCCCCTTTCCCGCCTGACCGTGTCGAACAAGCGGTCCAGATCGTCCAGGCTGGCCGCATCGCCCTGCACGCCGGTCACGTTCCGGCCGATCAGCCTGACGGCTTCGTCCAGCGCTTCCTGCCGCCGGCCCGAGATGAAAACATGCGCTCCTTCGTCAACGAACAGCTTGGCGCCGGCCAGCGCCATGCCGGTTGATCCGCCCGTGATCACCGCTACCTTGCCATCGAGCTTTCCCACGATCACTCCATTGAATTGATAGGTAATCGAAACAGCTATGCACACCGTTCTGTTTACTTAACGTATCGGATGACCAGCCGGAACGCAAGCTATGTACACCGGACGTTACCCAAATGGGCTATGCTGGAGGCATGACGGAGTTGGAAAAGGGCCCCCAAGGCCGGCGCCGCGGCAGGGGCGCGCGCGAGCGCATCCTCAGCGCGTCAGAGCAACTGTTCCGCGATCAAGGCATCAACCGCACCGGCATGGACCAACTCTGCGCGGCAGCCCAGGTGTCGAAGCGCACGGCATACCAGCACTTCACCAGCAAGGACGAGCTCGTCGCCGAATACCTGCGCCGCTTCGATCCCGACGTCATGCCCGGAGTGTTCGACCGCACCGACCTCACGCCCCGCGAACGGCTCCTCGCTGCCTTCGAAGTGCCCGCGACCGGGCTGTGCCCCTTCATCGCGGCTGCCGTCGAAATCCCGGACCCTCAACACCCCGCATGCCAACACGCACGCGACTACAAGAAAGCCTTCGCCGCGCGGTTCGCCGAAACCGCACGCGAAGCCGGCGCCGCCAACCCCGAACAGCTCGGCGAACAACTGGCGCTGCTCCTCGATGGCGCCTCGGCCCGCACCCGGGTCCTCAACACCGACACCTTCCCCACCGCCGCCGCCATCGCCGCCGTCCTCATCAACAACGCCATCCCCACGACAGCCCAGCGGGGAGGCGGGATACACAACGACGGCTATGAGAGCTGAGTTGTGCCTGCTGTGCGTGTGCGAATCGGCGCGGGACGGGCCACCTGTGAGACAGGGGCAACGGTGAACGGGTTCGATGAGGTTGCGCTGAGCCGGAGATCTAGGCCGATCGCCAGCCACTCGGACCGGCTGGCAACTCTTGCGCTAACTGCGGATCACCGTGTTGGCGTCGCCGGCCAGCAGTTGCTGCGGGATCTGCGCGAAGCTGTACCGCCCAGAGCCGGGGACGAGCGAGAATGCCCAGACGACGTCGAA
>JBEKFH010000050.1:0-17369 GCA_050013415.1 Streptosporangiaceae bacterium | reverse complement strand
ACTGCCTCGCGTAGCGGAAGTTTGCGAGACTCCTCCCGGATCCGCGTCATCACCAGGATGTTGTAGTCCTCGCCGAGCGCCAGCAGGAAGATGAACATCAGGAACGGCATGAAGAAGACGAGCCCGCCACTCCCCCCGATCTTGATGAAGACCAGGACGGAGAGGCCGAGTGCGGCGAGGAAGGAGATCCCGACCGAGGCAATCAGGTAGAGCGGGGCTATCAGGCTGCGCAGCACCAGGGCCAGCAGCAGGCCGATGACCAGGATCGCGATCGGGACGACTCGTTTCAGGTCGCTGTCCGAGATGGCGCTGATGTCGTAGAGGGCAGGGGCCTCGCCGCCGACGGCGTCATCGGTCGCGCCGATCGACGTGGCGACCTTGCTGGTCTCGGCGCGGATCGCCGGGACGGCCTTCAGCGCCGGCGTGCTGCCGGGATCCCCGGCCTCCAGGCCAGTGGAGTACTGCACCGTGCGGCCGTCGGGGCTGACATAGTCCGAGCTGGCCCGGTATGCCTGGTAAAGGCCCGCCGGGACGCTGGTGCCCGGCAACGGGACCGGCGGCAGCGCGCTGGCCAGGCCGAGCCTGGCGTGCAGCGCGGCGTACTGAGCTGGCGTCAGTGGCGCCCCCGTCGGGTTCAGCGGCCCGACCACCTGAGTGAACAAACCGCTTGCCCGGAGCTGGATGGCAGCAGCCGCCAGCGGCGCCGGGTCGTCCCAGACGGGCCTGGCGAACCGGAAGATCAGGCTGGTCGGGTTCGCCGCGGACTGCGGGAAGTGCCTGGCGAGCAGCGCCGTGCCGGCGGCCGAGTCGCTGCCGGCCGGCGGGCTGGTGTTTCCGCCGAACCCGCCGGCCACGTAGCCGGTGGCGCCGATGGCAAGGGCGCCGAAGACCACGATGCCGATGGCCAGGGTGAGCGCGGGCCGGTGCACGATGCGGCCGGCGATCCGGCCCCACAGGCCCATCTTGCCCGAGCCCTGGATGCTCCACGGGATCAGCTTGGGCCGGCCGAGGACGGCCTGGAACAGAGCGCGCTTCATGGCCAGCAGGGACAGCCGGATGGAGAGTATCGCGGGCAGCAGGGTGAGCCCGGCGAGCAGGATGACGCAGATGGCGATGGCGAACGGGATGCCGAGGTCAGAGTAGAAGGAGAAGGAGGCCAGCAGCAGCGTGAGCACCGCCGCGATCACGGTCGCGGCGGAGAAGGTGATGGATTCGCCGACCCTGGTGACCGAGGTGACGATCGCCTGCCTGGCCGCGGGCCGGGGATGGAAAAGGTCGCCGAGCAGCCCGCCCAGCAGGCCTGATGAGCCGGGGTACTTGACGGCTTCCTTGCCATGGGCGCCAGCGCGCAATTCCTCCCGCACCCGGAATACCAGGAAGAGGCCGTAGTCGGTGCCGGCCCCGAGCACGAGGACGATGAGCAGGAACTGCGCGAGCGGGGAGACCTGGAGCCCGTGCCGCGCCGCTTCGGCGACGAGCGGTCCGGAGATGAGCACGGAGAAGACGGCGGGAGCGATGGTCGTCAGCGCGAGGGTCAGCGACCGGAAGATCAGCACCAGCAGCACGATGATGAACACGATCGAGAGGTCCTGGACCTTGTTTCCCTGGTTGCCGGACGCCTTCTGCTGGTCGACCTGGATCGCGAGATCGCCCGCCAGGTGCGCTTGCAGCCCGGCTGGCAGCCCGGCGCGGGAGATCTTCGCGCGCAGCGCGTTCACCAGGTCGGTGTTCTGGCTCTGGTTGCCGCCGCCGCTCTGGGTCGCGAGGGCGACGAGCTGCACGGCCTGGCCGTCCGTCGAACGGCCGGCGTCCAGCACCCGCCGGATCCGGGGGACAGTCCGGAGCTGGCCCTGCAGGGCGCTGATCGCGGTCAGGTCGCTGGCCGTCAGTTGTGACCCCGGGCGCGCGATCACCACCGGGATGGGCAGCAAATTCGCGGTGCCGAACGGGGCGGCGAGCTCCGCCGCGTGCTCGCTCGGCGCGCTGGCCGGCAGGAACTTGGAGTTGTTGTTCTGCGTGACGCTGGACAATGCTGGCAGCTGAGTGACCGCGGCGACGGCCCCGATCACCCACACCAGCAGCACGAGCCACCTGAGCCGGACGGCGAAGCGGCCGATCGCGCTGAAGATCGCGTCGATATGCATAGCCAGAAAGCCTACGTGAGCCGCACCCTTGTCCCGGCCCCGGAGGCGCCGCCGCGCCGCCCAGCCGCCAGGCCGGGTCCCACGGGCCGGGGCCCACGGGCCCGGGGCTGGAATATCCGTTCAGTAATGCGGGACATGCCGGGTGCGGTGCTGGCCAGGACGCGGCTGAACCGACACACTCGTGCGGGGGAAGTACGACTCATGCCCCTGCGCCGCCCGGGCAGCGCGGAAGGGACGCCGATGCAGGAACTGCGCCTCGTCGCAGTCAGCGAGGACGGGAGCTACGCCGTGCTCGGCGTGCCGGGACGGGGCGGACGGTTTTCGCTGCCGATCGATGACCGTCTCAGGACGGTGGCGCGGGGCCAGTTCTCGCGGCTCGCTCAGTACGAGATCGAAGTGGAGAATCCGTTGCGACCCAAGGAGATCCAGGACCGGATCCGTGCCGGAGAGACCGCGGACGAGATCGCCGACGTGGCGGGAGTTCCGATCGAGCGGGTTCGCCGCTTCGAGGGCCCGGTGCTCGCCGAACGGGCGTACCGCGCCCAGGAGGCGCAGCGCGCGACAATACGCGGGCCAGGCGACCCGGGCCCGGGCCCGGGCCCGAGACTCGGTGACATCGTGGCCGAGAGGCTGGCCGAACGCGGGGCGGTCCCGGACGATGCGCAGTGGGATTCCAGGAAGCGGGCGGACGGGAACTGGCAGGTCCAGCTGATGTTCATCGCCGTCGGCAACCGGCCCCAGATGGCCGAGTGGGTATTCGATCCCCGGCGCAGGCACGCCATCCCGGCCGACGACATCGCCGCCGGGCTCTGCCTGCCCGCGGCGGAGCTGCGCTCGGGCCTGCCGGCCGCCGAGGGTCCGGGAACCGCCACGGTCACGCTGCTCGCCACCCGGCTCGGGTCGCCCGGAGCGCATTCCGCCGAGCCGCGGGCGCATTCGGAGCGGCAGCCTGGCCGCGCTGCGCCGCCGCACCCGGCGGGATCCGGGTTCCCCGGCCCGGGCCAGGCCGCTGCAGCGCAGAGCTTTGCGGGCCACGCCGGCGCCGCGCCGGGCGTTGTGAGCACGGAAGGACCCGGAACGGCACTACCCGGCGGCAGCATCGATGATCCTGCGGCCCATGCCGGGCAGCTGGAAGTCCCGCCGGAGCCAGCACGTCAGCGGCCGGCGCGCAAGGCGGCCGGCGGGCGTTCGCGGCGCGCGTCAGTTCCGTCCTGGGACGAGATCATGTTCGGTAACTCCCGGCAGCCGGACTGACCGGGCTCTGCTGGCCCGGCTCGCCCGGCGGGGCCGCGTTACTGCTGGTACCTCCCGCGCGCCGGCGGGATCGGCTGGCCAGCGGGCGGCGGCGAGCTTCGGCTCTTCGGCAGCGCCGGCGGTGCCCGCGGCCCTCGCCTGCGCCGGGCGATGCCGCAGCCGCCCGTCGACAGGCTGACCGAAAAGGAAATATGTCGATAAATAGGTTAATTGCTTCAGCTGGGCACGGCGGCGCCGGGGTCGCCGAACACCCGTCTGGCCGGCCCGGTCGCGGCCGGCTCCGGGCGGAACACGGCGGCGTCCAGCCAGCCTGGTGGCGCCGGACGCGTAGGATCACGCGTCGGGCCGGATGCAGGCGGACGGCAGCCAACAGCGGGAGCGGCCTTGGGCTGGTGTGATCGGGTGATCGGCCGGGGCGCGCGCCGCGCCGCCCTGCTCGCTGCTGTGCTCGCCGCCGCGGCGTGCCTGGCCGGCTGCGGCCTGTTCAGCGGGCCTAAGACGCTCAACCAGGACGCGCAGCAGAACATGACCGTCACCAGCCCGGTCTTCGGCCAGGGCATCATCATTCCCGCGCAGTACACCTGTCACGGCCACGACGGCGGCATCAGTCCTCCGCTCTACTGGTCAGGCGCGCCAGCGGGGACGAAGTCGCTGGCGCTCGTGGTTGACGACGCAGACGCTCCCATCACCCCGTACATTTACTGGATCGTCTTCGACATAAGCCCAGCGACGACGGATATCCAGGCGGGTCGCCTGTCCGGTGCCAAGCAAGCGAACAATAGCCGGGGATTCGACGGCTATGACGCGCCCTGCCCGACTCATGGCAGCCACGAGTACCGATTCACCATTTACGCGCTGAGTTCAGTGCTACGGCTTGCTAACGGCGTCAGCGCGAAAGTGGCGTGGACGGCGATCGCCAGGAGCGCGATCGCGCGGGGCAGGCTGACGGCCACGGCGAGGCCGTGACCGGGCCGCCGGATAAGCCGTAGAGTAATTAGGCGGTTGCAGCGAGTACACGGATTGGGCGAAACTTCTCGAATCGCATGACAGGTCCTCCGGCTGTCCGACAGAATTACGGTTCAAGTGATCAACACCGATTCATCCAGGGCGTAAGCACAACTGGGGATGGCCCGCGTCGATGGCCGCGCGGGCCGGGCTTTGCGCCGCTCTTGAGGTCGTGGCTCTTTGGATGGTGCGATGACTCCGCTCGTGATCGGACTGGCAGCCGTTATCGTGGTCATTCTCGTCGCCGTGGCAGTTGGCTTGAGATTCGTGCGGCACGACGAGCGCGCTGACCTCGCGGAAAGGCCGGCGGAGCGCGGTGGGGCACGGAGCCGGAAGGATCCAGACCGGCGCAGCAACGGGCAGCGGCCACTGCCGGACCGGATTCCCGCCCGGCAGGACCGCAGCGGCCGGCAGCGCCGTTCCGATCGCGGCCACGATGAGCCAGCCAGCCCGCGAGAGGCTCGCGGTCGCGCGGCAGCGGACCGTCGTCAGGATGACTGGCGGCATGCCGGGGCTGCCCGGGCCCAGGCCGCCCCTGGGGGCATCGGTGGCCGGGACGAGCCGGCCTTCGCGCGGCAGCATCAGGACGAACTGCCGCAGCTACGTGCCCGGCAGGTCCGCGGCAGGCGGGACGACGCCGCTGACTGGCCGAGCACCGAGTGGGACTCGCTATCGGACGCCGACTACTGGAAGGAAGTGGCCTCCGACAGGCCGCTGACCACCACAGCCCGGACGGCGCAGCCGCAGAGCGGCCAGGGCCGGCGGGGCGCCGGGCTGCCGCCCGCCTCCGCCTCCGCCGCCGCGCCGGCCGCCGCGCCGCAGCCGGCCGACACCGCATATGGCCGAGGTTCGCTGCCAGTGCCGGTGGCAGATCACGGCCATGGTCTCCCGCGGCCGGCCGCGGCCGGCCCGGCCGGATACAGCCGTGATCTGCCCTACGTGGCCGGCCCGGCCACGTATAGTCCGGACCTGCTGGCGGCCCCGACGGCCGGCCTGGCTCGCGGAACCGGCCGTCCGGAACCTGGCCGTCCGGATCTGGCTCGGCGCGGGCATCCCGGCACCACGGCGGACCCGGGACAGCCGGGCACGCCGCTCAGGCCGCGGCCCGTGGTTCCGGTTCCGGTTCCGGACGACAACGATCCGCTGACCAGCCCGTCGTTTCCGAAGGTCGCGACCTCTGACAGCCGCTCGTACCGCAACGGCAGGTCTGCTGGCACCGCGCGTGGCCCGGATGCCTATGGCGCTACGGCGGATCAGTTCGGCGGCTACAGCGCGCCCGCCCCCGGCCCGGCTGCCGCTGGCAGCGCGAACGGGTATAACGGATATCACGGCGTCGAGCCCGATATTGGCCAGGCGGCCACCGCGGCCTACTCGTACCGGCGGGCCCCGCAGCCCGCTGTCCCGCAGCCCGCTGTCCCGCCGCCCGCTGCCCCGCCGCCGAGCGGCAATCCGTACGGCAGTTACGTGAGTTCTGACCTGCCCGGCTACCTGGATAACCCAGCGCCCGCGTACCACCGGGCCGGCCCGGAGCCCGGCTATGAGAGCTACCCGGCTGGCGCCGGGAATGGCCGGGCCGCCTCGCCTTACCTCTATGGCCTGCCGGTGGTCAATGCCGCGCCGCCGGGGGACAACTGGAAGAGCAGCTGGTATCCCGATGCGCCGGCCTCGAGCGCCGCGGCCGTCCTGCCAGCGAACCCGGTCCCGCCGGCGAGCCCGGCCCCGCCAGCGCAGCCGGGCCCGCGCGCTGCCTACCGGACGCCGGAGTACACCAATGGTGACGGGCAGTACGGATCGGCCGGATACGCGCCAGGATCGTATCCGGATGGCCGGGATGACTACGGCAGGCAGCAGCGCCGCTGAGCAGCGCCGCTGAGCAGTGGCGGTACGCTGTGGTGACAGGACGTATGGGGCAGAAACCAGCTGGATGCCGCGCGCCTGCTTGACAGAAGGGCATCGCGGCGGCTGACAATGTGCCGACCGAGGCAAGGCAGGGAAAATGCAGGACGGCACCCGTGACCATGCGCGTACCTACCATCTGCACCGGCTCGCGACAGCGTTAGATACTCGCGGGTTCCACGCGACCGTGAAGACGACGTATCCCGCGGCGCTGCACGTGTTCACGCCCGGGGCGGCGATGCTCGCGGAGAGCATTCACTGCACGGCGGGCACGGACCGCAGTGGCCGGCTCCGATGGTACTACCGGTGGTCCTGGGGAGAGCTGCTGCACGATACCGATGACCCGTGCGCCGCGGCCGAGAAGGTCGCCGAGGTCCTGGCCGCGCGATGACGCCGCGATGACGCAGCGCTGGCGCTCCCGGGGTGAGGCGGGGCCGGACCGCGCGTCGACGTACGAGCGGCGGGGCGAGGTGTCGGCGGTCCGGCTGACCGGGCCGCGCGCGTGGCGGACTTCGAACGGCTCGGTCATGGCAGCCCGCCGCGGCGACTGGCTTGTCACGGACGAGGGCCAGCGGCAGCGCTCAGTGCGCGACGCGGAGTTCCGCGCCACGCACCGGCACCTGCAGGCGGACCGGTGGCTGCGAACCGGCCGGGTCCGCGCCTGGCGGGTGGCCGCGCCGACGATGATTAACACGCTGGAGGGCCCGTCCGCCGCCGGGCCTGGTGACTGGATCGTGCAGAGCGAGAGCGGCGCGGCCTGGCCGGTCCCCGCCGGGCTCTTTGAGCGCGGCTACTCCCCCGTGCACTGACGAGCGTTGCCTGCTCAGTTCTGGTTCGGATCGCTCGCGACGCCCGCCGCGCCTCCCTTGCCGCTAGCACCCGCCGAGCCGGCCTTCCCCGGCGAGCCGGCCGCGCCCGGTCCCGCGCCTGGCTGGCCGCCCGGACCGCCAGGCCCGCCGGCGCCTTCCGCTCCGCCGGTGCCAGCGGTCACCTTGTCGCCGCTGAAGGTGTTACCGGAGTCGGCGACAGGCGTCGCGACACTGTAGATGGCACCCCCGGTCGCGTTGCCCCCGGCACCGCCGTTGCCCCCCTTGCCGCCACTCCCGCCGTTGCCGCCGTTGCCGTTGCCGCCGTTAGCGCCGCTCCCCGTGCCGGTTCCGTTCTCGCCGCCCGGTCCGCCGTTTCCGCCGCCGCCGCCGTTCCCGCCGGAACCGGCCGTAATGGTGGCGCCGCCGCCATTGCCGGCGGTCGCTGACTCGGCAGAGAAGGTGTTGCCGGTGATGTGAAGCGATCCGGTCGCGTAGACCGCGCCTCCTTCGGCGAGCCCGCCGGCGCCGCCGTTGCCGCCCGCCCCGCCTGCGGCTCCCGGCGAGCCGGCCACCCCGGCGCCGCCAGCGCCGCCCAGGCCGGGCACGTTACTGGCACCGTCCGCGCCGCTGCCGCCGGAGCCGCCATAGCCGCCGGCGCCTCCCCCGCCGCCGCTGCCCGCGCCGAACGCGCCAGCGCCGCCGCCGCCGGACGCTGTGTCGCTGGTGAACTTGTCGTCCGTGACGGTCAGCTGGGCACCGCTGCCCGAGCCGTTGCCGTAGACCGCGCCGCCCAGGCCCGCGCCGCCGGCACCGGCGGCTACCGCCGGCTTGGCTGCTCCGGCTGTCCCTCCGGCCGTGCCTGCGGCCCCGGCGCCCCCGCTTCCGCTCTGCGCGCCGTTGGCGCCGCCCTGGCCGCCACCGCCGCCGGAGCCACCGGTGCCGCCGCTCTGAGCGGTGCCGCCGCCACCCGCGCGGCCCCCCGAGCCGCCGGCGCCGCCAGTGGCGAGATCGGAGGAGAGCTGGTCCGGTGCCGCCGACGACCCCAGATCGGCCGAGCCGCTGTTATAGACGGCGCCGCCCTCGCCCGGACCCCCGGCGCCGTCGGTTCCGCTGGTCCCGCCCGAGGCGCCGGCCGGGCCCTTCGCCCCGAGGGTGCCGGCCGCGCCGCTGCCGCCAGGGTCACCCTCCGCGCCCTGAATGCCGTCGGAGCCGCCATCGCCGCCGTAGCCTCCGGTTCCGCCCACGCCACCCGTGTTGGTGGCTCCGCCGCCCAGGCCGGCGTCTCCGGCGCTGCCGCCGGTTCCGCCGGTCGCCTGGTTGTCGGACAGAGTGGTCCCGGTCAGCACATCCATGGTGCCCGAGTTGAACACCGCGCCGCCCTGGGCGCTGCCGCCAGCCGGCCCGCTGCCCGAATTGCCGCCTTTCCCTGCGGCCGCGCTGGCGCCGCCATTCAGCGCTCCGGCTGCGCCGGCGGCTCCGGCGGCGCCGGGTGCCGTGCTGCAGCCCTGATCGATACCGCAGCCGGATCCGCCCTCTGCCCCGCTGCCGCCCTCACCGCCGTAGCCGGGGTTGCCGGCCGCGCCGCCTCCGCCGCCTCCGCCGCCGGAGCCCGAGCTTCCCCCGAGCGCCGTGTCGTCCTCCAGGGTGCTGCTGGTTATCTGCAGCGTGCCCGAGTTGTAGATCGCGCCGCCCTGCGCTTCGCCGCCCGCTCCGCCAGCGCCGCCAGCGCCTCCCGCTCCGCCGGCGCCGCCCAGCCCGTTCTCCCCGCCCGCGGCGCCGGATCCCCCGGCCGCGGCCGGCGCGCTGCCCCCGTTGTTGCCGGATCCGCCGGTGCCGCCGCCACCACCGCCGCCGCCCCAGCCGCCCTGGCCTCCTTGCCCGCCGGCGCTGCCGGAACCCGCCCTTGCCGAGTCATCGGTGAAGCTGCTCCCCGACACGGTCAGCGTCCCTGCGTTCCACACCGCGCCGCCGCTGGCGTTACCGCCGGCCCCGCCCTTGCCGCCTGCCCCGCCGGCCGCGCCGGCCGACCCGTTGCCGCCCGCTCCGCCGGCCCCGCCGTTGCCGCCGGGCTGCCCGGACGCGCCGGCGGCACCGGAGCCGCCCGTTCCGCCGTTGCCGCCCGTTCCGCCGGCCCCGCCGTTGCCGCCGCTGCCGCCCGCTGCGCCGTTGCCGCCGACGGCGCTGTCATCAGTGAGAGTGTCGTCGTTCAGTGTCACGGTGCCCGAGCTGATCAGCAGGGCCGCGCCCTCGGCGACCTGGCCGGCCCCGCCGGCGCCGCCCGCCTTGCCCGCCGTCGCCGCACCTCCATTGCCGCCGGCCTTGGCCGCGGCGCCGTTCGCGCCCGGCGAGGAGCCGTTGGCCCCGTTAGCTCCGGTAGCGCCGGACGAGCCGGTCGTCCCCGCGCCGCCGTTGCCTCCCGTTGTGCCGCCGGCCGCCGACACCTGCGCTTCGCTCATGGTGATGTGGCCGATGGTGAGCTTGCCGCCAGTCACCTCGAACAGGCGGACCTTGAAGGCGCCGCTGAACGTGACGGAATGCCCGTTGGCCTCGACGTCGACCGTCAGGCCCGCGGGCACGAAGATCGTGGACGTAAACGTCACCGGCGTCGACTGGCAGCTGGTGCCGTAGTCCACGGTCCCGCCGGCCGCGACCGCGCTCTGCAGGGCCGTGAAGCTGCAGCTGGTCAGCAGCCCGGTCGCGGCAGGGCGGCCGGCGGCGGCCAGGGCCGACGGGGCCCACCAGGCGGCGAGAACCACGGCCAGCGGCGCGGCGAGGAATCCGAGTCGTAAGGGCCGGGCGCTGTGACAGGTCATGGGGCTGCCTCCCTGGAACCTATCGAGCCTCCCAGCATGGCAGACCCTCTTATGCCAGGCAATGGGATCGTAAATTTCTGTCCGGCTCCAGGCAATTGGTCAGTAAATCAGTGTCAAGCACGGGGGCGGCGCCGGCGCCTCGGGCGCGCGCCTGGCCGCCGGGGCAGCGGTTACCTTGGGCTTATGACTACGGCGATCGCGCAGTTCATGCGGGAGCTGGAGCGGGTCTGGGACGAGCACCGGGATGCACTGCTGCTGCGGCGCGACCTTAGCGCGGCGCTGGCGCGCCTGGCGGCCGAGCCGTCGGTCCTGCACATCCCGGCCATGACCGGCGCCGCCGGGCGCGCTGCCTGCGAGCGGTTCTTCGCCGAGGATCTCCTTCCGCACCTGCCCGGTGACCTGGTGCTCGCCAGGATGTCCCGCACCGTGGACCGGTTCCGGCTGGTCGACGAGACGAGGGTGTCGTTCACGCACGACCGGGAGCTGCCCTGGCTGCTGCCGGGGATCAGCCCGACCTACCGGCGGGCCGAGGTGCTGGCCGTCGCGATCATCAGCTTCGAGCGCGGGCGGATCCGCTCCCAGCGGATCCTCTGGGACCACGCCACGCTGACCGCCCAACTGGGCATTCCCGGTCTGGTCGCGCCAGGTTAGCTGCCGCGGGCTGCTGTCTCGGTGAGGGTGCGCGCCGTCCGGACGACGCTGGCGATCGCGTCGTCGGGAGTCAGGCCGCACAGGTCGGTGAGGGTGAACAGTGCCTCGGGGCTCATGACCACGGCGAGGTCCCGCTTGAGCTGGGCCAGTGCCGGAGGGCTGATGGCTGCGGGCGTGCCGTCCGGCGAGGTCAGCGCGTACTCGATCAGCCCGAGCCTGATGCCCGGGCGGATAGCGGCGGCGTCCGGCCGCGTGATGGTGGCCGAGATCATGGCGCGGACCGCGCCCTGGTACCTGAGCACGCCGCGCAGCAGGTACTCGGCGGCGTAGCCGACTCGCTCGGCGGGATCGCCGGATCGTGCGACCGGCTCGAGGGCGTCGGCCGGGCTGGCCCACACGCCGGCGAGGGCTTCGCGCAGCAGCGAGGCCAGGTCGGGGAAGTACCGGTACGCCGTCGCCTCGGAGACCAGCGCTGACGTCGCCACGGCGGCCATCGTGATCTCGGCGCCGGTGCCGATGAGGTCGCGGGCGGCATCGACGATGGCGTCGTGGGTGCGTTTCTTCTGGTTCGCCCGGCCGGTCTGGAGCTGAGTGCCCATGAGGCAACTCTTGCATCTGCCCATTCATCAGTCAACCCATGACTCATTATGAGGGTATACTTGCGTAACTAATTTTGAGGGTTTACTCTCATCGTAAGGACACACTGTAGAAAAGAGGCGGGGCTCTGATGGCTGAGGTCTCAGTAGTCGGTCCGGGAGGCGGGGAGACGGTCCTGACCGGACCGACTCAGATGCGCATCCTGGAGGACGGAAGCACTACCGAGCACCGGCTTGGCGTGGGCGAGATCACGATCGCGCCGCACACGGACGGCCCGCCGCAGCACCGGCACGCCCGGCACGACGAGGGCTTCTACGTCGTATCGGGCACGGCCAGGTTCACCATCGGGGCGAAGGTCCACGACGCGGCCGCGGGCACTTTCGTGATGATCCCGCCCGGGGCGCCGCACACGTTCGCCAATCCGGGCGACCAGGTCGCCGTGCTGCTCAACACCTTCACCCCCGATCTCTACGTGCAGTACTTCCGGGACCTCCGGGACATGATCGCGTCCGGCCGCCCGATGACCAGTGACGCGATCATCGACGTCATGAGCCACTACGCCACGGTGCCCGCCGCCGGATTCGCCGGCCCGCCGGCCCGCCAACTCTCCTGAGGAGACCAGCATGACCAGCACCACGACGCACAGCGTGACCGCCGGCGGCATCGGCCCGGTCGAGGTCACGGTCACTGAAAGCGGCGAAGGGCGCCCGTTCCTGCTGCTGCACGGCGGCGGCGGCCCGCAGACGGTCAGCGGCTTCGCTGACCTGCTCGCCGAGGCCGGGCCCGCCCGGGTCATCGTGCCTATCCACCCCGGCTTCGGCGGCACCTCCCGGCCCGATGCCCTGGACAGCGTCCGGGGCCTGGCGGCGCTCTACGTCGCGCTGCTCGACCAGCTCGGCCTGACCGGCGTCACCGTGGCCGGGAACTCCATCGGCGGCTGGATTGCCGCCGAGATGGCGCTGCTCGGCCCGGAGCGCATCGGCAGCGTCATCATCATCGACGCGGTCGGCATCGACGTGCCCGGCCACCCCGTGGCGGATTTCTTCAGCCTCACCCTGGACCAGGTCAGCCAGCTCAGCTACCACGACCCGGTCCGGTTCCGCATCGACCCCGCCGCGATGCCCGCCGCCCAGCGGGAGGCCATGGCCGGCAACCGGGCCGCGCTGGCCGTCTACAGCGGAACGTCGATGACCGACCTCACCCTGCGGGACCGTCTCAAGGACGTCAGCGTTCCCGTCCTCGTACTGTGGGGAGACAGCGACCAGATCGCCGACGCCGACTACGGCCGCGCCTACGCCGGCGCCATCCCGGGCGCGGTGTTCCAGCTGCTCACCGAGACCGGGCACCTGCCGCAGATCGAGACTCCCCAGCAACTGCTGGCGGCCATCGCGGCGTTCGCCGGCTCTGACGCCGGCCGGGTTGCCCGCTGACAGCATCCTCCCGCTGCATCCTCCCGCTGCATCCTCCCGCTGCCCAGGGAATCGGATCGGCGCCGTGAGCGCTGGCACGGGAGTGAAGAGAATCGGTTTCTTGTCGTTCGGGCACTGGCGGCCGGCTGCCGGGTCGCAGACCCGCACTGCGTCGGACGCCCTGCTGCAGACGATCGAGCTGGCCCGCGCCGCCGAGGACATCGGCATCGACGGGGCGTTCGTCCGCGTTCACCACTTCGAGCGGCAGCTGTCCTCGCCGTTCCCTCTGCTGTCGGCGATCGCTGCCAGCACGAGCCGGATCGAGATCGGGACCGCCGTCATCGACATGCGGTACGAGAACCCGCTGTACATGGCGGAGGAGGCCGCGGCGGCAGATCTGATCAGCGGCGGACGGCTGCAGCTCGGCATCAGCCGGGGATCGCCGGAGACCGTGCTCCGGGGCGCGGAGGCGTTCGGTTACCGGCCGGCCGACGGGGAGACCGACGCGGACAGCGCGCGGCGCAAGGCCGAGGCGTTCCTGGCCGCGATCAGCGGCGCGGTCGTCGCCAGGACCGACCCGGCCAGGACTGGCGTCAGCGGCGGCCTGGCCGTCCAGCCGCAGTCGCCCGGCCTGGCGGACCGGATCTGGTGGGGTTCCGGCACCCGGGCGACCGGGCAGTGGGCCGCCGGGACCGGGATGAACCTGCAGAGCTCCACGCTGCTGTCTGAGGACACCGGCCTCCCGTTCGACCAGCTCCAGGCGGAACAGATCCGCCTGTTCCGCGAGGCGTGGGCGCAGCACGGCCGTGAACGCGAGCCGCGGGTGTCAGTGTCGCGCAGCGTCCTGCCGATCACCGAGGACATCGACCGCCTGTACTTCGGCGGGCAGGGACATGACGACCAGATCGGGCTGCTCGATGGCGTACGGTCCCGCTTCGGCCGGACGTTCACCGGGGAGCCGGACCGGATCGCCGCCGAGCTCGCGGCTGACGAGGCCGTGCGCGCCGCCGACACGGTCCTTTTCACCGTGCCGAACCAGCTCGGCGTCGCTTACAACGCGCGCATCCTGGAGACGATCGCCCGGCACATCGCGCCCGCCATCGGCTGGGCGCCGGCCAGCACCGCGGCCGCGGCTTGACCGGCGGCGGCCTGGCCGGCCGCGGCTTGAGCCGGCGTGCACGGCTGGCCCGGCCGCTGGGCCTGGCCATGCTCGCCCTGGCCGCGTGCGCTGGCTGCGCCCTTGCCGTGACCTCGTGCGGAACTGCCTCCTCGGCTGGCGGCCCGCCCAGGTACGAGGTGCGCGCCACCGCCATCAGCGGTCTCGGCACGATACTCGCCGACGGGGCGGGCTTCACGCTTTACATGTACGTCCCGGACCATCGCGGGCCGTCGACGTGCTCGCGTGCCTGCGCGGTCGCGTGGCCGCCGCTGGTGCTGCCCAGCGGCGTTACCCGGCCGAAGGCCGGCCCCGGAATCCGCGCGGCCCTGCTGGGGACAACGAGGCGCGCCGGAGGCGCGCTGCAGGTCACCTATGACAAGTGGCCGCTATACCTGTGGCAGGGCGACGGAGCGCCAGGTCAGGCAACCGGGCAGGCCGAGGACATGGGCAGCTGGTACGTGCTGTCGGTGAACGGATCCATCGACCGCGGCACCCCGTCATAGCCGGGCGACGTCGTGTGCCCCAGGACACGTCGTGTGCCCCAAGGACGCAGAATCCGCTCTCCGGGCTCGCTGAGGTTACCGGTCGTAGTGCGTGGGCGGGAACGCATCCCGCTCGTCGCCGGCGGACAGCTCCCCCTCGTTCAGCTCCCGGCGGATCTCTGCCTGCTCCAGCAGATAATCGTCTGTCGTCGTGACATCGGGAAGGGGCGGCGCGTCGGTCGCGGCGGGCACCTCATCCGGGTCGTAGTCGTCGATTCCCGCCTCCACGCGTTCTTCCTCCGCGAGGCGGGCAAGCCGGTCATCATCGAGATGCGCGGGCGCACCACCGTGCTCGCGGTGGTCGCGGCGGAAATGCGCAGCCGGCGGATCTGGCGTCTGCTCTGTCATCGTTCCTCCCGCATGCCGACGACGTGGCGTCGGTCCATGGCACTCCGATGCTACTTTCGCGCGCGCCGCGGCCTAGGGCTCGACTAGCTCCATGGACTGCACGTGGATCTCCTGCACGCGCAGGATCGCGTCGGAGCCGCGGAACAGCACGACCCAGCCATCCTCTCGCTCCACCTCGTCGATGTTCTCGAACGTCTCCTTCACGACCTGCTCATCGTCTCCGTAGACCATCTGATAGGTAGCCACCAGCAATGCTCCCGAATCTCTCGATGCTGCGTCCGCTTCGATGCCGCGTCCGGACCTCTATCATTCCCCCGTTTGCCGGCTGCCGCGCACGAGATGCCCGCCGCGCATCCCCCGTGCGGTGGTCATGGTGGCCGGAGGCGTCCGCCGGGGACTGCCGCGCTGGCAGTCATCAGGCTGCTCAGAGCCCCTGCGCCAGCTGGTAGTAGACGTTGTTCCAGCGGACCTCGTCGCTGAACTGCCTCATGGTGGTAGTGGCGTCGATGTGCAGCAACTCGACCCCGAGGATCGACGCGAGGTCGCTGACCGACTCGAAGCCCACCGCCGTGCTGAGCACAGTATGGTGCGGGCCGCCGGCCAGTAGCCAGGCCTCCGCTGAGGTTGGCAGGTCAGGGGCGGGCTTCCACACGGCGCACCCAACCGGCAGCTTGGGCAGGGGCTCATCCGGCGGGACGACCTCCACGTCGTTGGCGACGAGGCGAAACCTGTTCCCCAGGTCGAGCAGGCCGAGCACGAAGCCGGACCCGGGAGCACCGCGGAAAACCAGGCGGACGGGATCCTCCCTGCTGCCGATGCTGAGCGGGTGGATCTCCAGCGAGGGCTTCCCTGCCGCGATGCTCGGGCACACCTCGAGCATGTGGGCACCGAGGACCTTCGGCTCGCCCGGCCCGAAGTGATAGGTGTAGTCCTCCATGAAGGTCGTTCCGCCTGGCGCGCCACCGGCCATCGACTTGAGGACGTAGACCAGGGCAGCGGTCTTCCAGTCGCCCTCGGCGCCGAAGCCGTATCCGTCCGCCATCAGGCGCTGGACCGCCAGGCCGGGAAGCTGGCGAAGACCGCCGAGGTCCTCGAAGTTGGTCGTGAACGCGTTGAACTCGCCCGCCTTAAGAAACCGGCGGAGCGCTGCTTCGATCCGGGCTCCATAGCGCAGGGACTCGTGACGTGCGCCTCCGCCGCGCAGCTCAGGCGCGACGTCGTAAAGCTCCTCGTACTGCCCGACCAGGAAGTCGACCTCGGATTCGGGCACCGCGCCGGCGATCGTGACCAGATCGTTAACTGGGTAGCTGTTCACTGACATCCCGAACACGATCTGAGCGTCGGTCTTGTCCCCCTCTGTGACGGCGACCTCCCGCATGTTGTCACCGAACCTGGCGAGGCGCAGGCCCCGTGCCGCGCGGACGCCGCCGGTCGCCCGCACCCACGCGCCGATGCTCCGGCGCGTCCGCTCGTCACCGGCGTGACCGACGACCGTCTTTCGCCTGACTCGCATCCGGGTCTCGATATACCCGAACTCCCGGTCCCCGTGAGCCGCCTGGTTGAGGTTCATGAAGTCCATATCGACCTCGGCCCATGGCAGGGCCAGGTTGGCCTGCGTGTGAAAGTGCAGCAGCGGCTTTCGCAGCGCCTCCAGGCCCCCGATCCACATCTTCGCCGGCGAGAACGTATGCATCCAGGCGATCACTCCCGCGCAGCGGGCTGACGCCGTCGCGTCGAGGCATGCCTGGCGGATCGCCGCGGCCGTGGTGAGCACCGGCTTCCATACGATCGGGACCGGGATCTCGGCTGACGCGTCAAGCGTCGCCGCTACCTCGCGTGACTGGCGAGCCACCTGCTCGAGCGTCTCGTCGCCGTACATCGACTGACTGCCGGTCAGGAACCAGATTTCTGTGCCGGGGTCCTGCGTCATCGGCCACCTCGCGACCGGCTCGACGCCCACGGCAGGCAGCGCACGGTCCTCTGCGTCATTTCGGATCTCCACCGCTGGCGGCCCCTGCTGGGTGCCGGAATTGGACTGGCCACCGAGCCCCGCAATCGCGGGGGCAGCCGGGCTCGGCGCGCGCGCCGCGCCCCGAGCCCGGCCTGGACTCCTAGAAGTTGTACTTCAGGTAGTTCGCCTTCGTGAACTCCAGCGGCTTGGAGAAGATGATCGTCCCCGGCGCCGGGCTGTTGGACACCGTGAAAGTGCCGAGGCTGCCGGCGGTGAAGCTGCCGCCAGCCGCGGGCATGGTGCCGTCATACGTGTCCCGCGCGACGTAGGCGATCAGCTCACCCTGCTGGACCTCGTTCCACAGGAACAGGCCGGTGAGGGATCCGTTCGCGAAGTACTTCCTGTTGGGGTTCGGGTCGCCGATTCCGAAGACCCCGATCTTCCCGGCTTTGCCGAGCGCCTGGATCGCCGCGAGCGCACCGGGCACGGCCGCGCCGTCGATCGGGATAAGCGCCAGCAGGTGCGGGTTCGACTCGATCAGGTTGGTCGCCTGGGACTGCGAGGTGGCCTGGTTGGACTGGCCGTAGCCGATCGGGCCGATCTTCAGCTTCGGGTACGCCGACTTGATGTAGGTCCGCATGGCTCCGATCCAGGCATTCTGGATCGTGGCGTCCTTGGTGGACGACAAGATCCCGATGGTGCCGACCTTGCCGAACTTGGCCACCACCGCGTTGATCAGTGCCTCGCCCATCGCCGGATACGCGGTGTCCTGGATGAAGTAGGAACGGCCG
>JBEKFH010000049.1:0-17623 GCA_050013415.1 Streptosporangiaceae bacterium | reverse complement strand
TGATGCTCGCCGCCGGCACCGTGGTCACCGGCACCGGGCCGCTAGCCGGCGCCCGCTCGGTGGCCCGGTATCACCTGCCGCTCGGCGGGGTCACCCAGCTGCACGCGGACATCGGCTGGCTGATCACCGGCCTGGCGCTGGCGCTGGTGGCGGGCCTGCGGTTCAGCCAGGCGCCCCGCCGGGCGATGCGGCTTGGCTGGCTGCTGCTCGGCCTGATCCTGGTGCAGGGCGCGGTCGGCTACACGCAGTACTTCTCCGGGCTGCCGGCCGGCCTGGTCTGGGTGCATGTCACCGGGGCGGTGCTGATCTGGATCGTGGCGCTGCGGCTGCCGTTCGCGCTGCGCGACCGGGGCCCGGTGACGGCACGGGGCACCGCGCTGGCCGAGCAGGCCAGCAACGGCGGCCACGCGGCGCCCCGGGGCACCGCGCTGACCGGGCCGGGAGATGACGGGCGGCAGCCCGGCGGCGACAGCCCGGGGCGGGTGACCGCGCCCGCGGCCGGCCCGGCCGGTTAGACCGGCCGTGGCCGGATAAAGTCATTGCCGTGATCTCGTTCCCATCTGAAGGGGCCTGATGCCGCGGTGAGCACTCAGCCTGATAACGCGCTTGACTGGTCGGAAACGGATGAGCGGGCGGTCGACCTGATCCGCGTGCTCGCAATGGATGCCGTGCAGAAGGCTGGCTCCGGCCATCCGGGCACGGCGATGAGCCTGGCCCCGGCGGCCTACCTGCTGTTCCAGCGTTTCCTCCGGCACGACCCCGCCGATCCCGGCTGGCTCGGCAGGGACCGGTTCGTGCTGTCCTGCGGGCACTCCAGCCTGACGCTGTACATCCAGCTGTACCTGTCCGGCTACGGGCTCACCCTCGACGACCTGGCGGCATACCGCACCTGGGGCAGCCGCACGCCCGGCCATCCCGAGCACGGCCTGACCCCCGGGGTCGAGACCACCACCGGCCCGCTGGGCCAGGGCCTGGCGAACGCGGTCGGCATGGCGATGGCGGCCCGCCGGACGCGCGGCCTGCTGGACCCGGACGCCGCGCCCGGCACCAGCCCGTTCGACCATCACATCTACGCGTTCGCGTCGGACGGCGACATCGAGGAGGGCATCAGCCACGAGGCATCGTCGATCGCGGCGCACCAGCAGCTCGGCAATCTCGTGCTCCTCTACGACGACAACGACATCTCGATCGAGGACGACACCGAGATCGCGAAGTCCGAGGACGTCGCCGCGAGGTACGAGGCATACGGCTGGCACGTGCAGCGGCTCAGCTGGCGCACGCCCGGCGGCTACCACGAGGACGTGCACGCGCTGGCCACGGCGTTCGCGGCGGCCAGGGACCACACCACGGCGCCATCGCTGATCGCGCTGCGCACCATCATCGGCTGGCCGGCCCCGGACAAGCAGAACACCGGCGCGGCGCACGGCTCCGCGCTCGGCGCCGCCGAGGTGGCCGCGACCAAGCGGATCCTCGGCTTCGACCCGGACGTCTCCTTCCCCGCCGAGGACGAGGCGGTCGCCCGCGCGCGCGAGGTTGCCGTCCGCGGCCAGCAGGCCCGGGCGGCCTGGGAGAAGACGTTCACGGCCTGGCAGGCGGCGAACCCGGAGCGCAATGAGCTGCTCGGCAGGCTGGCGGCGCGACGGCTGCCGGACGGCTGGGCCGCCGCGCTGCCCTCCTTCCCGCCGACCGAGAAGGGCGTGTCCACCAGGAAGGCGTCTGGCCAGATTCTGAACTCAGTTGCCCCGGTGCTGCCGGAACTGTGGGGCGGCTCCGCCGACCTGGCCGGCAGCAATGACACGACCATGGCGGGCGAGCCGTCGTTCATCCCCGTGGACCACCAGACCCGGATGTTCCCCGGCAACCCGTACGGCCGGACGCTGCATTTCGGCATCAGGGAGCACGCCATGGGCTCGATCTGCAACGGGATCGCGCTGGACGGCCTGACCCGCCCGTACGGCGGCACCTTCCTGGTGTTCAGCGACTACATGCGCCCGGCGGTCCGGCTGGCGGCCCTGATGGGGCTGCCGGTCACGTACGTCTGGACGCACGACTCGATCGGCCTCGGCGAGGACGGGCCCACCCACCAGCCGGTGGAGCAGCTCTGGGCGCTGCGCGCGATCCCCGGCCTGGACGTCGTCCGCCCGGCCGACGCGAACGAGACCGCGGTTGTCTGGCGGACGATCCTGGAGCGCACGGACCATCCGGCCGGGCTTTCCCTGACCAGGCAGGACGTCCCGGTCTTCAACCGGGATCCGGGCACCGACGGAGCGCTGGCCAGCGCCGAGGGGGCCAGCCGCGGCGGATACGTGCTGGCGGAGGCCGCCGGCGGGCCGCCCGAGGTGATCCTGATCGCGACCGGCAGCGAGGTGCAGATCGCGCTCGCCGCCCGCGACCTGCTGCAGCAGGAGGGAACGGCCGCCCGGGTGGTGTCCATGCCGTGCGTGGAATGGTTCACCGAGCAGGACGCTTCCTATCAGCAGGAGGTGCTCCCGCCGGGCATCCGGGCGCGGGTCTGCATCGAGGCAGGCATCGCGCTGGGCTGGCGGGCCTTCGCCGGTGACGCGGGCGAGTACGTCAGCCTGGAGCACTTCGGCGCGTCAGCGGCCTACCAGACGCTGTATGAGGAATTCGGCCTCACGGCGGACCGGGCGGCGGCCGCTGCCCGGACCAGCATGGCGAGGCTGAGCGGCCAGGCACGCGACTGACCCCAGGGAGTGACACGTCATGACTACCCCGCCCGATGACCACCTCGGGCAGCTTGCCGCGGCCGGCGTGGCCGTATGGCTGGACGACATCAGCAGGGAGCGCCTGGCGTCGGGCAATCTCGCGATGCTCATGCGCGACATGCACGTGACCGGGGTCACCTCGAATCCGACGATCTTCGCGCACGCGCTTTCCAGCGGCCCGGCCTACCGCGAGCAGGTCGCCGACCTGGCCGTCCGCGGGGTGACCGTGGACGAGGCGTCCCGGGCGATCACGACCTACGACATTCGCTGGGCCTGCGACGTGCTGCGGCCCGCCTATGACTCGACCGCCGGCCTTGACGGGCGGGTGTCCATCGAGGTGGACCCGCGGCTCGCCAGGGACACCGCCAGGACCATCGCCGAGGCCCGTGCGCTCTGGTGGCAGGTGGACCGGCCGAACCTGTTCATCAAGATCCCGGCGACCGCCGAGGGCCTGCCCGCGATAACGCAATGCCTGGCCGACGGGATCAGCGTGAACGTGACGCTGATCTTCTCCCTCGAGCGCTACGGGCAGGTCATCGACGCCTACATGGCCGGCCTGGAGGCGGCGGCCGGCGACCTGCCGGCGATCACCTCGGTGGCGTCGTTCTTCGTCAGCAGGATGGACACGGAGGTGGACCGCAGGCTGGGCAAGATCGGCGGCCCGGCCGCCGACGCGCTGCGCGGCAAGGCCGCCATCGCCAACGCGCGGCTCGCCTACCAGCTATACGAGGAGAAGTTCGCGAGCATCCGCTGGCGGTCCCTGGCGGAGCGCGGCGGCCTGCCGCAGCGACCGCTGTGGGCGTCCACCAGCGCCAAGGACCCGGCCTACCGGGACACGATGTACGTCGAGGAACTGGTCGCGCCGGGCACGGTCAACACCATGCCGGAGGCCACCCTGCACGCCACCGCCGCGCACGGCGAACTGCGCGGCAACACCATTGACGGCACTTACCAGGAGTCGAGGCGGGTCTTCGATTCGCTAGCGGAGCTCGGCATCAGCTATGACGACGTCGTCACCGTGCTCGAGGACGAGGGCGTGCAGAAGTTCGCCGACTCCTGGCACGACCTGCTCGCCACGATCGAGGCGCAGATGACAGGGCCGGCCGGCCGATGAGGGCAGTCATCCCGGGGAGACCGCATGATCGCTAACCCGCTCCGCGACTCGCGCGACCGCAGGATCCCGCGGGTCGCGGGCCCGTGCGTGCTCGTCATGTTCGGCGTCACCGGCGACCTGGCCAGCAAGAAGCTGCTGCCCGCGGTCTATGACCTGGCCAACCGGGGGCTGCTGCCGCCGGGATTCTCGCTGGTCGGGTTCGCCCGCAGGGACTGGGAGGACGAGGACTTCGCCCAGGTGGCCTACGAGGCGGTGAAGCTGCACTCGCGCACGCCGTTTCGTGACGCGGTCTGGCAGCAGGTCCTGGAAGGCGTCAGGTTCGTGCCCGGCGAGTTCGCCGACGACGCGGCGTTCGACCAGCTGGCGAAGACGGTCAGCGACCTTGACGCCCAGCGCGGGACCGGCGGCAACTACGCGTTCTACCTGTCGGTGCCGCCGAAGGCGTTCCCGCTGGTCATCCAGCAGCTCAAGCGCTCGGGCCTGTCCGCGCCCGGCGGCCAGTCCGGCGGGCCGCGGCCCTGGCGCCGGGTGGTGATCGAGAAGCCGTTCGGTCACGACCTGGCCAGCGCGCGCGAGCTGAACGCCACCCTGGACGCGGTCTTCCCGGCCGAGTCGGTGTTCCGCATCGACCACTACCTCGGCAAGGAGACCGTCCAGAACATCCTGGCGCTGCGCTTCGCGAACACCCTGTACGAGCCGATCTGGAATCGCGGCTACGTGGACCACGTGCAGATCACCATGGCCGAGGACATCGGCATCGGCGGCCGGGCCGGCTATTACGACGGCATCGGCGCGGCCCGCGACGTGATCCAGAACCACCTGCTGCAGCTGCTCGCGCTGACCGCCATGGAGGAGCCGGTCTCCTTCGACGCGGACTCGCTGCGCGGTGAGAAGGAGAAGGTGCTGTCGGCGGTCACCCTCCCCGCGGATCTGGCCGCCGGCACCGGCCGCGGCCAGTACGCGGCGGGCTGGCAGGGCGGCGTGCTGGTGCCCGGCTACCTGGAGGAAGAGGGCATTCCGGCGGACTCGCACACCGACACCTACGCGGCCGTCGAGCTCAGCGTGGAAACCAGGCGCTGGGCCGGGGTGCCGTTCTTCCTCCGGACCGGCAAGCGGCTGCCCAGCCGCATGACGGAGATAGCCCTGCTGTTCCAGCGGGCCCCGCACCTTCCGTTCACCACGACGGACACCGAGGAACTCGGGCAGAACGCGCTGGTGATCCGGGTCCAGCCGGACGAGGGCGTGACGATCAGGTTCGGCTCGAAGGTGCCGGGCTCGGCGATGGAGGTCCGGGACGTCAACATGGACTTCGCGTACGCCGGGGCGTTCACCGAGTCAAGCCCGGAGGCGTACGAGCGGCTGCTGCTGGACGTGCTGATCGGCGACGCGCCGCTGTTTCCGCGGCAGAAGGAGGTCGAGCTGTCCTGGGAGATCCTCGATCCGATCGAGGAGTTCTGGGCGGAGGCCGGCACGCCGGAGCAGTACCCGGCAGGCTCGGCCGGTCCCGCCTCCGCTGACGCCATGATTTCCCGCGGCGGCCGCGCCTGGCGCCGGCTCTGAGCCAGCGCCCGGTCCCAGGAAGAGAGCAGCGATGACGATCGACCTGACCGACACCACGACCAGCGCTATCCGCGAGGCCCTCACCAGGGAGCGCAAGCGGCTCGGCGGCCAGACCACCGGCGTGGTGCTGAACCTGATCATCGTGACCGACGAGGCCGGACAGTATGACGCCGTGCGCGCGGCGGGCGAGGCGGGCCGCGAGCATCCGTGCCGCATACTCGGCGTCATCGCTCGCCGGCCGGCCGGCGAGTCACGGCTGGACGCGGAGATCCGCACCGGCGAGGCGGGCCCCAGCCAGACCGTGCTGCTGCGCATGTACGGGCTGCTCGGCCAGCACGCGGACTCCGTGGTCAGGCCGCTGCTCGCGCCGGACACGCCGGTCGTCACCTGGTGGCCGGGGGAAGGCCCGGCCACGCCGTCCCTGGATCCGCTCGGCGTGCTGGCGCAGCGCCGGGTCACCGACGCGGCCGAGGCGCCGGTGCCGCGGCAGGCGCTTCTCGGCCTCGCCCAGGGATACCGGCAGGGCGATACCGATCTCAGCTGGACCCGGGCCACGTCCTGGCGGTCGCTGCTCGCTGCCACGCTCGACCAGCCGCACGGGGCGATCAGCGGCGGGTCGGTCACCGCGGAGAAGGACAACCCGACCGCCGACCTGATCGCGGCCTGGCTGGCCAGCCGCCTCGGCGTGCCGTTCGGGCGGGACGATTCCGGCGGCCCCGGCATCACCGAGGTGCGGTTCGCCACCAGCGAGGGTGACCTGATCCTGGTCAGGCCGGACGGGCGGACGGCCACGCTGATCAAGCCAGGCCAGCCGGACCGGCGGGTCGCACTGCACCGCCGGGAGTCCGCCGAGCTGCTGGCGGAGGAGCTTCGCAGGCTCGATCCGGACGAGATCTACGGCGAGTCGCTGGAGCGCCTCGCGGAGGCCGCCGCGAGCAGCCCGCCGGCCTGGCCTGAGCAGGACGAGCAGTGACCGCGCCGCAGGTCCTGATCCACCGCGATGCCGAGCTGCTCGCGAAGGCCGTGGCCGCGAGGCTGGTGACCAGGCTGGTCGACATCTCGGCAGGCCGGGGCCACGCCTCCCTCGTGCTCACCGGCGGCGGGATCGGCACCCGGGTGCTCGCCGAGCTCGCCGCCGCGCCCGCCAGGGACGCGGTGGACTGGCGGCACCTGGACATCTGGTGGGGCGACGAGCGGTTCCTGCCGTCCGGCCATCCGGACCGCAACGAGACGGGCGCCCGCGCGGCCTTGCTCGATCACGTCGACGTCAGCCCTGACCGGGTCCGCCCGATGCCCGGCCCGGACGGCCCGGACGGTGCCAGCCCCGAGGCGGCTGCGGCCAGGTACGCCGGGTGGCTGCGCGACGCCTCGGCTCCCGAGGACCATGGCCAGTCGCCGTCCTTCGACGTGCTGCTGCTCGGCATCGGGCCGGAGGGGCATGTCGCCTCGCTGTTTCCCGGCCTCCCTGCCCTTTACGAGGAACGGACCGTGGTGGCCGTGCACGGCGCGCCCAAGCCGCCGCCGACCAGGCTGACCCTGACGCTCCCGGCGATCACCATGGCCCGCGAGGTATGGATCATCGCCTCCGGCGAGGACAAGTCAGGGGCGGTCCGGCTCGCCCTCTCCGGCGCGGGCCCGGTCCAGGTGCCCGCTGCCGGGGCCCGGGGCAGGCAGCAGACGCTGTTCCTGCTCGACCGGGCGGCGGCCGCGCAGGTGCCGGCTCAGCTAGGACGCCTCGCCTCACCGTGACACCCCACGTAACAGTGCTATGTAACAGTGCGGCAGATTCAGCGTAACGGGAGAAAAACTGGGTCTCCCGCGCGAGCTCGGCCAGGGCTACGCTCAGGGCAGATCTTCCACCTGGTTCTGCTGAGCCAGCTGTGAAGACAAGGGAAGGTCCAGGCATGGTCTTTTCGCGGGAGTCTTCACCGCCGCGCGGATACCGTCTGCCAGATCGCGGGGGTGCGCGCGTCGCAGGGATGACCCTGCGGCCGTGGCCGCCGTGTCCTTCCAGCCAGTCCGCGCGCCTGCCCGGCCGCGACGGCGGTATGCCAGGGTCCGGGCGACGCACCTTCCACCAGGAGGAATCACTTGAGCACTGTTGACGAAGCCCCCGCTCCAGCACCGGCGATCGCGGATCCCGCGCCGCTCGGGCTGGCCGCGTTTGCGCTGACCACGTTCCTGCTGTCGGCCGCCAACGCCGGATGGACAAAGGGATCCGGTAGTGAATGGCTCGGCTACGCGTTCGCCTACGGCGGGCTCGCGCAGCTGCTGGCCGGAATGTGGGAGTTCAAGAACAAGAACGTCTTCGGCTCCACTGCGTTCGGCTCGTATGGCGCGTTCTGGATCGGCCTCGGGCTGTATGTGCTGCTGGTGGCCCCGACGGCCGGCACCGGAGTGCCCAATGACCTCGGCTGGATTCTGCTCGGCTTCGCCATCTTCAACACCTACATGCTGATCATCTCGACGCAGACCAACGTGGCGGTGTTCCTCGTCTTCCTGACCCTGGAGATCACTGAGATCGTCCTGTTCATCGGTCAGTTCGATCACGGCAAGACGAGCATCATCAAGGTCGGCGGCTACATCGGGATCCTGACCGCGATTGTTGCGTGGTACACCTCCGCCGCAGGCGTCATGAATGGCATGAAGGGCAGGCCGGTTTTCCCGGTCGGCAAGCCGCTCTTCGACCTCTAGGCGCTGGCTCCTCCCGGCCCCGGGCCGGCCGCGCGTGATCCCGGCGACTCCCCGAGTCGCCGGGATCACGCTTTCCGGCCCTCGGTAGCGTAAGCAGCATGGATGCCGGGGAGAAGCACCAGACCGACGCGGCCGAGCAGGTGGCCAGGGTGCGGGCTCGCGCCAGGCCATGGCGGTCCATCATCGCCCTCGTCCTGGCGGCGGTCGCGGCGGCGGCCTCGCGCTGGGCCAGTGATTCCGGCACGCTCAGGCTGGATCTGCCGGGCAACCCGACCCACAAGGTGATATCTGCTGCCTGCGCGGTTGCCTTCGGCCTGTTCGCGATGATCGCGACCCTGGGGCTGTCCGGCAAGGCCCGCGACCTGCTCCGGCCCAGGACGGGCTCGGCCCATGCGGCCGTGGTCCGCTACGGCCTTGTCCTGGTCGGCGGGCTGACCACCGTGATCATCACGCTGGAGCTGCTCACGATCCCGGTCGGCAGCCTGGTACTCGGCGGAGCCTTCACCGCGGTCCTGATCGGCATCGCCGCTCAGCAGGCGCTGTCGAACCTGTTCGCCGGCATCGTGCTGCTGCTGGCCCGGCCGTTTGCCGTTGGCGACAGCGTCCGGATGAGAGCAGGCGCGCTCGGCGGCCAGATCGAGGGCGTCGTCACGGACATCGGGATCACCTATGTCCGGCTCGTTACCGACGATGGCAACCTCAACGTGCCCAACTCGCAGGTACTCGCCGCTGCGGTGGGCCCGTTCCGGCATCCCCCGGCGGTCGTCGCGGCGGGATTCGATGCCTCCGTGCCCGGGGTGCCCGGCGCGCCCCCGGTATCCGCCACGTCCGCCACGTCCGCGCCGGTGGGGCCCGCCGCAGCTGCGGCGCCGCCCCCGACAGAAGCGGCGCCACAGCATGCCAGGCCCGCGGCCGGGCCGGATGGCGCCGGTTACGCAGGTACTGCCGAGCGCGGGACTTAGACGCGGATTTTAGCGGTGACTTGCGTCGTACTTGGCGATGACGTCCGCAGGTATGCGGCCCCGGTCACTGACCGAAATGTCATGGCGCTTTGCCCAGGCGCGAATGTCGGCGCTGTGCTTACGGTGCTCCGACGTTCTGCGCTTGCCTCGCCCGACGCGGCTGTTCGCCTTTCGGGCGCGAACGGCAAACCGGTGAAAAACCTCGTCAAGCTTCTGACTGTGCCGCTCGCACAGGTCGATTTCATAATCCCTTCCGTCAAGGCTGAACGAGCGCGTCAGGTGCTGCCCGTCCGGAATCTCTTTTTCGTCGTAGTCGCAGGCGAATGTAACCGAAACTTTCTGTGCCACTTGAATTCCCCCTTCCCCCGCCGCACGTATATCCCCAGGTAGAAGGCAGATGTAACGGCACTCACGTGGATTTCTCTGGTGGCATCCGGCGCCGATCCGTCACTCGGCCAGCCGACCGGTCAAGCAAAAGGACCGGGCCGATCAGACTGAGCGTCTTGACGCTGGTGATTTCGCGGCGGCCGCCGTAACGAAACGACTCGGAAAGCTGCTCGGCTCCGTTACTGAGGAGAACGAGATACTCCTATCGCAGCAGCTCCGTCCGCTCATCAGCCGTTGCGGCCCGCCCATGTCCCGGGCGGCGTCGTCGCCGCAGCCGCCCGGTATTCCATGCTCGGCGTCTCATCCGGATAATGCCGCGGGTCACGATCTGGCGGCCACTGCTCCGCGCCGTTCGGGTAACGGCCGCCGGATGTATTGGCCGGGAAATCCTGGCTGCCGGGGCCGGCCGGGTAATCGGCAGGGCCTGGCTGGTCCGGGTACCGCGGCGGGATCGCCGCGTCGCGATAGCCGGGGAGATCCGTGCCTGCCGGGTAAGCCGCGTCGGCGGGGCTGCGCAGGTAGCGCAGGGATCCGGGACCTGGCCGGTACTGGTGATGGCTCGCGGGAACGACAGAGCGCGACCGCTCGCGCTCGTCGTACCCCGGCACGTATGCCTCGGCCGCGCGCGGCGGATGCTCCCCGGCGAACGCCGGGCGGCCGTCCGGGCCGCGCCGCAGCGTGTCGATCATCCTGGGCAGATCGCTCATCGGCAGCCGGAAGCTGCCGGTGCAGGTTCCGCCCTGCCAGATGCTGAGCACCGCGACGCCCGTGTCGGCGTACCAGCTGATCCGCAGGCTCCGCGATGCGCTCCTGACATCGAAGAAGACCTCGCCGAGGCGAGGCAGCGGCGGCGGGTCCGACGTCGGCATGCAGCCAATGGTGACCCTGAACCAGCGGATTTGTCTAATTAACGATCACCTGGCAGCGAGGGACCATGCGGCGGTGACGACGGATTCCCCGTCCCGCCTGCGCGAGCCGGGGCGAGGGTGGCATGATTATGCCTCGGCTCGCTGACCTTGACAGGCCTCGCCGCCGCCGCCCGTTCATCCTCCCGGAGTTTCTGCCCGTGCACCAGCCGCGCGCGGGAACACTGTGGCGATGTAACGCGTTACACGAACGACGGGGCGAAGGCCACAGCACGTGATATCTCGTGCGTTCAGCGGGCCGGATGCTCCGTTACGTAAGCAAATTTACGCATGGTCAGCTGTTGAGGAGAACGATCCATGTCTGAGGTACGTCGTCAGGCCGCCCTGATGCCCCGGCCAAACTGGGGCTGGCAAGATGACGCCGCGTGCCGCGGTAAGGAAGTCGTGCTCTTCTTCGGCCCGGATGGCGAGCGGCAGCCAGAGCGGGACATCCGCGAGCGCAAGGCAAAGGCCGTATGCGCGTCCTGCCCGGTTCGTGCGGAGTGCCTTGGCTACGCGGTGTCACGGCCGGAAAAGTACGGCACCTGGGGTGGCCTGAACGAGGACGAGCGAGCCTCGGAGCGGCGGCGCCGGATGCGCCGGGCCAACGCCGCCTGACCTTAGCTGGCCGTTCCCGGGCCCGAGCCGGCCGTTCCCGGGCCTGCGGTCCGGCCCAGGAGCCTGATCACGTCGGCGTCCGTGAGCTGGCCGAATGACTGATACCACTGGCCCACCGCACGGAATCGCGGCGGCGTGGCCAGTGCGACCACGAGATCGGCCTCGCCGTGCATGGCCGCGGCCGATGCGGACGCCGCCACCGGGACCGCCAGGATGGCGCGGCCAGCTCCTGCGCCTCTGACGGCCCGCAGTGCCGCCCTGGCGGTCACGCCCGTCGCGAGGCCGTCGTCCACGACGATCACGTCCCGGCCCGCGATGGCCATCGTGAGCGGCCCGCCGCGGTAAGCCGCGACCCTCCTGGCCAGCTCGGCGCGTTCCCTGCGCACCACCGGCCCTAGCGCGGCCGCCGTCAGCCCGAGCCTCGCGAGCATTTCCTCGTCGAATACCGGCTGCCCGCCCTCGGCCAGCGCGCCTACGCCGAGTTCAGGCTGCGGTGGATAGCCGATCTTCCTGGTGACCAGCACATCGAGCGGAGCGTGCAGCGCTGCCGCCACCGCGAGGGCCACGGGCACGCCACCGCGCGGCAGCGCGAGCACCACGGCCCGGCCGGGGCTGAGTCGGTTTGCCGAGTCCGCGGACAGCCATAGCAGGCGCGCGCCCAGCAACCGCCCGGCCTCGGAGCGATCCGCGAAGGGTAACGACACAGCTCTCTGCGGGATTCCCTGTGCGCTAGCAGGCACGTCAACCATCCGTTAGATCCGCGCGAGGCCTGGGCATCCCCGCGATAGCCGGCTAGCCCAGAACCTACCGGGGCCCGGCGGCACCTACCAGGCCCGGCGATCCCCTCGGGCAGCGACAATGAACTCGTGATCTCCCTGTCCTGCCGAGATTGCCGTTGACATGGGCCTGGCTGCCGGGTGAGACATGGATCTGCCTGCCCGGAGAAAATGAGCCCGGGGCCGGAATAGGCCCGCTCATCGGACGGTTGTGATTATGCGTGCCAGCAGAAGTCGTCTCAGTGATCGCAGATGCTGCCCGCCCGCGGGTCACTCAGCTGACTCGCTCCGTTGCCGGTGAGCCCTGTCCCCCGGCCGCCGTTACCGGCGCGGACCCCCTTCTGATTGTCCGCAGGCACGTCGATTTCCTCCGGATCCGCAGTGCGATCGGCTGTACCTGTCGCTGACCGGTCACCCGGTTCCTGGCTGAAGGCCTGACCCCTCGGCGGCATTGCCGCGCTTGCCGGAATCGGCCCTGGCCCATCCCCCACGTCCGCACTGCCCGCGCACGCCACGGACCCGAAGGGCCGCAGCATGACGATAACTACGAGGACCGCGGATACGGCCATCCGCGCTGACGATGAGGCCGGCATACGCGCCCGAGCCGTCGCCGTCGCGGTGCAGGCTGCCGCCGCGAGGAATGGCGCACCCGCGCCACGTGACGCTGTCAGGGAACGTGACGCTGTCACGGAACATGACGCCGTCACGGAACATGACGCCGTCACGGAACATGACGCCGTCACGGAACATGACGCCGTCACGGAACATGACGCCGTCACGGAACACGGCGCTGTCACGGCGAATGGCGCCCACCCGGAAAATGGCGCGCGCGCGGAGGCGGCCCCGTCAGCCAGCGACCAGTCCCCCGCCGCCAGGCGGCGGGGGACGCCGGCCGGCCTGCGCCCCAGGCGCGGCGAGGGCCAGTGGGCGCTCGGCTATCGCGAACCGCTGAATGCCAACGAGGAGAGCAAGAAGAACGACGACGGGCTCAATGTCCGTCAGCGGATCATCGACATCTACTCCAAGCGGGGGTTCGACTCGATCGATCCCGCTGACCTGCGCGGCCGGTTCCGCTGGTACGGCCTCTATACCCAGCGCAGGCCGGGCATTGACGGCGGCAAGACGGCCCTGCTGGAGCCCGCCGAGCTGGATGACCGTTATTTCATGATGCGAATCCGGATCGATGGGGGTCAGCTGGATCACGCCCAGTTGTCCGCGATCGCGGACGTCTCGCGGCGATTCGCCAGGGGCACGGCCGACGTCACTGACCGGCAGAACATCCAGCTGCACTGGGTCCGCATCGAGGACGTGCCGGCGATCTGGGCGGCCCTGGAGTCGGTGGGGCTGTCCACCACGGAAGCCTGCGGCGACACGCCCCGGGTCATCCTGGGCTGCCCGCTGGCCGGGATCGACGCGGCGGAGATCATCGACGCGACGCCCGAGATATACCGGACGCAGGCCCGCTACATCGGCGACGCCGCCTTTTCCAACCTGCCGCGTAAGTTCAAGTCCGCGATGAGCGGCTGCTCGGTCCAGTGCACCATGCACGAGATCAGCGATGTCGCGTTCGCCGGGATCCGGGGGCCGGGCGGCGAGCCGGGGTACGACCTGTGGGCTGGCGGCGGCCTCTCCACCAACCCGATGATCGGCAAGCGGCTCGGGGCGTTCGTCCGGCCGGGCCAGGTGCCGGAGGTGTGGGCCGGCGTCGCCTCGGTGTTCCGCGACTACGGCTACCGGCGGCTGCGGCACCGCGCCCGGCTGAAGTTCCTGATTGCCGACTGGGGACCCGAGCAGTTCCGCGCGGTGCTGGAGCGGGACTACCTCGGCTACCGGCTCCCGGACGGGCCGGCGCCCCAGCCGCCCGCAGCCCGCCAGCGCGACCACGTCGGCATTCACGAGCAGCGGGACGGGCGGTGCTTCGTCGGATTCGCGCCGCGGGTGGGGCGGCTGTCCGCGGATTCGCTGACCGTGATCGCCGGCCTGGCCGCCGAGTACGGCAGCGGCCGGGTGCGCACCACGACGGAGCAGAAGATGGTGATCCTCGACGTGCCGCCGGCCAGGGCAGCCGAGCTGGCCGCCGAGCTCGACGCGGCCGGCCTGCCCGCGGCGCCGAGCGTCTTCCGCCGGCACATGATGGCGTGCACCGGTCTGGAGTTCTGCAAGCTCGCGATCGTCGAGACCAAGCAGCGGGCAGCAGACCTGATCGACGAGCTCGAGCGGCGGCTTCCCGACTTCACGGAGCCGGTGACGATCAACGTCAACGGGTGCCCGAATTCCTGCGCCAGGATCCAGACGGCCGATATCGGCCTGAAGGGAACCCTGGTGACCCTGCCCGGCGGCCAGCAGGTCGAGGGCTTCCAGATCCACCTCGGCGGGAGCCTGAACGGCGGAGACGGCGCGAGCTCGGGCTTCGGCAGGAAGGTCAGGGGGCTGAAGACCACGGCCGCGCAGCTTCCTGACTACGTCGAGCGGGTCCTGCGCCGGTTCGACGCGAGCCGGATGGCGGACGAGACATTCGCCGCGTGGGCGGCACGGGCGAGCGAGGAGGATGTGTCGTGACGATCCCTGCATTCGCGGCGGAGCGTGCGGTTCCGTTCTACTGCCCCTACTGTGGCGAAGAGGACCTTGAGCCGCAGGAGGCTGAGGGCAGTTGGCGTTGCCGCAGCTGCGTCCGGACCTTCCGGCTACGCTTTGAGGAAAGCGGAGTGATCCGGTGAGGGCCGCCCAGGCCCGGCCGGCCGGGCAGGAGTTCATCGAACTGACGGCACGCAAGCGCCTGGAGGAAGTCATCGGAATGGAGAGCCTGGTCGCGGGAGCGGTGGACGCCCTGACCGACGCGCCCGCCGAAGACGTGATCAAATGGGCGACGGACACCTTCGGCGACCGTATCTGCATCACCTCGTCGATGACCGACGCGGTGCTCATTCACCTGGCATCCCGGGTGCGCCCGGGAATCGACGTCGTCTTCCTGGACACCGGGTATCACTTCGCCGAGACGATCGGCACCAGGGACGCGGTCTCTGCGGTCTACCCGGTCAACGTGATCAATGTCACGCCGTCCCGGACTGTCGAGGAGCAGGATGCCGAGCTGGGGCCGCGGCTGTACGGGCGCAACCCCGACCTGTGCTGCTACCTCCGCAAGGTCGTGCCGCTGGAGCGCGCCCTGGATCCCTACGACGCCTGGCTCACCGGGGTCCGCCGGGAGGAGACCAGCGCGCGAAGTGACACCCGCGTCGTGGAATGGGATCCCCGGCGGCAGATGGTGAAGGTCAACCCGATCGTCAGCTGGACCCAGGAGCAGGTGGACAGCTACATCACCGAGCACGGGGTGCTGGTGAATCCCCTCGTCTACGACGGGTACCCGTCGATCGGCTGCTCGACCTGCACGGCGAGAGTCGAGCCCGGCGCCGACCCGCGCAGCGGGCGCTGGGAAGGCACCGGCAAGACCGAATGCGGCATCCACGGCTGAGTTCCGCGGCAGGCCCGGCCCGGGCAGGCGCCGGGCCGGCCGCGGGGCCGGCAGTGCCCCCGCTGGTCGCCGTCGCGCACGGCAGCGCTGATCCGCGCGCCGCCGCGACCATTGCCGAGCTGATGGAGCTTGTCCGGGAGCTGGCCAGCCGGGACGGGCTGCCCGCGCTGGACGCGCGGACCGCCTACCTGGGGCACGCACCGCCATCGGTGCGGCAGGTACTCGGAGCGCTGGCCGGCCCCGCGCCGCAGCTCGTGGTCGTGCTCCCGCTGCTGCTCACCGCCGCGTACCACAGCGAGGTCGACCTGCCCGCCATGCTGGACGAGGCCCGCCGCGCCCTGCCCGGGCTGAGCGTCAGCTACGGCGAGGTGCTGGGCCCCGATCCGCTGCTGCTGCGCGCCCTGGACCGCCGCCTGGCCGAGTCCGGCGTGGCCGGGCCGGCCCGCGACACCGCCGTGGTCCTCGCCGCGGCGGGGTCCGGCCGGCCGGCCGCCAACGCCGCCGTAGCCCGGCTCGCCGCGAGCTGGCAGGCCGCCCGCGGCTGGCGCGCGGTCGTCCCCGCCTACGCCTCTGCCGCGGCGCCGGCTCCGGCGGCGGCGGTCTCGGCCTTGCTGCGCGACGGCGCGCCGCGGGTGGTGGTGGCCACCTACCTGCTCGCTCCCGGAGTGTTCGCCGACCAGGTCGCCGAAGCGTCGCTGCGCGCAGGCGCGTCGGCCGTGTCCGGTGCGCTCGGCGCGTCGCCCGAGCTGGCCACGCTCATCCTGCGCCGCTATGCGGAGGCCGTGGCGCGGCCGGGCCGGGCCGGCCGCGACCCGGAAATGCCGGCCCGCCTGGGGAGCTGCCGATGACGTCCAGCCCCGGGTCGCTGCCGCCGGCCGGGCCCCATCTCACCCACGAGGTGCTGAACCAGGTGCCGCCGCTCACCGGGCACGACGTGGCCGACGATCCGGCGCTGCTCGCAGCGCTCGACCGGGAGGGCGCGTCCTGGGCCGCCGCCGAGCTGCAGGAGCTCGGCCGCCTGGCCGGCTCCGCTGCCACCAGGGAGCTGGCCAGGCTGGCGAACGAGAACCGGCCGGTCCTGCGCGGCTACGATTCCCGCGGCAACCGGATCGACGAGGTGGAGTTCCACCCGGCCTGGCACGCCCTGATGGAAACGGCGGTGCGCCACGGCCTGCACGCCGCGCCCGGGCCGGATGCCGCGCCCGGCGGCCACGTGGCCAGGGCGGCGAAGTTCTACGTCTGGACGCAGGCCGAGGCCGGCCACGGCTGCCCGATCTCCATGACCTACGCGGCGCTGCCCGCGCTCCGGCACGAGCCGGCCCTCGCCGCCAGGTTCGGCCCGCTGCTGACCGCCCGGGTCTACGACCCTGGCCTGCGCGCGCCGGACGGCAAGCACGGCCTGCTGGCCGGCATGGCCATGACCGAGAAGCAGGGCGGGTCCGACGTGCGGGCCAACACCACCCGCGCGGTCCCGGCGGGCGCTGGCTGCTACCAGCTCACCGGGCACAAGTGGTTCTGCTCGGCGCCGATGTGCGACCTGTTCCTCGTGCTGGCCCAGGCGCCGGAGGGGCTGAGCTGCTTCCTGCTGCCGCGGGTGCTGCCGGACGGGTCCCGCAACGCGATGCGCGTTCAGCGGCTCAAGGACAAGCTCGGCAACTCCTCCAACGCCTCCGCCGAGGTCGAGTACGACGGCGCATCCGCGTGGCTGGTCGGCGAGCCAGGACGCGGCGTGCGCACCATCATCGAGATGGTCAGCGCGACCCGGCTTGACTGCGTGCTGGGCAGCGCTGCGGCCATCCGCCAGGCGTGCGTCGCCGCTGTGCACTACACCGGCGCCCGCGCTTCGTTCGGCAGGAAACTGATCTCCCACCCGCTGATGACCGCCGTGCTCGCGGACCTGGCCCTGGAGTCGGAGGCGGCGACCGCGCTGGCGATCCGGCTGGCGGGCGCGGCCGACCGGGCGGCCGGCGGTGACGGCGGGCAGGCCGCGCTGCTGCGGATCGCGCTGCCCGCGGCCAAGTACTGGGTGTGCAAGCGAGTTCCCGCGGTCGCCGCGGAGGCGCTGGAATGCCTCGGCGGGAACGGGTACGTCGAGGACTCGGGCATGCCGCGGATCTACCGGGACGCGCCGCTCAACTCGATCTGGGAGGGCTCGGGCAGCGTGACCGCGCTCGACGTGCTGCGGGCGCTGGCGCGCTCGCCGGAGTCCGGCGATGCGCTGCTCGCCGAGGCGGAGCTGGCGGCGGGCGCGGACCGGCGGCTCGACCGGGCGCTGACGGGGCTGCGCCGCTCGGTCGGCGCGGCGGCGGCCGAGCTGAGCGCGGGCGAGACGGCGGGCCGGGAGGCGGAATTCCTGGCGCGGCGGCTGGCCGGCCTGATCGCGCTGGTGCTGCAGGCCGGGCTGCTGGTCAG
>JBEKFH010000048.1:0-17656 GCA_050013415.1 Streptosporangiaceae bacterium | reverse complement strand
GGATCCACGGGCGCGAACCTGCAGGTGCAATTCGACCCGGCGACGGTCAGCGTCACCGGTCCGGTGCAGACCACCCTGACTGCTGGCGACGGCACGTTCACCCTCACCATGCCGACCGGCGCCACGGTGCCGGCCGGAGGCCTCTCCTTCGTCGTGCACGGCGCCGACGCGAATGCGACGGTCACCGTCGCCCAGGACAAGGTCGCTGCGAACGGGCTGCTCGGCACCGTCATGCTGCCCTCCGTGCTGACGCCGCTGCCGCTGAGCATCCTCGCGGCGCTCGAGGCCCTGGTACCCACTACCCTGCCGGCCAGCGGGCCGCCGCAGCCGCAGACGCCACCGAACCTGCCGAAGGTGACGATCGGCGACGAGGATGCCTGCTCGCAGTCGTTCGCCGCCGCCGCCAGCACCGACTCGTTCCCCTTCGGCGTGTTCTTCCGCCTGGTAGAGCCGCAGATGTCGATCGTTAACCAGGTCACCACCGTGCCGGTCGGCGAGGGCAACGGCTTCATCCCGCTGCCGCTGTATGCCACGGCAGTCCCGGCGATGATGGCCGCCCGGGCCGCCGCCAACGGGGACGCGGCACCGGCCGCCGGGGCAGCAGGGGACGCGGCAGCCGGCGCGGGCCCGGGCACGGCCGTAGCGCTGGCCGGGGGCACCGCGGCGACCTACACCGACCGGGTCCCGGTGGAACAGCCGCTGTCGGCGGACGGCTTCCTCGACCAGATCGCCGGCATCGACCCGTACGGCAACTTCACCGCTGACGAGAACGTGCCGATGGCGGCGACACTGGGCCTGGGCTACGTGCTGTGGATGTCGCAGCAGTGGACGTTCAAGGGGCTGGGCCTCGGTGACCTGGTCTACTCGCTGCCGCTCGCGCCGGGCGAGCAGACCGAGGTGGCAGTATTCGAGCGCACCGACACGTCCCAGGTATTCGAGAGCGAGAGCTTCAGCGAGCAGCAGGCCTCGGAGCAGAGCGCGCTGAGCGACACCTCAACGCAGGCGACGTTCGACTCCGCTTTCAGCGAGGCGGCGAACGGCGGAAGCTCGTTCCAGGCGCAGTCGAGTAGCTGGTCAGCGGGCGGGTCGATCATCATAGCGAGCGGCGGCGCCGGCGGTTCGTCCTCCTCCGGGAACAGCAGTAGCTGGCTTCAGGGCCAGCGCGACTCCGCGCAGGACGCGGCGCAGACAACGCATTCCGCGTCGCAGGACCAGGCGGCCGCCCGGCGCAGCGCGAGCCGCACCGGCATGCGGCTGGCGACAGCTACCGAGTCCGACTCGGTCACCACCAAGATCATCACGAACCACAACCACACCAGGGCACTCACCATGCAGTACTGGCAGGTGCTGCGCATGTTCGACGTCTCCACGGCGATCGACGGGCTGACCCTCGCCTGCCTGATCCCGATGCAGATCGTGCGGTTCATGCCGCCGGGACAGCCGCAGACGCTGACCGACCCGACGACCCAGGTGGGCTCCCGCGCCCTGGTGCTGCAGCGCTACGCGAACATCATCAAGCACCTGGACGTGCTCCAGGCCGCCGTCCCGCGCCAGTACCAGCCCGGTCTCACGGGACTTGAGCAGTTCGCCAGCGATCCCACTGCGCAAGTCGAGCCCCCGGGCGGCGTGGCCGAGGACGTCATCCAGTTCACGCTCACCGGATCGTTCCTGTCCTGCGAGACGGTCAGCATCGTGGCCGTGACCAAGCGCAGCACCAGGGTCGGGCCGGTGCAGCTTGCCCCCGTGACAGGTAACCATCCGGCCGCGATCCCGCTGGATGCCTTCGTCAGCCAGGACGACCTGCTCAGGTGGCTGCTTACGGAGCGCCAGGCAGCCGCCTCCTCGGTCGTACTGCAGGGCAGCCTGGCCCTGCCGACCACGATGAACCGGGCCGACATCGTCGGGTTCGAGATCACCCGTAACTGGAACACGGTCAGCTACACGCTCGTGTCGCCGCTGGTGAACCTGCTCACCTCGATCGAGGGCATCTTCGGGGCCAGCGGCAGCGCCGCACTGCAGGACTCGATCGGCGAGCCGTCCGACCGGACGACGATCACCCTCACGGCCAGCACGCTGGAGCCGGCTCTCGGCGGCCCGAGCATCAGCTACTTCTCCGCCTCGATCGAGGAACTGGACGCGAGCGGCAACGAGCTGCCGGCCCCGCCGAACGAGACGTACGCCAACGACACGCTGTCCGCCGTGGTGCTGCCCCCGCAGCCCTACCCGGTCCCGGCGCTGCAGATCGCGCCGGTGCTGCGTTACAGCGAGATCCTCGAGATCGAGAAGGCCGCCCAGCATGTCGTCCGCAACACCACGCTCTACTCCAAGGCGGTGTGGCTGTCGCTGTCCCGGCAAGAGCGCGAGATCCTGCTGGACGGTTACACGATCGGCGTGCCGCCGAATGGCATCAGCGACCCGAGCCAGCTGGTCCCGCTGCTGAACTGCGTGCAGAACAAGCTGCTCGGCTTCTTCGGCAACTCGATGATCATGCCCTTCATGATCCCGCAAGGCGTCTCTGACAACCTGAAGATCGACCCGGCCCAGATCCAGCAGGGCCTGCTGGCCTACCAGCAGGCGACCTTCACGCCGCCGCAGTCGACGATCGCGCTGCCGACGCAGGGCGTGCTCGGCGAGGGCGTGCTCGGGCACTGCCCGTCTGCGGAGAAGATCGACCTCACCCGCTTCTGGAACTGGCAGGACGCGCCCGCCGACACGGCGCCCGCGATCTCGCCGGTGGCGGTGCCGACCACGGGCCCGTCGATCGCGGCGGGGCTGACCGCGCCCAACTCGCTGACCAGCCTGCCATCGCTGATCAACAACGTGCTGCAGGCACCCACTCCCAGCACCAGCCTGCTGCAGTCGCTAGGGGCCGACGCGGCCGCCCAGCAGGGCTTCAGCACCTCGCTGACCGGCGCGGCCCAGCTTGCCCCGCTCGTGCAGAACGCGCAGAACCAGGCCAACTCCGCCAGGGCACAGGCGCTGCAGGTGACCCAGGCGCTGAACAGCCAGGCCATGGCCACCGCGGGCGACATCGTCGGCGGCATGTACGGAAGCCCGAACGCGGGCTCGAACGCGGCCAAGGCGGTCAACGGCGGCTCGACGTCGTCTTCCTCGAAGAAGACCACGTCAAAGAAGAAGACCTCGAAGAAGAGCAGCGGCCAGGCGGCGGCGTCGTCGGGGTTGTCCGACGACACGGCAGATGACGCCGACAGCTAGCAGGCAGCGCCGCCGGCCGCATGACGGGCGGGCAGCGCCAGCCGGAGAAAAGTCCAGCCGAAGGAACAGGCCCAGCTGCCGGCCAGGCGGCTGGCAGACGACAGGAGCCCAGGCGAAATGGCACTCCCGGTAATCACCAGCATCAGCCCGAGCAGCGGGCCTACCGACGGCGGCACGGCCGTCACCATCCATGGCACCGGCTTCACCGGCGCCACTGCGGTCCTGTTCGGCGGTGCCGAGGCGACCAGTGTCGCGGTGCACAGCGCGACGCTCATCGACGCGACGACCCCGGCCGGCCTCGGCAGCGTGAACGTCACGGTCACGACGCCATCGGGAAGCTCGGCGACAGGCGCAGCGTCGCAGTTCGCGTACGCGGTGCCGCCCGTGGCATCGAATGGCAGCTCGCCGTTCGTGGACCCCGGGCTCAGCGCGCAGCTGGTCAGCAACCTGCTGGGCGTGCTGACGAGCGCGACATCGCCGGACGCGGTCGAGGCACAGGACATCATCATGCGGCGGATCGCGCTGGAAGGCGACGTGATCGGCTCCCGGGTGCCGCCGCCGCAGAACATCACCGAGATCGGCGGGTACATCAACCTGATGACCACGCTGGAGGAGAAGGCCATGCGGGAGCAGGCGCTGGCCGGGATTCTCGGCGTCGCCGGGCCGAACCCGCCGCTTGGCTGGATCAGTAACGCTCAGCCACTCGCCATGGTGGACGTCACGAATGACCGCCCGCCCGGCCCGGCGCAGCCGACGATTCCACTCGCCGTCCTCGTGCGCAGCGACTTCGTCAGCGCCGTCAAGGCCGCGATGGCCACGGTGCACTCCTACGGCGCCACGATCCCGTTCGCCGGTCCGCCCGTGCTCCAGCTGCCGACCGGCTCGCCGGGCGCCACCCCGCCGGCCGACATCCTCGGCTACCTCGGCCGCGATCTCGGCCTCGCGCCCGGCGCGGCGCTGGCCGACCCGGCGACCGACCCGCTCGCGATCGTCCGGCCGGCCGGAACCACGAAGCCGTGGCAGATCGCGGCCCGGGTGCTGACAGCAGCGTCGGCTACGGTTGCGCCCGCCGACTACGACGCGATCACGTGCACTCCGACTGCGAGCAGCACGGTCACGCTGACCGGCGCGAGGCTGGTCCCGCTGGCGCCGATACTCGCCAGCGCCGGCTTTTACCCGGTGGCTCCGCTGCCCGTGCCGGCGAACAGCACCCAGACCGCCTGGGCCACGCTGACCAACATCACCGGGCTGACGGCCGGGGTCACCCGGCTCGGCGACGAGCTAAGCCTGCTCTACAACGCGCAGACCATCGCGAGCAGCGTCTTCGCCGCGGTCGTCGACTGGGCGTGGAACCGCTCGGCGTTCGACGGATCCTGACCCCGCCGCGGTCCTGCGGACCCGCGGGCCAGGCTGGGCAGGGCGGGGCGCACCGGAATAATCCGGTCACGCCGCAGTAGTCCGGTCACGCCGCAGTAGTCGGGTCAAGCCGGGGCAGGCTGGGCATCGGGCAGGCTGGGCGTGCCGTCAGGAATTCTTGCGGGCCCGCTCAGCCGATGTTCAGGTCAGGTTCCTAGGATCGGTTCCGGAGGCGACGGCCGGGAGGAATTCAGGAACGGCTGTGGCGATCAGGAAGGGCCGGAACCGTGCGCGAGGACGTGACGATCTCCTACCGGGGAGCGAGATACGAGATCGGCCAAGGGCAGAACTTCTACGGGATCTGGTCGGCCGGGGCGCCGCGGGCCCAGCCGGCCGAGTGGTGGCCAGCGACGCCGGACGGCTGGTATGCCGCGTGGTCCCGGTTCACGGTGATCGAGTCGCCCGGCACCATCGTCCCGGTCACCGCGCCCGCCGCCACGGCCGCCAGCGCGAGCACGACCGCGGCCGGGGTGACCGCCGGCCCGGCCACCGTGGCCGCCGGCCCGGCCATCATCGCCACGGGCCCAGCGACCTCGAGCGTGGGTCCGGCCTCCGGTGCCGCCAGCCCGGACACCGTGGTCGCGGGCCCCGGCCCGGACACCGAGGCACTGGGCGCTGGCCCGGCCACCATGGTCGCGGGGGCGGGGACGGGCCCGGGCGGTCGCGCGATCATCCCGGCGGTCCTGCTCGCCGCGGGTGTCGTGCTCGGGGTGGTCGGTCTCTTCCCCGTCTACCTGGCCGGGGCGAGCCTGGCCCACGAGCCCGCCGACCTCGTGCCCCATGTGATCTACCTTGCTGCCTGGAGCGCGAGCGCCGTGCTCATCCTGCTCGGCGGCGGCCGCCCGCGAGCGGGGGCGCTGCTCGGCACCGGGACGGCTGTCGTGACGCTCGGCTTCTTCCTGGCGGACGCCGGCACGCCGATCGCCGGCGGCGCGCATCTGATGGGCGCCGGCCTCGTGCTCGGGTTCGCCGGCTGGCTGCTATGCGCGGCCGGCTCCGCGCTGGCCTTCCGGGTCCCGTCGGCCGGCTTGCCCGGCCGGCCGGGCAGCAACCGGACGGGACCCGTCCTGGCGCTGACGCTGACGCTCGCCGGGCTTGGCGCGGCGATCGCGTTCGCCCCGTCGTGGGACAGCTACACCCTGCGGACGTCGGCCGGGCTGACGCAGCACGTGACCTTGGGCAACGCGTTCGCGAACCCGGGACCGGTGATCGCCGGGGATGTCGTGGTGATGGTGGCGCTCGTCGCGGCCGTTGTCGCAGCGGCCGCGACGCGCCCGGTCGCCCGGGCAGGCGCGCTGCTGGCCGGTGCCATCATCCCGATGCTGGCCCAGGTCATCTCGGCGCTCGTGGAGCTTGGCGAGGGCACCTCGCCGGCCCTGTTCGGCATCTCGCCGGCGGAGGCCGCCCGCGCCGGGCTCACCATCAGCTCCGGTGTCACGCCGGACTTCTGGCTCTACTGCGCCTTCGTCCTCATCCTGATCGTGACGTGCGCCTGGATGGTCATACCGCGCCGCCCGGTCCCTGCGGGCGCGATTCCGCAGGCCACGAGCGCGCTGAGTTCGCTGCCGAAGTGACCGCTGCCGAATTAACTTCGGGCCTGCGCGAGATTAACTTCGGGCCTGCGCGAGATTAACTTCGGGCCTGCGCGAGCGCCAGCATGGCGCAAACGCCGGGCGGGATTCACGGTGGCGAGGCGGGCCGGCGGGTACAAGTGGAAAGGGGAACCGGTCCGCGGGGATGAGCGGGCATGACGGGGGCGGGAAGTGCATGCGGCATGCCGGCAGAACCGGGCAGTCACGCAGAACCGGGCCATCGCGCAGAACCGGGCGGTCACACCAGGCGCTGGGTAATCGTCTTCAGCCTGGCGATGGTATCCCTGATCACGATCGTGGGCCTGCTGACACTGGGCCGCTTCCTGGCGTACCGCTCAAGCGTGGCAAGTACGCTCGCCGCGCAGGACAGCGAGCGGGCGGTGGCCCCTGGCCGCGCCGATGCCCTCACCCGGCGGGTCGATGCCGAGCGGGCGGCTGCGTCGGCGGCGGCAAGCCAGCTGGTCCTGTTCGGGATCGGTGACATCACGCTTTCGGCTTTGTCGGCTCTCGCGTTCTCGCTCTTCGCGCTCCGCCTGGTCAGCCAGGGCCTGGGGCGTGAGGAAGAGCTGACGGCCGCGGTGCGGGGGCTGAGCGACCGTGACGACCTTCTTGACCGGCTCCGCTCCACCTCTGCCGTCCTGGGCGGAGTGGCCGACGATCTGCGTTCCTCCGCGCGGAGCGCCGCCACGGTCACCAGCGAGCAGTCCGCGGCGGTGGCGCAGACCTCGGCGGCGATGGTGGAGCTGGCGACCGCGGCCGGCTCGATCGCGGACAACGTTCGCGCGGTGGCGCGGGCGGAAGCGCAGACCGGCGACACCATGCGGGACATGGGGGAGAAGGTGGCGGCGATCGCCCAGCGGGCGCTCTCGCTGGGCGAGCGGGTTCGCCAGATCGGGGACATCCTGGGGCTGATCGACGGGATCGCGGAGCAGACGAACCTGCTCGCGCTGAACGCGGCGATCGAGGCGGCCAGGGCCGGCCCGGCGGGCAAGGGCTTCGCCGTCGTCGCGGCGGAGGTGCGCAAGCTGGCCGAGCGCTCGGTTCAGTCGACCGGGTCGATCAGCGAGATCATCAGCGCGGTGCGGGCTGAGACGAACGCGACGATCGCGGCGACTGAGCAGGGCGCCTTGCAGGCCCGCGAGGTCGGCGAGCTGATGATCTCGACGGCCTCGATGCTCGAGGAGTCGATACTGGCCACCCAGCAGCAGAAGTCGGGCGCCGACCAGGTGGACGCCGCGATCCAGCAGATAGGCGAGGCCGCGGCGCAGCTCGCGGCCGAGCAGACGCAGTGGTCCGCCACCTCCGAGCTGCTGGAGAACCTGGTCGCGGAGGTCGAGAGCGCGTTGCAGCAGAGCGTCAGGGACGAAGGCCCCCGGCCAGTCCCTTCCGGGACCGGCCGGGGTCATTCCCGGGCAGCTGCCCGGCCGCGAGCCTTACCTGCCCGGCTATGAGTGCGCGAAATCGCTCGCCAGGCTGGCGAGATCAGGGGTGCCGAGGCCGCTGCCCGGGTTGAAGACATGGCCAGCCGTGCCCGTGTAATACAGGTTGGCGTTGGCGTTGCTCGCGGTGTCCAGCGGGGTGAACGGCGAGTGCGGGCCAGCGGCCCACCGGTAGATGGACGGGTTCCAGAAGCCGACCCGGTGGCCCACCGCCTGGTCGATGACGGCGGTCGCGCCGTTCAGCTGCGGCGCGACGAAGCTCGTGCCGCCCCAGCCGTCCTCCAGCGGGTTCCCGGTGAAGCCAGTGAAGTACTCCTCGTAGCCGGTGAACGGGTCGGCGTCGGTCGAGAGGTCCGGGAGCGCCCGCCCGCCGCCGGTGCCGGTCGTCACCTGCGGACTGGCGGTGAAGTCCCACGCGGTGGGCAGGGAGCGGGCGCCGAGCGGCTTGTAGTCGATCGGCGTCAGGTACTGCGTCGCGCTGAACTGGTGGATGCCGGCGGTCAGCCGCTGGTAGAGCGGCATCGGGATGTCCTTGCTGTAGCCGCCGCCGCTGCCCACAGCCGCGGAGAACGCGAACGCTGCCTCTGACGGGGCCCCGAAGGTCGTGAAGTGCGGCCACAGCCAGTCCCAGCCCCAGGTGCGCTGGGCCGGAATGCGCGCGGAGACGGTCGCGGACAGCGGGATCGTGCCGGCCAGCGTGGTGCCTCCCGCCGACGTGGTCCAGGCGCTGTCGCCGGGGCTGTCCACGTCCAGGTTGGTGGTGCCGAGCTCGTCGGAGTCGTCGTAGGCGCCCGCGTCGCCCTGGGCCGCGAAGCTGCTCTGCCCCTGTGCGCCCATCTCCAGGAATGCCTCGTCGAAGGACTGCTCGTACGCCGGAGTCTCCGACCCGGCGGCCACCGACGTGTCGATCAGCGTCTCCGCCTCGCCCCAGCTGGTGGAGACGGTGTCGGCGGCGTTCTGGCTGGCGGCGTCATAGAAGGCGTCAAGGAAACCAGGGTCGGTGTTCGGCGCCTGGTAGACGATCACTTTCGCACCGGGCGCGAGCGCGCCGGACTGCTCGACGTCCAGGGTGGTCTCACCGGAGCCGAGCGCGTTGCTGACCGGCCCCGCCCCGCCGTCTACGTTGACCAGGCTGACCTTGTCCGGCCGCGTCGTGATGTGCAGCACGTTCTTCCAGAAGTACGTCGCGTTCGAGGGATTGATGCTGGCCAGCGTCACGATGCCGATGGTCTGTCCCGCTCCGGTGAATCCCTCCTTGTACAGCGGGTCGAGGTTGTACTGGCTGGCGAAGTCTGCCGGAGTGAGGCTGCCGGTCTGGACGGCGGCCGGCTTGGCGGCCCGGGTGAGCGAGGGCTCGTGCACGGCGTTACTCGAGGCCACCGGGTAATTGCTCAGGCCGAGGATCGCCAGCACCGAGCGGGCGATGGCGCGGGGCAGCAGCGGCTTGTCCGTGGTGCCGTGGATGATCATGGATGGCCGCCCTGGCTGGCCGCCGTGGGCGCTGACCGCCGGGATGCGGAAGTTGTCCTGGCGGACGGTGAGGGCCTTGTCGAACGTGCCGGCGGTGCCGGTCGCCGTGACGTCCAGGCCGTCCCGGTAGGCCACGGAGTGAATCCCGAACGGCGCCAGGTAGCTCTCCAGCGCGGAGATGTTCGCCGTGGTCTGCCCGAAGCTGGCCGCGAACCGGCCGACGGAGAGGTAGCCGGCTGGCATGCCATGCGCGACGGCCGTCCTCAGCGCGGAGATGTGGCGGGCCTTCAGGACGAAGGACACGATCTCCGGGGTGTTGGGGGGAGTCTTCCCGAACACGGGATCGCCGGCCAGGACGGCGGCTCCGATCCCCTGCGGCACGGCCACCTTCGCGTCCTGGCCCGGCCGGGTGGCGGAGCTCGCGGGCCCGGCCGCCATGAAGATCAGCAGGGTTCCGGCCGTGCCAGTGGCCAGCAACGCGCCCGCGCGGCCAGGCCTGATCCACTCAAAGGGCTTCAACGAAAAGACTCCTCCTCGGTAGATACCAGACTTTAGTTACAAATAGGATGAAAGCATAATTAATAGCTTTTCGACGTGGTTAGCCAAACCTGCCCGCCAGCCGGTGGAATGTGCGGGGAAACGTGCTGTGCAGCCAGGCGGGCAGGCGCATCCAGTGCGGCATGAAAACGAGGCTCTGATCGTGCTCGATCGCCTGGACGAGCGCGCGAGCCACCCGGTCGGCCGCTAGCGGGGCGGGCCAGGTCCTGCCGTACGGGCGGCCCCGGTGCTCGCAGAACGGGGTGTCGACCACGCCCGGTACGATCACCGACACTCCTACTCCACGGCCCGTCATCTCGTGAGCCAGGCTCTCGGCGAAGCAGCTGAGGCCTGCCTTGGCCGCGGCGTAGACCGCCTCTTCGCGGACGCCGACAACGCCGGCGATGGACGACACGAATACGACGTGGCCCTGCCCGCGTGCCGCCATGCCGGGCACCAGCAGCTTCGTCAGCTGAATCGGCGCGACCAGGTCCACCGCGATGACGCCGGCCACCTGCCCGGCCGTCATCTGCCCGACCGGTCCGGCCCAGCCGATGCCGGCATTGTTGATCAGCAGATCCACTCCGCCCGGCCCGGCCGCGTGCCTGGCCGCCTCCGCCAGCGCGGCCGGGCCGTCAGCGGCGGCGAGGTCGGCCGCGATGGCGAGGCCCCCGGTTTCCCTTGCCACGGCGCGCAGGCGGCCCTCGTCACGGCCAGCGATCAGCGGCAGGGCCCCGGCCGAGGCGAGGGCACGCGCGGTCGCCGCGCCGATGCCCGACGATCCTCCGGTGACGAGCGCCACCGTGCCAGCGAGCCGCATGGCGCCTTACTCTGGCGCGAGCCGGTCGAGCACCTCGCCGTGCAGCAGGCCGTTCGTGCACACCGCGCTGCCGCCATCCGGCCTGGCCTTGCCCGCCAGGTCGGTGAAGATTCCGCCGGCCTCCTCGACAACCACTTGCAGTGCCGCGAGATCCCAGAGCGTGACCTCGGGCTCGGCCGAGATGTCCACCGCGCCCTCCGCGACCAGGACGTGCGACCAGAAATCGCCGAAGGCCCTGGTCCGCCATACCGAGCGCGCCAGGCCGAGGAATCCCGCCAGCCGGCCGCTGTCCTCCCAGCCCGTCACTCCGGAGTAGGAAAGCGATGCGTCCGCCAGTTTCGCCACCGCCGAGACCCGGCACCGGGTCGCCTTGGTCAGGCCGCGGCCCGTCCACGCGCCGCCGCCGCGGGCCGCCCACCACCGGCGGCCGAGCGCGGGCGCCGAGACGACGCCTACCACGACCTGGTCGCCGTCCATCAGCCCGATCAGCGTGGCCCAGACAGGCACGCCGCGAACGTAGTTCTTGGTGCCGTCGATGGGATCGATCACCCAGCAGCGCGCCCCGGATCCGGTCCTGCCGAACTCCTCGCCGAGCATCGCGTCCCTCGGCCGCGCCCTGCGCAGCACATTCCGCAGGGATTCCTCCGCGGCACGGTCGGCGTCCGTCACCGGGGTGAGATCGGGCTTGGTCTCCACCCGCAGGTCCGCGGCCCGGAACCGCCGCGAGGTGATGTCGTCCGCCGCGTCGGCGAGCACATGCGCGAAACGCAGGTCGTCGGACCACTGGCTTGCCTGATCAGCGTGCTGTCGCATTGCCCAGGAGCCTAGCGGTAAGCCGGCCTGGCGGTACGGCGGCTCAGCGGTATGCCGGCTCAGCGATATGCGCCGATTCCCAGCTTGACGGCGATAAGCAGGCCACCGGCCCCGACGATGACGCGAAGTGCCTGCTCGGGGAGCCTGCGCACGATGGCCGGCCCCGCCCAGCCGCCCATCAGGAAGCCGGCGGCCAGCGGCGCCACGAACGCCCATCGCACCGGGCCGAACACGGCGAAGGCGACCGCCGCGACGGCGTTCGCCAGCCCGGACACGACGTTTTTCACCGCATTTGTCCTGGCCAGTGACTGATCGAGCATTCCGGCGAGCGCGGCGAGCAGCAGGATTCCGCCGGCCGCGCCGAAGTACCCGATGTAGACCGCGACGCAGAACACCGCCGCCTGCAGCGGCAGGCTCCGCTCCCGGTCGGCCCGTTCGCGCCCTTCGCCCTCCTCGCCCCGGCCGGCGCGGCTTCGCCGCAGCAGCGGCTGCACCAGCAGGACCAGCGCGGAAACGCCGATCAGGGCCGGCGCGGCCACCACGAACCCGCCAGGGGGCGTCAGCAGCAGGACCGCCGCGCCGCCCGCGCCGCCCAGCGCGGTCAGCATGCCCAGGCGCCGGACCCGGCGGCCCTGGCCGGCCAGTTCGGGCCGCGAGCCGGCCGCGGCGCCCGCGCCGGTGAACACCAGCGCCACGGTGTTGGTCACGTTCGCGCTGAGCGGCGGCAGGCCGAACGCCAGCAGTACCGGATAGGAGACCAGCGAGGCAAGGCCCGCCACGGTACTGACCACCCCGGCCAGCGCGCCGGCGCCGATCAGCGCGAGGACGTCAGCCAGTTCCCTCGTCGTCCAGCCCCCCGTCAGCCAGCCCTCCGTCGTCCTGGCCGGCGTCGCCCGCATCGCCGCCGTCCCGGCTGCGCAGGAGCCGCCGGAGCGAGTCGAGCCTGCCCCGCAGCGCCCCGCCGTCGTCCTGCTCGCGCACCCACTGGTCCAGCGCGCAGTCAGCCTCCAGGTGGGTGCAGCCCCGCGGGCACCGCTCGATGCCCGGAGCCAGGTCGGGAAAGGCGCGAACGACGTTGTCCGGCGAGATGTGCCCCAGGCCGAAGCCGCGCAGTCCCGGGGTGTCGATGATCCAGCCGCCACCGGGCAGCCGGAAGGCCACCGCCGACGACGAGGTGTGACGGCCGCGCCCGGTCACCGGGCTGACCGTCCCCACCGCCCGCTCGGCCGCCGGGATGAGCGTGTTGACCAGGGTCGACTTGCCGACACCCGAATGACCGACGAGCACGCTGACCCGGCCGGCCAGCTCGGCCAGCAGCTCGCCGGGGACCACCCCGGCGTCCGGGCCGCGGCCGGTCACCACGTGCCGCAGGCCCAGCGGGGCGTAGCCGGCCAGGATCTCGTCCGGCGGCGCGAGGTCGGCCTTGGTCAGGCAGAGCAGCGGATCGAGGCCCGCGTCATAGGCGGCCACCAGGAACCGGTCGATCAGCCGGGTCCTGGGCGGCGGGTCGGCCAGCGCGCAGACGATCACTAGCTGCCCGGCGTTCGCGACGATCACCCGCTCGACCGGGTCGGTGTCGTCGGCCGACCGCCGCAGCACCGTGGTGCGCGGCAGGACGCCGACCACGCGGGCGAGCGCGTCCGGCGCGCCGGAAACGTCGCCGGACAGCCGGACCTGGTCCCCGACCACCACCCTGCGGTGGCCGAGCTCGCGGGCCGCGACGGCGGTGACCGCCCGGTCGCCGACGAAGCAGCGGAACCGGCCCCGGTCGACCGCGGCCACGAACGCCTCGGCGGCGCCCTCGTGCGCCGGCCTGCGCCGGGTGCGCGGCCGCGACCCCTTCCCCGGCCGGACCCGCACGTCGTCCTCGTCCAGGCCGGCGTAGCCTATCCGCCGGCTCAGGGCGCGCCCGCCAGCATCGCGGTCCAGGAGTCGATGAAGCCGGGGAACGTCTTCCCCACGGTCGCTGCGTCGCGCACCCGGAGGCCCGGCACGGCCAGCGCGAGCACGGCCGCGGCCATCACCAGCCGGTGGTCGTCGTAGCTGGCGAAGGCCGCGCCATCGGCGCGCAGCGGCCTCGGCCGGATCTGCAGGCCGTCCGGCAGCTCGGTGACATCCCCGCCGAGCGCGCCGATCTCCGCGGCCAGCGCGGCCAGCCGGTCGCTCTCCTGCCCGCGCTGGTGGCCGATGCCGGTGAACACCGACGGGCCGCTGGCCAGCGCGGCGAGCGCGGTCAGTACCGGGGTGAGCTCGCTGGCGTCGCGAAGATCCGCCGTCACCCCGCGGATCTCGCCGGATCCGGTCACTCGCATGCCGTCCGCGGTGGCCGCGCACGTCGCGCCCATCCTGGTCAGCACGTCCAGGATCTGCGCGGCGGGCTGTGACGTGCGCGCAGGCCAGCCGGCGATCGTCACGGTGCCGGCCGTCACCAGCGCGGCGGCCAGGAACGGGCCGGCAGTGGACAGGTCGGGCTCCACCGTCACGGTTCCCGGCCGGAGCACGCCAGGATGCACTCGCCAGATATCCGGAACGGATAGCTCGTGGCCGGTCCCGCCGCGCGTCCGGCTGCCGGTTTCCACGTCGGCGCCCGCTTCGCGGAGCATCTGCACGGTCATCGCCAGGTGCGGAGCCGACGGCATCCGGGGTCCTTCATGACGCACCTCAGCGCCCTTGCCGTAACACGGCGCGGCGAGCAGCAGCCCGGAAACGAACTGGGACGAGGCGGATGCGTCGAGGGTGACCGTGCCGCCGCGGACGGCGCCGCGGCCCTGCACGACGAACGGGAGTGCGCCGCGGCCCCCGTCGTCGATCGTCGCGCCCAGCTCGCGCAGGCCGGCCAGCAGCGGGCGGACCGGCCGCAGGGAGGCGCGCGGGTCACCGCGGAAGCCAGCGTCGCCGGCCCGGAGCGCGGCGACCGGCGGGACGAACCGCAGCACGGTGCCCGCGTTGCCCACGTCGATGGTCGCGCTGCCGCCGCTGCGCCCCGGGCTCACCAGCCAGGACACCGCCGCGCCGGGGTCATCGGCCCGCTCATCCTCGATCCGCGTGCCGAGCGCACGCAGCGCGGCGGCCATCAGGGTAGTGTCCCGCGCGACCAGCGGGTTCCGCACCGCACTGGGCTCGGCTGCCAGCGCGGCGATCACCAGCGCGCGGTTAGTCATCGACTTCGAGCCCGGTAGCCGCACCAGCGCGCGAACCGGACCGGTCGCGGCCGGCGCCTGCCAGCCGGGCTCTGGCCGGCCGGTCGCTGGCCCGCCGCCTTTCTCGCGGTCGCCGTTCATGCTGCCGAGCGTACTGGCTGCGGGCTTCCCGCGGCCTGACGTCCAACGGGGGGACTGGCACGCCTCGCCAGGTTTGGCAAACCCCGATGTTGGCTATAAACCGGCACAATCTGTGCTTCCCCCAGGCTCGCGATGCCCTTCAAGGTGAACATATGTGTGGTCGGTACGCGTCCGCGCGCAAGCGCACGGAGCTCCTTGAGGAGTTCGGCGTCGAGCGTGACCGGGTTTCCGTGCCGCTGGAGCCTGACTACAACGTCGCCCCGACCAAGCCCGTCTACGCGGTCCTCACCCGCCGGCCGCGCGGCACCAGTCAGGCCCCGGCCGGCCAGGCCCCGGCCGGCCAGCCCGCGGCTGATCAGGCGGTACCCGCGCGGGCCGCTGACGGGCAGGCACCGAGCGAGACCGGGGAGCAGGCGGCCGGTGCGGCCAGGGAGCTCCGCGTCGTGCGCTGGGGGCTTGTCCCGTCCTGGGCCAAGGATCCGTCGATCGGCAGCCGCATGATCAACGCGCGGGCCGAGACCGTCAGCGTCAAGCCGGCCTTCCGCCGCGCGTTCGCGCGCCGCCGGTGCCTGCTCCCGGCCGACGGATACTACGAGTGGTACCGGCCCGGCGATGACGCGAAGGCGGCCAAGCAGCCCTACTACATCTACCGCGAGGATGGCGGCCCGCTCGCCTTCGCCGGGCTCTATGAGCTGTGGCGCGACCCGTCGTTTCCCGATGATCACCCGGACGCGTGGCTGTGGACCTCGACCATTATCACCACCAATGCGCCGGACGAGCTCGGCAGGATTCACGACCGGATGCCGATGGTGATCGGCCCGGAGCGCTGGGCGGACTGGCTCGATCCCGGCAGCAGTGACGCCGCTGACCTGCTCCCGCTGCTGGCCCCGGCAAGCACCGCGCGGCTGATCTGGCGCCCCGTCTCGACCGCGGTCAACTCGGTGCGGAACAACGGGCCCGCCCTGATCGAGCCCGCCGAGCCGGAACCCGGCGGCCCGGTGAAAGCGCTGTTCTGAGCTGCTGACCGGGCCGTGCCGCAGACCTGATCACCAGGCTGGGCGCCAGACCTGATCACCGTGCTGGCAGTCCTGGTGCCGGGACGCGCTGCCGGCCCCGGGCGGAATGGAGGTGGGGATCGGATGGATACTGCGGTCGCGCGCAAGCGCCTGGAAGAGATCCGCGACGAGATCGACCGGTCCATTTCCGTGATCGAGAGGTCCGGCTCGCCAGACGGGCTGGCCTCGGCATATCCGCAGGATCCGGCCGACGCCGGCGCCAATCTCACCGAGGTACAGCGGACGGCCGCCGTGCTGGCCGTGGCCCGGCTTCAGCGCTCCGAGGTGCTCGGCGCGCTCGGCCGGATCGAGCAGGGAACCTACGGGGCGTGCGTCGATTGCCATGCCCTGGTCCCCGAAGGACGGCTCGAGGCCAGGCCCGACGCGGCACGCTGCGTGACCTGCCAGGGCAAGCGGGACCGGCGCCGGCGGTGAGCCCGGTGCCGGAATGAACCCCGCCGGCGGGATGTTGCACACCGCATGTCCCTAGCCGGGTCCTACGCGCGTGCTGGCCTGAGGCCGGTGGCTGCCCGCGGGGCCGTCAGCCCTGGCAAGATATCCTCCGGTCCATACGGCTGGCTTCGCGGTCAGCCGAAGCCCCCAGGCGCGGAGGAGGTGAGTCCGGTCCCAGAGACGCTGCAGGAGCGCGATGAGCGCTTCGAGCGGGATGTCTTGCCGTACCTGGATCAGCTGTACTCCGCGGGGATGCGGATGACCCGCAACGCGGCGGACGCCGAGGACCTGGTGCAGGAGACGTTCGCCAAGGCCTACGCCTCGTTCCACCAGTTCCAGCCCGGTACCAACCTGAAGGCATGGCTGTTCCGGATCCTCACTAACACCTTCATCAATACGTACCGCAAGAAGCAGCGCGAGCCGCAGCGGGCAGGTACCGAGGAGATCGAGGACTGGCAGCTTGCCCGGGCCGCCTCGCACACGTCCGCGGGGCTGAAGTCGGCCGAGGCGGAGGCGCTGGAGCGGCTTCCCGACTCCGACGTCAAGCGCGCGCTGCAGGCGCTGCCCGAGGAGTTCATGATCGCGGTGTACCTGGCTGACGTCGAGGGGTTCGCCTACAAGGAAATCGCCGACATCATGGGCACCCCGATCGGCACCGTGATGTCGCGCCTGCACCGTGGCCGCCGGCAGCTCCGCGAGATGCTGCAGGACTACGCGGCCGAGCGCGGGCTGGTCAAGGCGGCGGCCGCGAGCAACGGCGAGGCGTCACCGTCGGGTGCGGAACCCGGGAAGGACGCGACATGAGCTGCGGCAAGCCGCACGAGGTGCCCTGCAGCGAGGTGCTCGCGCGCGTCTACAGCTACCTGGACGGGGAGCTTGAGGACGCGGGATGCAGCGAGATCCAGATTCACCTGGACGAATGCGGTCCGTGCCTGCGCGAGTACGGCCTCGAGGAGGCCGTCAAGCGCCTGGTGCACAAGCACTGCGGCTCCGATCCGGTGCCGGCCGAGCTGCGGACCAAGGTGCTGAGCCGGATTCACGCGGTCCGGGTCGAACTCGAAGTCACGGAATTCCGCGCAGAATAGCCCCCGGGCGTTAGTCTTGATGCAACGTGCATTTATGGCGTTGCAAGACAATGCTAACAATGAGTAGTTAGTCAATTACTCATTGTTACATAAGGCGCTGGATAATTCATTGACTTGAGCTGTCCGTTACTCTCGGTATCTATGGCGCGACGTTCAGTTGATTTCCGTGACGATTCGCGGAACGCCGGCCAGGCCAGGGAGTCCGCTGGCTCAGGCCGCCGGGAGCGATTGCGAGGAGTCATGGGCAACAGGTCCTGGGCCGCCTGGCTGTACGCGGGAGTGATCGCCCTGCTCGCCGCCGCGCTCATCGCGCCCGCGGGTTTCGGCTCCCGCGGTGCGCACTGGTGGATCGAGCTGAGCGTGCTCCGGCTGCTGTTCCTGATCTGCGACTCCACGCCGACGCCGCTCGCGTCGCGGCAGTCCGCGTGGTCCCCGAGCTCGTCCGCCACCCTCGCGGCGGTGGTGCTGCTCGGGCCGGC
>JBEKFH010000047.1:0-18527 GCA_050013415.1 Streptosporangiaceae bacterium | reverse complement strand
CTACTTCGAGCATCTCGACCGCGGGCTGGCCGCGTCGGGGCGCAGCCGCGGCGATCTCGACGTGTGCCAGGGCGCCGAGGTAGCGTTCTTCGGCGATGAGGACGCCGTCGCGGCGCACGTGGCGTCTCGCAAGAAAGAGCTGGCCTTCAGCCTCGGCGGGATGGGATCGGCCAGCACGAACTTCTACAACAATGCCTATAGCCGGCAGGGCTGGGCGCAGGTCGCGGCGCAGGTCCACGCGCGCTGGCAGGCCGGCGACCGCGATGGTGCGGCCGCGCTGGTCACCGACGAGATGGTGCTGGCCACCACGCTGATCGGCACCGAGCAGATGGTGCGCGAACGGCTGCGCGTGTGGCGCGACGCCGGAGTTGACACCGTCCGGCTCTACCCGGCGGGCGACACCCTTGACCAGCGCCTCGCCACCCTCGGCCGTGCCATCGACCTGGTCAAGACGGTCGGCTGAGCATCTCCGAACTACGCGGGGCATCGGCGAAGAACGACGGCGTCCTGCTCAGGCCGGCCCGGCGAGGAACGCGCCGACGTCGCCGGCGAACTCGGCGTGATGCTGGAACAGGAACCCGTGCGCCGCGTCAGGGTAAATCTTGACGCGGGCGTGCGGGATCAGGCCCGCGAGCAAGTAAGAGTAGTGCGGCAATATCATCGGATCGCTGTCGCCGTTCATCACGAATACCGGCAGGTCGATAGCACTCATTCGCTGCAGCAGCGAGTGATCCGGGATGCCCCAGCCGCAGACCGCGTCATACTGCGCCTCGCGCGTCGCCCAGGTCGTTGCCGTGTCACGATCCTCGGTCCTGGCGTACATGCGCTGCAGCGCTTCCTTGCCAGCCTGCCGGCTTGAGGATGATCGCGCGAAGAACACGTCGAGGTACTCCTCGGGGCTGGTCTTCGGGGTGCCGATGGCCCCGATGACGTCCGGCGCCCAGCCGTGCATGCCCGCCGCGCCGCGGGGGGCTGAGGAGGCCAGTATCAGCCTCCGGACGATCGCGGGCCTGGTCAGTGCGATCTCCTGGGCGACGAAGCTGCCGATGGAGAAGCCCAGGATGTCGACCTGGCCGAGTTCCACGGCGGTGACGAAGGCAATCGCATCGCGCGCCATCTGCTGGACTGTGCTGGGCGTGTTTCCGGTTGAGCCGCCGACGCCGGCGTTGTCGAAGCACACGACCCGCCGGGTCGATGCCAGCGCGTCGATCAGGGCGGGATCCCAGCTGTCAAGATTCCCGCGGAAGTGCTGCAGGAGGACCAGTGGCACCGCACCGTCGCCCGAGTCCCGGTACGCGTAGTCGACGCCGTTCGCAGCACTGACCAGCTTGTTCGGAAGCTCCGAGTACGTAGTCACTGCTTATTTCTCCCTATTCCTCATTCCCCTGACATCGGACGCACCTCCCCAGGCTGAGCGTCAGATGGCAGCCGGGGTATCCGTATGCTGACTGCACCTGCGGCCCATCCGCCCGATCCGGCTCGCCGGAGGGCGGCACAATGGCTGGGCCTTCGCCGCGACCGGCCGGCGCTATGGTTGCCCAGGGAAAGGAGCCACCATGTCATCGAGCTCGGAGCCAGAGCACCTGACTAACCACCACCGCACTACGCTCCGCCAGTTGTTCGAGCATCCCGTGAGCCACAACATCGAATGGCACGCGGTCGTGTCCCTGCTGGAGGCAGTCGGCTCAGTTGCCGAGCATCATGACGGCAAAGTCGCGGTGACGGTCGGCTCGGAAACCGAGTTCCTCGACCGGCCCGCGCATAAGGACATCGACACGCAGATGGTCGTTGACCTGCGCCGGCTTCTGGCTCAAGCCGGCTACCAAGGCTGAGCCCGGCCGGCCGGCCATGACAGGGCGGGACCTGGCTACCGCCAGACCCGGCCTCGCAGGCGACATGTGTCATGTGGACCGCTCGGGATATCGCCTGCAGAAAGCGACCCAGCGCGTAAACCACGTAAATCACGGTCGTAGTTGTCGGTGAGAGCAGGGCCGCGCCTCACCGTCACCGCATGCGCCGCAGCTATCGCAGCCGTGCTCATCCCGGCCAGCCAGATGGCGTCAGCGCACGTCATCACGCGGCCTGCCGCCGACGGGCCCAAGCCCGCCATCGTGCTGGAGCATGGGGCGTGGGCCGACAGCGGCAGCTGGGACGCCGTCGTGGAGAACCTGCAACGAGACGGCTACACGGTCTACGCGCCGCCGAACCCGCTGCAGGGGCTCGGCTATGACTCCGCGTACCTGAGGGACTTCCTGCAGAGCATCTCCGGGCCCATCGTGCTGGTCGGCCATTCCTACGGCGGAGCGGTCATCACCAACGCCGCGACCGGCGACACCCGCGTCAAGGCCCTCGTCTACATCGACGCCTTCGCGCCCGCGCAGGGCCAGTCCATCGCGCAGCTCCTCGCCGCGTATCCCGGCTCGTGCGCCGCGCCGGCGAATCTCAACTTCGTGCCGTTCCCCGGCGCCCCCACGGGCGTCGCTGACGCTTACATCAAGCAGAGCGCGTTCCCGTCCTGCATGGCTAACGGCCTGCCCGCCAGCGAGGCGAACATGCTGGCGGCTACCCAGCGCCCGCTCGCGTCGATCGCGCTTGGCCAGAAGTCCGGTGTCCCGGCCTGGAAGACCATCCCCTCGTGGTCCGTCGTCGGCACCGCCGATCAGGCCATCCCGCCGGCCCTGCAGCTGGCCATGGACAGGCGGGCGCATGCGCAGATCACCGAGGTGCGCGCGCCTCACCTGTCCATGATCTCCAACCCCGGTGTCGTGACCAGGGTCATCCTCGAGGCAGTCCAGGCGACCACCTGACCCGTTGCTGGCTGCCTGTTCCCTGCTAGGCCCTCTGCCCGTGCGCCGGATCCAGGCGCCGGTGCCCCGCAGTTCGTACCATGGGGCCTGTGCGAGTTGTCGCGATCCAGGCGGACGGGCAGGCAGCGGAACCCGGCCGGGTTCCGGGCCCCGCCCTGGAGCCGGGCCAGCCTGTCCGCGGCCGCGACGCCGAGCTGACGGCCCTGGCAGCGCACCTCGGCCGGCTGAGTTCCGGCACGGGCAGCGTCGCCCTGATCGAGGGCGGCGCCGGGATGGGCAAGAGCCGCCTGCTAGCAGAGGCGGCCACGATGGCGCGCGGCCAGTCGATCAGGGTCGGCAGCGCCGTGGCCGAGCCCTGTGACACCGTGGTCCAGCTGTCCGCGCTGATGGAAGCCTTGTTCGACGGCCCCTGGCCCATTCTCCAGCGCGCCGCGCTGGGTGACGCCCACACCTCGCCCGAGCAGAGGTACTGGCTCCTTCAGGATCTTGAGGCCCTGCTCCAGCGGGCAGCGCTCGATGCGCCGCTCCTGGTGTGCCTCGACGACATGCAGTGGGCCGACAGCGGCACGGCGGCTGCCCTCCGGACGCTGCCCGCCCGGCTGGCGACCGTGCCGGTTGCCTGGTTCATCGCCCTTCGCCCCGGTCAGGGGTCGCGCCAGATTCGCGGTGCGATCGACTGGCTGGAGGGCAACGGAGCCGAGAGGATCGTTCTCGGCCCGCTCGACTCCGATGGCGTGGCGCAAGTCGCCGCGGATGTCCTGCGAGCGGAGCCCGGCGGCGCTGTGCTGAAAATGGCGGGGCAGGCCGGCGGTAGCCCGTTCCTTCTGGTCGAGATCCTGTCCGGGCTGCGCGAGGAGAAGCTCGTGCAGATCGAATCGGGACGGGCCGAACTGGTAGAGGCACGGCTACCGCACCGGGTCAGCGAGAGCATGCGCCGCCGGCTCGAGCGAATGTCCGACCCGGCGCGCCAGGCGGCAACGGTGGCGTCCGCGCTCGGGCGGAGGTTCTCTCTCGGCGAATTGGCGGCGATGCTCGGCCTGTCACCGTCGGCGCTGCTAGCGCCCGTCGAAGAACTCAATCACGCCGACTTGCTGACGGAACGCGACGACAAGCTCGCGTTCGGGCACGACCTGATCCGCGAGGCGGTGCGTGCCAGCGTGTCCCGGCCGGCCCGTCGTGCGCTCGACCGGCAGGCAGCCGCGGTGCTGCTCGCCGAAGGGGCGCTACCCGTCGAGGTAGCGGCACAGCTGGCCGCCAGCGCCGAGCCAGGGGACGAGGTCGCCGTTGCCACCCTCTTCACGGCAGCACAAGCACTCGGCACAACCGACCCGGGGGGTGCCGCGGACCTGAGCCGGCGCGCCCTTGAGCTCGCGCCCCGCCATCACGCGCTGCGCGGGCCGCTCGTGGCCGCGACCGCGGTCTGGCTGCACGCCGCGGCCCGGGGTGAGGAGGCAAAGGCCTTCGCCGACACCGCGCTACGCCAGGTGCTCCCGGCCGGCCAGGAGGCTGAGGTTAACCTCAGCATCGCTGGCATGTTCGCCATCTCCCCCGACGTGCGCGCCGAAGCCTGCCGCCAGGCTCTGGCATTGCCTGGTCTCCCGGAGAATATCCGAGCCCGGCATTTGGCTTTCCTATTCCACAACCTGGTGACTGCGGGCCGGATCGATGCAGCGCGCGGCGTACTCGGCGACACCGTGGCCGCGGTGCGAGCGTGCCAGGACGTCGCCGGGCAGTTTGTTCTTGAACTTGCCGAATCTGGCCTGGCGTATGCCGACGGGCGCTTCGCAGCGGCACTTGGCCTGGTGGAGGCCGCACTCCGGACCGGTCTCGACACCAGCGACGACACGAGGCTGCACCTTACCCGTCAGTGGCGGTGCGACGTGCTGACCGCGGCAGACCGGCTCGACGAATCGCTCCAGCAGGCAACCGAGAACGTCGCCGCGGCTCAGCGCGACCGGCAGGGCTGGGCGCTCGCCGTGTACGAGACCGGGCGCGGCAGGCAACTGCTCCAGCTCGGCCGCCTGTCGGACGCCGCGGCCGTCCTCGAGGAGCACTTCACCCTGGATGCCGCCGACGGTGTGGTCAGCGTGCTGGATGCGGCAGGAGCCGCCGCTCTCGGACGGGTCGCGCTGCACACCGGCGACCAGGCCCAGGCACGACAGGCCACCGAGATCGCCCAGGTCATGCTGAGCCAGAGCGCACCCAGCGTACGCCGCCACGCGGCGTGGCTGCTCGCCCTGCAGGCGATGGCAGCGGGCGATCCACCGAGAGCGCACCAGTGGCTCTGCGCCCTCGGGGAAGACGAGCGCACCTCCATCTTGCCGCTCTTCCCCATGCACGTCGGCGACGAGCCGCGCCTCGTTCACATGGCGCTGACAGCGAAAGACCATGAGCTCGCGGTCAGCGCGGCCGCGATGGCGCAGCGCCAGTCGGCACTCAACCCCGGCGTCCGCTCCCTCGCCGCTGCCGCAGCGCACGCCAGCGGCCTGCTCGATCGCAATCGCGAGCAGCTGGCCGAGGCGGTTGACCTCTTCGATGGCACGGCTCGCCCCCTGGCGCGGGCCTCCGCGCTGGAGGATCTGGGCGTCCTGGCTGCCGAGGATGGCGCCACGCCGCAGGCAGTGGACGTGCTGGGCCGGGCGCTGGAGATCTACGCGCAGACCGGAGCTGCGTGGGACGCCGGCCGGGTGCGGAGCAGGCTCAGGGCCCTGGGCGTGCGCCGCCGGCTGATATCGGGGCGGCATCAGGGTAGGGGCTGGGCGGCGATGACCGACTCTGAGCTCGCCGTCGCACGGCTGGTCGCTCAGGGTTTCACCAACCGCGAGGTGGCTGAGCGCCTGTTCGTGTCGCACCACACCGTCAGTGCCCACCTGCGCCATGTGTTTGTCAAGCTCAATGTCAACTCGCGGGTAGAGCTGACCCGGATCGCCAGCGTTCACGATTCTCGCGGCCCCCGCGTAACGGTCGCGCACCCTGGGCTGACAGCGCCAGCGCGATAGATATGGCACGACCGTGCGATGCGCGGGGGCCCGCTCGCCAGGGACATTGAGGCGGATTACCCGACCAGCCCAGCCGTCCCCAGGGATAACCACATGTCGACGCGATCGCCAGGGAAATGCCGGATGACCGCCGGGTTCGAGCACCAGCGCGGGACGCGATGGTCACCAGCTCCCCAGCGCGAGGAACCGCTGATCGGCAGGGATCCCGAGATATCTGCGTTAATAAGCATGGTTGACCTGGCGTCGGCCGGGAGCCGGGTGCTCGTGGTGCTGGGTGACGCGGGCATGGGCAAGAGCGCGCTGCTGGCGGGCACGGCGCGGCACGCTCGGTCCGCCGGCTTCCGTGTGCTGCCGGTCGGCGGCCGCGAGCCGGAGGCGAACCTGGCATTCGCGGGCCTGCATCAGCTGCTGCGCCCCGTGGCTTCCAGCGCAGCCGACCTGTCCGGTCAGCAGCGGAGCGCGCTGCGGGCGGCTCTCGGCTTCACCGTGGCGCCGGAAGATCCGGACCGGCTCGTGACGGCAGCCGCCGTGCTCACCCTGCTGTCGGCGGAATCTGAGCTATGCCCGCTTCTCGTCGTCGTCGATGACGCTCACTGGGTTGATCGCAGCTCGCTCGAGGTGCTCGGCTTCATCGGCCACCGCCTCGACGCCGGGCGGGTGGTCCTGCTCCTGGGCAGCCGAGGGCAGGCTTCGCCTGCTGGCCTGGGGTCCAGCTTCCCTGAGCTGCATCTCAAACGGCTGCCGGCAGCAGAGGCAAACCGGCTACTGGACGCGCGGCCACGTCCCCCACGCGGGCGTGCGCGCAGCCTGGTGATCACCCAGGCGGCCGGCAATCCCCAGGCACTCATAGAGCTGGCCCGGGTAATCGCGGCGGACCCGTCCGCCGGCCAGCGCTTCGCGCAGGAACCGCTGCCGCTGAGTGACGGGCTCACGGCGGTGTTCGCAGCCAGATTCACCAGCCTGCCGGAGACGGCCCGTGCGGCGCTGCTCGTCGCCGCGGTCGACGACCACCGGGGCCCCGGCGCAGCTTCCCGGCCCGCACCGGGGCTCACGGCCGATGAGCTCGCCCCTGCCGAGCGGCTGGGCCTGGTCAAGGTGGACAGGTCAGGGGTGCAGTTCTCGCATCCGCTCGTCCGCTCCGCCATATACCACGGTGCGCCCTTTGCGGATCGGGCCGCGGCGCACCGTCAGCTGGCCGCGGGGCTTGAGCACGAGCCGGATCGGCGAGCGTGGCACCTGGCCGCGGCGGCGCTGCAACCCGACGAGGGGATTGCCTCGCTGCTGGAGTCAACAGCCGACCTGGCGCGCCGCCGCGGTGGCGCCGCGGCCGCGGCGCTGGCCCTTGAGCGCGCCGCCGAGCTCAGCCCGAGCCTCGACGACAAGGCGAGGCGGCTGACATCCGCCGCATCGATCGCCTTGCCCACCGGACAGGCGGACTGGATCCACGATCTTGCCAGCCGGGCACTGGCCATCGCCGTGGACCCGGAACTGCGGAACGCCGCCCACCTGGCTGCCGGATGGGCGCTGGCCTGGACGAGCCGGCACTCAGCTGCGTTCTGCACCCTCCTCGCCGTCGCCGACGGGGCCGCGGAAAGCCAGCCATCCGTTGCCTGGGATGCCCTTGGCACGGCGGCCGCCGTCGCCTACCTGTCCGGATCAGCTGCCAGCCGCCAGTCCGTCAGCCGCGCCCTGGGCCGTCTGGAGTGCCGGGGCCGGCCGCCGCGCTCCGACTGCGCAACGGCGGAAGCCATCGAGGCGCAGCGGATCTGGATACGCACGAGCACCGGCCCGTTCGCCGGCCGGAGCGACCTGGTGACGCGGCTGCGGCGCCTCGACGCGGCAACCGTCAGGGATCCCTCCGTGCCCGGCACGGCCGCATGGCTTCTCGACGAGCCCGGCCTGGCGATCCGGTTTCTCAGGGAAGCCGTGCGCCGACGTGACTCTAGCGTCCGGGGCGCCAGCGGCGTCGCGCTGTCGACGCTCGCCGCGGCGTACGTCGATGCGGGCCGGTGGGACGATGCGCTGGCAGTCGCCGGCCGGGCCAGCGAGCTCGCTGAGGCCTACCAGATGGACATGATCGCGGCTTCCGCCGACCTCACCACGGCGGCTGTTCTCGCCATGCGGGCAGCTACCGGCGAGGCACGCAGCCACGCGTCCAGGGCGCTGGCGCGCGTTGACCCGGCCGAGAGCCGGTGCATTTCCGCGCGGGCGCGGCACGCCGCGGGAGTCGCCGCGTTCGCCGACGGCAGCCACCTCATGGCATATGCCCAGCTCCGCCACCTGTTCCACCAGGACGGCAGTCCGCTCCACTATCACGTCTCCTACCTCGGCATCGCGGACCTCGCAGCGGCCGCGGTCCGCGCTGACCGGCAGCTGGAAGGCCGTGACATCGTGGATCGCGCGCTGAGCCACCTGGACGGCGCTGCGTCACCCCGGCTGGAGCAGCTGACCGCGCGGGCCTGCGGCCTGCTCGCTGACCCGCCGGGGGCCGGAACGTACTTCGAGAAGGCGCTCTCGGATCCGGCCGGGAGCAGCTGGCCTTTCGAGCGCGCCCAGCTGCAGCTCGACCACGCCGAATGGCTGCGCCGCCAGCGCCGGATCAACGACGCCAAACCCATCCTCGCGACTGCGCTGGACACGTTCAGGGAACTCGGGGCCACGTCCTGGGCGCGACGGGCCGAGACTGAGCTGAGGGCATGCGGCATCGGCATTCCCGATGCGCCCAGCGATCCCGATGCCCTCGCCGATCTCACGCCCCAGCAGCGTGAGATCATCCGGCTGGCCAGCGATGGCCTCACCAACCGCGAAATCGCCGACCGGCTGTTCCTGTCGCCCCGGACGGTGAGCTCGCACCTGTATCGCTCCTACCCAAAGCTTGGCGTCGCAGGACGACATCAGCTGCGCACGGTGATCGCGCCCGTCGGGAGCCTTACCGCCAGCACGTGACCAGCCGGCATCGTCCAACGACCAGGCGACCCCCGCAAGACCGCTGCCGACACCGTTAGGTGACCCGTGACGCGGGCTTTCCCCGGCGGTGCTGGCGTGCGCTGCGCCGGGCGGCCAGGCGCATCAGGAATGGCGGCGGCTCGAGCCCGAGCTGGGTGAGCATGCCGCCGACGTCTTCCTGGTGCCAGAGCTCGGCGAACCTGCCGTCGCGGACGCGGAAGATCTCCTGGCCGGTCATTGTCACCGGCCGCCCGGTCGGCGGCAGGCCGAAGAGGTCGAACGTGCCCGTGTTGGTCGCGCTCATGGTCCAGCGCCCGATCACGTACTCGCCATCGGAGATCACCACGTCCGCCTCGAACGCAGCGTCCGGGAAGGCCCTGCGGATCATCTGCGCCGCCCAGACCTCGCCGGCCCGGCCTGGCGGCTGGCCCGGCAGGGGATTGTGGTCGATGAGGTCCTCGGCGATTACCTCGTCCGCGACGGCGTAGTTGCCCTGGCCCCATTCCTCGAGCAGCCAGCGCCGGTACATCGCCTTCAGCTTCTCAGGATCCACCGGGCTCTCCTTCCCCGATCCGGCGAGTCACCACCGGTGATCTGACATCCCGCCTCAGCGGCAGACTATACTCACAATGTGAGTATCTCAAGAGAGTCACCGGGTTCACCGAGAGCCCGGGTGAAGGAGCTCACGCCGACGTCCTACGCCGTTCTCGGCCTGCTGGCGGCCGGCCCGCGGACGGCCTATCAGCTCGCCACGCAGGTCGCGCGGGGACTGCGGTTCGTGTGGCCCCGTGCCGAGGGGCGGATCTACGACGAGCCCAGGCTTCTCGCCGAGCACGGCCTGGCGCTGGCCAGGCGGGAGCACACCGGCCGGCGGCCGCGCACCGTGTACTCCATCACGCCGGAGGGCCGGCGGGCGCTCCGGCGCTGGGTCGCCGAGCCAGGAGCCGGACCGGTCCTCGAATACGAGGCCCTGCTCAAAGTCGCCTACGCCGGCTCGGGCACGAAAGCCGATCTGCTCGGGCACCTCTCCGCCATCGGCGGGCACGCCGCAGCCAATCTGGCCATCGGCCGCACCCGGGCCGATGAGTACGCGAACGCGCTTGTCCCGCTTCCTGAGCACGTCGCGGTCAACGGCCTGATGTGGAACTTCTTGTGGCAGTTCTACTCCGCCGTCGAGGACTGGGCGGCCTGGGCAGTCGCGGAGGTCACCCGCTGGCCCGACAACCTGGGCGCGACTGCCGAAGCGGACGCCAGGGCACTGGACATGTTCCGGGCCGCGCTCGGCACGCCACGAGGACAGCAACCAGCCCAACCGCGATGAGCCCTCTCGGGCTGGGACCGCGGCATCCGCCTTCGCCAGCGGAGGATCATGGTCAGTCCTGGTCCGCCCGGCGGGCGTGCTCTTCGGCCAGGCCCGCACCGCGCTCGTCCCGCGGGGCGCCGATGTCCCAGGCCGAACCCTCGACGGCGGGCAGGCCACCGATGATCGGAACGACCGAGCCGTCGTCGCCGACCGCCTCGCCCGTCTCCGTGAGGTATCCGGGATCCTCGGCAGGCTGGGAGGCCCTCGGCTCTTCCTGGCGTGACAGGGCCGACTCGTTCTCGGGCGGCGTTTCCTCGGGCGGCGTTGATCCGATCGGATCGTTCTCGGTCACGCTGGCCATCTCCTCACGCACAACACCTCGACAACCTCGAGCGCTCCCCCGGCCCAGAGCCCCTTCACCACCACTTGCGTTCCAGGGCACGATCGGTGCCGTTCGTCCGGTCGAGCGCGTCGAGTTCTGCCATATCCTCGGCGGACAGGGTGAAGTCGAAGATCTGGGCGTTCTCCTGGATTCGCTCCCGGTGCGCCGACTTGGGGATAACCGGAAGCCCGTGCTGAAGGCACCAGCGCAGAAGCACCTGTGCGGGTGTCCGCCCCGCGCGCTGCGCGACCCGGTTCACGGTCCGGTTGGCAAGGTGCCGTCCGGTCCCGAGCGGGCTATACGCCTCCAGCGCGATGCCCCGTTGCCAGCAAGCCTCCAGCAGCGCCCGCCGGTACTGCAGCGCGCTGAACTGCACCTGGTTGACAGCCGGCGCGATCGTCCCTGCGGCCAGCACCTGGTCAAGTTCCGCAGTGGTGAAGTTCGAAACGCCGACGCAGCGGGCGAGCCCAAGCTCGCGAGCCCGCTCCATCCCCGGCCAAGCCCACGTCGGGCCGCCTTGCGGCCAGTGCACGAGGTAGAGGTCGACCTGGTCCACGCCAAGCCGTTTCAGGCTCTGCCTGGCCTCGGCCACAGGGTCCCTGCGTCCCGGGTAGAACTTGGTGGTGAGGAAGACCTCGTCCCGCGGCAGGCCGCTGTCGCGCAGGGCCCTGCCGACGCTCTCCTCGTTGCCGTAAGCCTGGGCCGTGTCGATATGGCGGTATCCCAGATCCAGCGCCCACCGTACGGCGTTCACGCATGCCGCCCCGCCGGGCACCTGCCAGACGCCCAGGCCGAGCATCGGCATCTGGATTCCGTCAGCGAGGACGCGAGCGCGCCCGTCCGCTGTCACTGGGTCAGCAACCATGCCGGTCAGACGATCGGACGCCGCTCGCGGCTGACCGTCTGGGCGGCGGAGTGCCCGAGGATGATGGCCTCTACCGCATCTGGGTCGTCGGGCGTGATGAAGGGCTGCACGTAGGCCCCGGTGCCGAGGATCAGGGCGGTGCTCTTGGACGGCCGGCGAGGGTCAAGGCTTGCCCAGTAACGCGGCGACGCGGTGCCCCAGATCCGGCCCTTCCCGGTAAGCGCGCCCATCGTCACCCGCCGCACCGAGCGGATGGCGCTGTACGGAATGCGCTTGGTACCCCAGGGGAAGTAGTACCCGCGGATTTCTATCGCATCGCTGGTGCACCTGATCCAGCGGTCCCGGTAAAGAGGGTTCATTGTCTCGTCACCACCCTGCGGCCCAGCGTACCCGGGAGCAGCCGATTTCTCCGGTCAGCTGCCCTGGCTGCCCTGGCTGCCCCGGAATCTTGGCGGGGCGGCGCCGCGGCCCATGCCCCACGCTCCGCCGCCGAGGCGTCCCTCTTCCGGGCCTTCGGGCGGCCGCCTGCGGTAGCCGGAGAGCAGGATGGGCCCGGCATCCGTCCCGGCGGACAGGGCCGTGCAGGGATCCAGGTACGGGCAGGCAGGACAGTGGTCGTCGGAGGGATTCGGGGACACGTCGGGGTTCCGGCGGATCATCCCGGCCACGTCGGCACCGAGCCGGCGTCCGGCTCCCGCGATGTCGGCCGGCGCCCGGCGCAGCCAGGTCCGGCGGAACCCGTCCCCCGCGCGCTGCTCGACCGGCTCTAGCCTGCGGGGCTCCCTGGCCTGGGCGTACATCCGCCGGTGCTGGGGAATCGACCGGCCGCCGCCGCTCGGTTCATGCTGCCGCACGGCGGGCGGTGCGGCAGCCTCCCGCGGTCGCCGCAGTCGCCAGCGCCGCGCCGCGGACTGCGGCTGGCCACCCGCAGGCTCCCCGGTTGAACGCACTGGTCGCCGCAGCTCGTTGTAGACAATCCCGGTGATCGCCATCCCGATGTAGAACTGCTCCCAGGCCCAGCACGCCGCGAGTGTCTCCTCATCGGCGGCGAGCTGCCCGGTGGGCGGCCAGTCACCGTGGACCAGGCGGTGCCGCACGATCCAGTACGCGTCGCGGCGGTCCACCGCCATCATGTCGATCCGGCCGCGGTACCGGATGGCCTCGCCGGCGGCCGTGACCAGGCCGTCCGAGGGCCGGGCCGGGTCGAGCACGTTCACCTCGTAGTCCGCCTCGACCAGCACCGGGGCGAACGTGTCCACCGTGGGCGCCCACGCGAAGTAGCGTGCCAGCATGCCCCGGCCCGCTTCGAGCTGGTGCTGCCACCGGCGGGCGTCCGCGCTGTCGCCGGACCGCTGCTGCTGCCGGGCCAGGGCCCGCTCGAGCCCCTGGACGACGAGCGGCAGGGTCACCTGGCGATCCCAGTCCCACATCCCCGGGTAGTAGTAGACGGCCAGGGCATCGCGAAGCGCCCGATCCAGGTCCGGGGCCGCAGCCGACTGAAGCGGCTCAAGGTTCTGCCGGGTCCCGGCCCCGAAGTCCCACTGCCGCCGACACCGGTTGAAGGACGCACGGTCGGCCGGGGTGACGAGGAACGGCATGCTCACAAGATGCACCACGCGGCCCGCGATAACAAAATGCCCGGCATGGCGGATTATCGTCTGCCGCAGACGGCCTGCTCCGGCGAATCGGCGGGCTCGGGCGTCCCGCTTCGGCCAGCCGGCTCGGTCAGTCCTCGGTCAGTCCTCGCGCAGCAGAGCCTGGGTCTGCGCGGTGTCCTCGGTCCCGCGGTAGAAGTAGATCTTGCCGTCGCGAAAGCGCCACCAGTGATGGATGTCCATCGCGAGGGACTTGCCTGTCGCCGGGGCGGTCGCTGCCCAGTGGGTGACTACCATGACGTCGGTCTCGTTCGAAGCAAACGACAGCGGCGTGAACTCGGTGATCTGCAACGTCTCGCCCAGCGCCTTGAAGAAGTTGGGCACCTCGGCCTTGCCGCGGTGAATCCCGTGCCACGGCGCGACGTCGCTGTCCGGGCAGGACGCCCAGTCCACGTCGTCGGTGAGCTGGTCGAGTATGAAGTCGACATCACCCCGGCCGAACGCCTCGTAGACGCTCTGCACAGTCTCGATCTTGGGGTCATTCATGGCGCGCCTCCGCTCTGGGCCGTCGTTTCGCCGATGCTCGCATCGGGTGCCCGCGACGCGCATCACGGAAACTATGTACTCAGCCGGCAAGCCGTACTCCGCCGGCCAGCCGTACTCCGCCGGCCAGCCGTACTCAGCCGGCCAGCCGTACTCAGCCGGCCAGCCCGCGGCGATGCGCCCAGGCCGTCGCGCCGGCCCGGTTCCGGACGCCGGTCTTGACGAAGATGTTGGCGACGTGACGCTCGATGGTGTGCACGCTGACCCCGAGGGCGACCGCGATCTCCGCGTTCGTCTGGCCCGATGCCAGCAGGTTCAGCACCTCGGACTCGCGTCGGCTCAGCGGGACGGCCGCCGGGTCCTGGCCCAGATCGGCGAGCGGATCGCCAAGCCCCGCGGCCCCCCACTGGCCATGCAGCCGCTGCGCCATGGCGGCGGACCGGGCCGCGTCGCCGTGGCGGCCGAGCAGCCACTGCAACCGCGCGATGTGCCAGGCTGCCGCTCCCCAGCCCACCGGTACGCCCTGGATCAGATTGCGCGACGCGTAGGGCCCGAGTTCCTCCAGGATGGGCCCCGCCGGGCCGGCGGCGCGGCAGGTGACCGCCGCCTCGGCGAGGATCGCGAGGCTCGCCAGGTAGAGCGAGTCTCTCGGCAGCGCGGTGAACCCGTCGGCCACCAGCGCCTCGATCTCGCGAATCGAGTCGGCCCGACGGCCGGCCCCTGCGTCGGCCAGGCAGCGCAGGCAGCGCAGCGTTACGAGTCCCGGGAACCGCGCGAGCCCATCGGTGATGTCGTCGTAGAGCTCCGCCAGCCGTCCTTCGGCCCAGTAGATCCGGCCGAGCTGCCCGACCCGGTAGGCGTCCGCCGCCGGCTGGCCGAGCCGCCGGCCCAGCGCCGCGGCCTGGTGGGCCAGGTCCTGCGCCTCGGCGTCCCGTCCGCGGAACCCGGCGAGGAGGCCTCGGTAGAGCAGTACCCACCAGCGTTGCAGCGGGTTGCGGCTGGCCTCGGCGATCGCGGCCATTTCCTCGACGTCTGCCGTGACCAGGTCGATCGCGCCTGACTGGTAGCGGTCGGGCACCAGCCACTGGTGCGCGCGGAACCGCAGGTCCTGATCCCCCAGCCGGGTCGCGATGTCGAGCACGGCCAGGCCCGCCGACAGCCGGTCGTCCAGGAAGTCCGGACCGCGCAGCGTGAACTGCCGGGCGATCAGAGCCGCGCCCAGCGCCTCGGTGTCGCCCGCTCGCTCGGCGAGCTCCACGGCGGCCGAGCTGGCACGCCGGCTCTCGTCCTGGCCGCCCGGCTGCCAGTAGATCGCGATGGCCCGCCGGGCGGTGAGCCGGGCCCGCGGTCCTGGCGGGATCCCGGGATGGCGAAGCGCGCGATCGAGCAGCGCGATCAGCCGGTGATCAGCCGCCACCTCGGCCACCGTGTCCCCGGTGGCCAGGGCGCTCGCGGCCAGTGCCGCCCCGTCACCGGTGCGGGCCGCCTCACCGGCGGCGGCCTCGAAATGCGCCCGGGCCTCGTCGACCTGTCCAGCGAGCAGGAGGCTACGGCCGAGCCGCATCTCAAGGCTGGTGTCCAGGCCGTCTCGCTGGCGGGTAAGCGCGATCGCCGTCCGCCACCATGTCGCCGCGTCTTCCCAGGCCAGCAGGCGATCGGCGGCCTCGGCGGCCGACCGCGCGGCCTCGGCGGCGACCTCGTCGCCAATGCCAGGCCGTGCCTGCACGGCGTGGTGGGCCAGGTCGGAGGCCTGCCCCCAGCCGGTGTCACGAAGAGCGGCGAAGACCCGCGCGTGCAACTCGGCCCGCCGGGACGGGGCAAGCTGATCCTCCACCGCGTCCCGGATCAGCGTGTGCACGAAGCGGTAGGCGCCTGCGCGCGACTCCACCGGGCTGACCAGCCGGGCGGTCACTGCCGGATCGAGCGCCGCGACCGCGCTGGCGGGGCTTACTCGCAAGGCGGCGGCCAGCGGCGGATATTCGAAGTCGCGGCCCAGCACCGACGCCACCTCGAGCGCCTCCCGGCAGGCCGGCGGCAGCGGAGCGAGCCGTTCCCTGATCACCTCCCCGACGCTGCGCAACGGGGCATCAGGCTGCGACCCCTCGGTCAACAGGCGGATGCTTTCCGCGATGAACAGCGGATTTCCGCCAGTACGCGCGTGCAGGTCGCCTTCGTCGACGCCGTCGAGCCCGGCGGCGCGAAGCCAGCGCGCCACGCTGTCCCTGCTCAGCCCGGTGAGCTCGCATCGCCTCCCTGACCCTCGGGCCAGGGAGGCGATCACTCCGGCGGTCAGCGACTCCGGCAGCACCTCCGTATCGCGGTAGGTCACGATCATCCCTATCGGCGCGGGCCAGAGCACCTCGCTGAGATATGCCAGCAGCCGCAGCGAGGACTCATCCGCGCGGTGCAGATCATCGATGACCACGATGTGCGCGCCGCCGCCCGCCGCCGCCCGCAGCGCGTGCCCGATGCGCTCGTAAAGGCGGAACCGCGCGGCGGCGCCCCCGGCTGCGTCGGCGGCTGCGTCGGCGGTGAGAGCCGCAACTCCGCACCGCCGCAGCACCTGCATCCACGGCCACAGCGGAGGCGCGCTCTCGCTCTCGCGGCAAGCCCCCCACGACACCATCGCGCCGGCCGCGCGCTCGGTGGCCTCCCGGGCCAGGCGGGTCTTGCCGATGCCCGGATCCCCGCTGATCAGGACGACGCCACCTGCCCCGGCCGCGGTCTGCGCGATCAGCTCGTCAAGAACAGCGAGCTCCGCGCCCCTGCCCATCAGCGCACTTGCCGCGGGCCGGCTCACGGCAACACCGTATTACCGCCTGTCCGCAGCTGGCCATCCCCTGCCAGCAGGAATCGCTGACCCACGCGGCGGCCCACGAGCGCCGCCGCGCGCCGTCGTCAGGGCGCCGAAGGGAAGCCGAAGGCCGCGAACAGCGCCGGTATCACGTAGCAGTGCAAGCCGCTGATCCGGCCGCCGTCGGTCTCCACGACCTGCATTGCCCAGGGCGCGTAACCGCCGGCGGGATCGCGGCGGTATTGAGCGTAGGCGGCGCAGCCGTTCGCGGCGGTCGCCAGCAGGCGCGAGCCGCGGCACTTGGCGCCCGGCCCGAGCAGCCACTGCGCGATGTGCTCCGGGCCACGCAGCCACATCGCCAGCGGAGGCATCGACATTTCCGCGTCGCTGCGCAGGACGGCGGTGAGGCGGGACATGTCGTAGGACTCGAACGCGGCGACGTACTCGTCCAGCAGCGCGGGATCGGGATCGGTCGCGGCATCCCCGGCGGTCCCGGCCGGAGTCCCCGTGCCGCCGGCGGCGTCGCTCGTCGTCCCGGCCACCGGCAGCGCGACCCGGGCGCGCTGCAGGGCGCTGTTTGCCGAGGCCACAGTGGTGCCGAGCAGCCCGGCGCTCTCGGCCGCGGAGAACTGCAGGACATCCCGCAGGATCAGGACCGCGCGCTGGCGCGGCGTGAGCCGCTGCAGCGCGGCTACGAAGGCGAGCCGCACGCTCTCGCGCAGGACAGCGCGCTGCGCCGGATCCGCGCTGCCGTCCTGGATCCAGGCATCGGGGACCGGCAGCACCCAGCTCCGCTCGCCCAGCGGCACGCCGATCTGGGACTCGACCGGGACGGATGGCGACTGCAGATCCATCGGGACGCCGCGACGGCTGCGTCCGCGCAGCATGTCGATGCACACGTTCGTCGCGATCCGGTACAGCCAGGTGCGCAGCGATGAGCGGCCCTCGAAGCGCTCCAGATCCCGCCAGGCGCGCATCATCGTGTCCTGCACCGCGTCCTCGGCATCGAACGGAGAGCCGAGCATCCGGTAGCAATACCCGGTCAGCTCACGGGTGAGCCGCTCGTACTCCGCGCGCCCGAGCCCGCCGAAGACAGCAGCTGGCGCTGCCGGGGCCTGCTGGTCGGTGGTCATGCGGTCAGCATAGAGCTGGGCTCGGACATCATCAGGGAGCACCGAGGCGCTCAGCTGGCCGTGCGCGCTCAGCTGGCCGAGGCGCTCAGCTGGCCGTGCGGGTGGCAGGCCGTCGCGAGTCCGCAGGCAATCCGCAGAGTCGGGTCGACCGAGAACCTCCGTAGAGTCGGGTCGACCGAGAGCCTCCCCGCCTCCAGGAGCGACGTTGACCGAGACCATCACCGTCGAGCGCGACGGACACGTACTGCTGATCGGGATCAACCGCCCGGCGAAGCGCAACGCCTTCGACCTCGCGACCATCGATGCGCTGGGCGCCGCGTACGAGCTCCTCGGCACCGATGACGATCTGCGGGCCGGCGTCCTCTTCGCGCACGGTGATCATTTCTCGGCCGGCCTCGACCTGGCCGAGGTGGGGCCGGCGGTGGCTGAGCAGGGCCCGGGCGCGATCTGCGGCTCGCACCGCTTTGACCCGTTCGGGGTCTGGCGCGATCCGGTGCCCAAGCCCGTCGTGCTGGCCGTCAATGGCATCGCGTACACCCTGTCCATCGAGCTCGCCCTCGCCGCCGACATCGTGGTCGCCGCCGACGACGTGCGCTTCCGGCAGCTGGAGATCGGCCGCGGGATCCTGCCGTTCGGCGGCGCCACCTTCCGCGCGCCCGCCCAGCTTGGCTGGGGCAACGCGATGCGCTTCCTGCTCACCGCCGAGGAGTTCGGCGCCGCCGAGGCGCTGCGGATCGGGCTGGTCCAGGAGGTCGTGCCGGCCGGGTCGCACATCGGGCGGGCACGGGAACTCGCCCAGCTGATCGCCCGGCAGGCGCCCCTGGGGGTTCAGGGCACGCTCGCCAGCGCGCGCGTCGGGCGAAGCCAGGGCCCGGACGCCGCGCGCGAGCATATCCTGTCGCTGCTGCCGGAGATCCTGGGCAGCCAGGACGCGGCCGAGGGCCTGCGCAGCTTCGCCGAGCGGCGGGAAGCCCGCTTCACCGGCCGCTGACCGGCGGTCCGCCTCCCGCGCTGCCCGGCGGTTCACCAGCCGCTGGCCGGCGGCGCACCGTCCGTTCACACCCGCCCGGGCGTCAGCTCAGGTGATGGACCTCCTGGAGCCCGTATACCGGCGTCGGGATGCCCACCTGGCGGGCCTTGAGCTGCAGCGCGAGGAACAG
>JBEKFH010000046.1:0-18915 GCA_050013415.1 Streptosporangiaceae bacterium | reverse complement strand
GCCTGCGCAGCGGCCTGCTGTGCTTCAACGAGGTCGCCAGCGCGATGGGCATCAAGATCCCCGACGTGCCCGGCGCGCCCGCCGTCATCAGCCTGAGCTACGGCGAGTTCCTCGACGCCATCGCCCGGATGCGCGAGGTGAACTTCCCGATCGAGCGCGAGCCCGAGGAGGCATGGCCCGACTTCGTCGGATGGCGGGTGAACTACGAGCGGGCCGCCTATGCGGTGGCCGCCGCGGTCGACGCCGTGCCGGCGCTCTGGTCCGGCCCGCGCCGCCACGCGGCCCACCAGATAGCCCCGATCCGGCCGCCGAAGTAGGTTCATTTTTAACGGGCACCCGTGGCCAGTCGCCGGCGCCAGCGGCCAGCGCCGGCCGGGCGGTCACGGCAAGTATAGGCAGTATTACCGATCAAAATAATAGGTATCATTCCGAGGTGCGAATCTCGCAGTCGAGTTCCCTGAATAACGAGCGCCTGATCCTGCCTGGCGGGTCGCGGGTCCCGCCCGGCGGGTCACCGGTCCCGCCCGGCGGGTCACCGGACGGCGCCGGCCAGGCCGCCGCTGCGACATCCCGGTGGCGGGCCAGGCTCCGCCCGGCTGACTGGCTGGTCATCCTCATCCCCGCCGTCGCTGAGCTGGCCGTCGGCGGCTACCGCCTCGGCGGCGCGTCGCTGTGGCGGGACGAGGCGTACACCCTCGACGCGGCGCAGCGCTCGGACCGCCAGATCCTGGCCCTGCTGCGCCACGTGGACGCGGTGCACGGCCCGTACTACCTCCTCATGCATGTCGTGGTGGGCGTCCTGGGCACCTCCGCGACGGCGATCCGGTTGCCCTCGCTGCTGGCCATGAGCGTCGCGGCCGGGTGCACCGCCGCGCTCGGACGGCGGCTGGCGCGGATGGCGGCACTGCCTGCCCCCTCGCTCACCGGGCTGGCGGCAGGCCTGCTGCTGGTGGCGGCTCCGCTGACGACCTATTACGCGCAGGACGCTCGGCCCTATGGGCTGGTGACCATGTTCGCGGTCATCGCCACCCAGCTCCTGATCACTGCCATGGCGGACGGCCGCTGGCGCTGGTGGGCGGCGTACGGCGCTGCCATCGCGCTGACCGGGATGTTCAGCGCGTTCGCCCTGCTGATCCTCTTCGCGCACGGGGCGACCCTGCTGGTCACCGCCGCTCGCACCCGGAACCTGGCCGCGGACCCTTACCGGCATGCTGTCGGACTTCGCCGGGACCAAGGCGGCGATCCCGCTGGTGGCGGCGCTGGTGGCGTGCTGCGTCCTGGCCGAGGCATGCCGCCGTCCCCGGCAGGCATTCACCGTGACCGAGGTCGCGCTGCCCTGGCTGACGCTGCCGCCGCTGATCCTGCTGGCGGTCTCCCTGGTGCACCCGGCTTACGTCGAGAGATACATCGTCTTCTGCCTGCCGGCGCTCGCGCTGCTGTGCGCTGCCGGGCTTGCCTCGCTGGCCCGGCTGGTGGCGGCGGCCGGCGGCGGCCGCCGCGTACCGTGGCTCGCCTGGGCGCCCTCGGCAGTGCTGGCAGCCGCCATGGCCGTGCTGCTCGCGGGACCCCAGCAGAGCATCAGGCTCACCTCGGCGCGGCCCGACAACCTGCGGGCGGTCTCGGCGATCGTCGCCGCAAACGAGCGCCCGGGCGATGCGGTCATCTACCTGCCGTCCGAAGCGCGGGTCGTGAGCATGGGATACCCGGCTCCGTTCCGCAGGCTCCGCGACATCGCGCTGGCGCGATCCCCGGTCGCATCGGCCACGCTCACCGGAGTCCAGGTGCCTGCCGCGGCGCTGCCGGGCCGCTTCGCCGGCGTCCGCAGGACGTGGCTGGTCAGCTGGCGCGATGAAAAAGTCGCCAGGCGTGCTCGCGCGACCGGGCGGGCGGACCTGCTGACCCTGCTCGCGGGCATGCGGCTGATCCGGCAGTGGACCGTGCGCTCCGTGGTGCTCAGGCTGTACGAGGCCCGGCCGCGGTGATGCGCCCGGAGGGCAGGTCGCTGTTTCCGCTCAGCGGCCGGCCAGGAACCGGGTCAGCTCGGCCGCGGCCGGCCCGGTAGCGGGCCCGCGGCGGGTCACCGACAGCGCAGCGGCTGCGTTCGCGGTACGTGCCGCGTCCACCTCGTCCGCCCCGCCTGCCAGCGCGGCGATGAACGCTCCGGTGTGGGTGTCCCCGGCGCCGCTGGTGTCGACCGCGTCCACCCGGAAGCCCTGCACGTGTACCGGGTTCGCGCCGCGGCAGCACAGCACGCAACCGGCCGGACCTGTCCGGACCAGAACGCCCGTATGCCCGGAACCCCCTGACCCGGCATCTCCAGGCCCGGCACCGTACCGCCGGGAGCCCGCCTGCCGGGAACCGTCCTGCCGGGAACCGTCCAGCCGCGAGTCCGCTCGCCGGGCAAGCGCCCGGGCCGCCGCGACCGGATCCTGGCAGCCGGTCAGCCAGGCCGCCTCCCTGGCGTTGCAGGTCCACCAGTCGGCGCGGCCGAGCACGTACTCGACGACGTCGGACGGGACGAGCTGCACCAGCGGGCCGGGGTCCGCGACGACCATGTTGCCGCCGTCAAGCCGGTCGAGCCAGCCCAGCAATGCGGCCCGGTTGCTGGCCTGGAGCAGGCCGTATCCCGACAGGTAGACGGCGTCGCGCGGCGTCGCGCGGATCTCCCCGAGGTCCGCGGCAGTAAGCGTAGCCTCGGCCCCGCTGCTGGTGACGAACGTCCGCTCGCCGCCGGCCTCGACGAGGCTGACCACGAACCCGGTGTCGGTGCCCGGCTTCGGGGCCCCCAGGATCTCGATCCCCTCGGCCGCCAGCGCGACGCGGGCGATGTCGGCGAATGGCCCGCTGCCGAGTGCGCCCGCATAGGCGACCGGCAGCCCCTGCCGGGCGGCGGCTGCCATCACGTTGAAGCCGCCGCCTGGCGTCATGACGGTGCCGGTCGCCAGCACGTCGCCGCCGCGCTCGGGCAGCCCGGGCACGTCCAGCACGATGTCGACGACCACGTTGCCCAGGTGCAGCAGCCGGTCGAGCCCGCGCGTCATGTGCCTGGCCCGCCCTCCGGGCCGACGGCCCCGGGCGCGGAAGCGCGGCGCACGCGGAGGAGGCCGTCGGCGATCTCGTCGAGCCGGAGGCCATTGACCCGGGCCACGGTCGCCCGCGCGCTTTCGGGGAAGCCGCCAAGCCCGTGGCACGCCCCGGCGATGGCGCCGGTCATCGCCGCGATCGTGTCGCAGTCGCCGCCGAGCGAGGCGGCGGTCCTGCACGCCAGCCACGGGTCATCCGGGCTGGCGGCGAGCACGGCGAAGGCGGCCGGGACCGACTCCTGGGTTGCCAGGCTGGTGCCGACCAGCGTGTACACGGTGTCCATCACCGCGGCGGTGCCAAGCCCGGCCACCAGCCCGGTCGCCCAGCTGATCCGGGCCGCGACGTCGGCGCCGGCGACCCAGTGCCCGCGGCTGGCGGCGCGGGCCGCGGCCGCGACGGCGAGCGCGATGGCGTCGGGCACGGCGGCCCCGTCGACGCCAGCGCTGACCGCCGCGGCGACGGCGGCCGCGCCCGCCAGGGCGATTCCGGTGTTGTGCGTCGCCCGGCTGGCCTCGACGACCCGGTCCACCAGGCGGCCGGGATCGGCCGATGGCGTGGCGATGCCGACCGGCGTGATCCGCATCGCGGCGCCGTTGGTGACGCCGGAGCTGCCCGCCTCCTCGATGCCGGCTCCCGCCAGCAGCGCGCCGACAGCCCGCCTGGTGGACGGGCCGAGCAGGTCGAGCGAGCCGCGGGCGCGCATGGACTCCTCCCACCCGAGCAGGCGCCTGGCCAGGTCACTGGCGTCGATGTGCCCGTTCTGCTCGATAATCATGGCGGCCAGCAGCACTGCCTGCTCGGTGTCGTCGGTGACCGCGCCGGCCGGCCTCCCGGCCGCGATCGGATGACCGGGCGGCGCTGGCTCGAAGGACCGGATCAGCTCGCCGTAGCTGGCCACGATCCGCGCCCTCGGCAGGGACTGCGTCGGCATGCCCAGCGCGTCGCCGATCGCCAGCCCGTACAGCGCGCCGGCGGCGCGCGATCGCGCGTCCGTCACTCTCCCAGCACCTGTGCCAGGCTGACGACCTCGACCAGCGGGCCGTAGAGCCGGAGGATGTCCAGCGCCTGTCCGTGGCTCTCGTCGCTGACGCCGGCGCAGGCGTCGGCGACGACCTGGACGGCGACTCCGGCGTCGGCAGCGGCCAGTGCCGTGGATAGCACGCAGCAGTCGGTCGACACGCCGGCCAGCAGCAGCCGCCCGCCGTCGCCGACGCGGGCGGCCAGTTCCGCGTTCCACTTGCTGAACGTGGTCGCGTCCAGCGTCGGTCCCGGCTCGTCGGCGAGCCCGTCCACCAGCTCATAGATCCGGGCGCCCGGCGGCTGCAGCGCGAACGGCCACTGCTGGTAGTACCGGCGCCAGGCGCCGTCCGGCACCTGCGGCGCGACGAACCTGGTGAACGTCACCCTCGGCCGGAAGGCGGCGGCCAGCCGCCGGACCGGCCCGGTGATCTCGGCGAACCGCGGCGCGAACCAGTCGCTGGCCGGGTCGCCGAACACGCGCTGCATGTCGATGACGGCCAGCCAGCGGCGCCCCGGGTCATCGCCGCCGGGCAGCCCCGGGTCACCGTCACCGGACCGTCCCAGGTCGCTGCCACCCGGCCGGGCGTGGTCACCGTCGCCGGGCCGGGGCTCGGCGCGCCGCTTCATGCCCGCGCCGGCGCGCCAGCGGGCTCCGGGCCGCGCGCCGACTCCTGCGCCCGCACGGCCGGCTGGCCGAAAGCCAGGGTGGCAGCGAGCCCGATCACCAGCGCCACCAGCACGCCCAGGTTGGCGAACGCCCAGGCTCCGGCCTTGCCGCCGAGCCCGACCGGCCCGAGCAGGTAGCCCTGCCAGCTGAGCCAGCTCGCCGCCGTGTTGGTGACCAGCCCCCATCCGATGGCCGTGGCGGCCACGACCGCCCCGATCGGGAAAAGGCGCACGTCGCCGTAACGGCCGGCCAGTGAGTAGAGCTCGGCCCCGGCGTAGTCGCGGCGGCGCAGCCCGATGTCCGCCAGCATGATGCCGCACCACGCGGCGATCGGGACGCCGAGCGTGATCAGGAAGCCCTCGAACTGGCCGAGGAAGTTCCCGGCGATGAACACCACGTACACCGTGCCCAGGACCATGATCGTGCCGTCGATGAGGGCAGCGACATAACGCGGCGCCGGCAGGCCGAGCGTCAGCAGCGCCAGGCCGGAGGAGTAGATGTCGAGCACCGCCCCGCCAACCAGGCCCAGCACCGCGACGATCGCGAACGGGACGAGGAACCAGGTGGGCAGCAGGGTGGTCAGCGCCCCGATCGGATCGGTGTTGATGGCCTTGCTCAGGCCCGCCGACGAGCCGGCCAGCAGCAGCCCGAAGAGCAGCAGGAACACCGGCGCCACTGACGACCCGAACGTGGTCCAGCCGATCACGCCGCGGCTGGATGCCCGCCGCGGCAGGTAGCGGGAGTAGTCGGCCGCCGCGTTGACCCAGCCGAGCCCGAACCCGGTCATCGTGAACACCAGCGCGCCGATCACGTTCTCGGCCGAGCCGGACGGGATGGCCGCGACCGCGTGCCAGTGGATCTTGTCGGCGACCAGCGCGGCGAACATGACGGTCAGCACCGCCGTCACGACCGTGATCACCGCCTGCATCCGCATGATCAGGTCGAAGCCCATCACGCCGCCGATGACCGTCAGCCCGGTGACCACGATCAGCGCGATGACCTTCGTCGTCGTGCCGCCGCCCCAGCCGAGGCGCTCGAACACCGTCGCGGTGGCCAGCGTGGAGAGAATGATCAGCACCGTCTCCCAGCCGACCGTGAGCAGCCACGAGATCGCGGACGGCAGCTTGTTGCCGCGCACCCCGAACGCGGCCCGCCCGAGCACCATCGTCGGCACCGATCCCCGCTTCCCGGCCACCGCGATGAAGCCGCACAGCAGGAACGAGACGACGATGCCGACGAGCCCGGCCGCGGTCGCCTGCCAGAACGAGATGCCGAAGCCAAGCTCGAACGAGCCGTAGCTCAGGCCGAGCACCGAGATGTTCGCGGCGAACCACGGCCAGAACAGGTCCCGCGGCCGGCCCTTGCGCTGCGCATCCGTGATCATGTTGATCCCGTTCGCCTCGATCCGCAGCGGACCTGGCTGCGCCGTGCCGGACGGGGCGGACGTGGCGGACGCGATGCCGCCGCCCGCGCGCTGGTGGTGAGTCATGACGAGCCCCCTCGTGCCGCTGCTGCCCCCGTGTCGCGCACCGATCGCGCCGCGGTAGTCAACGCTGCGCCGAAACTGTGACATTCCCGGGACCGCCGGAGCCCAACCACGGCGGCCCGGCGGTCGTCATACTCGGTCACACGGCTCAACGGGCCGACATGCTCGAAAAGGATATAAATGATGAGTTCATCTCCACCCGCAGCCCGGCGCATGATCGCCGCGGCGGCGCTTTGCTGCATGGCGCTGCTCGCCTCTGCCTGCGGCTCCGCCTCCGGTCCGTCCGCAGAGCCGACCAGGACGGTCACGGCGACGGTCACCCCCAGCGCGCCGGCCAGCACCAGCCCCGGGCCCTCCAGTTCCCCGACCGCGCCGTCCGCCCCCGCCGCGTGCCTGTCCCGTTACCTGGGCGCCAAGGTCGGCCTCACGCAGGGGACCGCGGGCAGCAGCTACATCGTGCTCGACTTCACGAATCTGGGTACCGCCAGCTGCACCCTGTACGGCTACCCCGGGGTGTCCCTCGCGGGCGGCAAGCCCGTCACCCAGATCGGCCTCGCCGCCACCGAGAGCGACACGTCGCCGCGGCAGCTTGTCACCCTTGCGCCGGGTGCCGTCGGAAACGCGCTGCTGCGGATCGCCGACGCAGGCAACTTCACGCCGGGCAGGTGCCACCCGGTCACGAGCACGTTCCTGCAGATCTACCCGCCGAACCAGACGGTGCCCATCTACCTCCGCTTCAGCTCACAGGCCTGCGCCAAGCCGGTGCATATCCTGGCCATCGGCGTCGTCCAGCCGGGATCCGGCGGCTCGTCGTAGCCGGGCCACTGGTCAGCGGGCGAGCCAGGGGTCAGCGGGCGAGCCGCGCCGAGGCCAGCCGCTGGGTGCCGTGCAGCAGCCAGCAGGCTGCCTGGCCTCGCGCCTGGCTCGTGACGAGCCGTGGTTCGTGGCCGGGCAGGATGGGCCGCTGGTACTCCATCTCCGCGCTGGCGGGCAGCCAGCCGAGCCCGCCGATGACGTCCTCGACGGCAGCCCAAGCGATGGCGTTGTTGACATGGCCCGCCGTGTCGAAGTCGACGGCCCGCAGCGGCCATTCCCGGCCAGCCGCCGGCTCGGGCGGCCCCGGAAGTGACAGCCGCGCCGACACGCCGCGGCCCTGGGCCGCCGCCCCGTAGACGCGGTGGAACGCCTCCCCCGGCGCAGCGGGACGGCCGTCCGCGAGCGTGACGGCGACCCAGACCGCCCTGGCCTGGATCACGTCACCGGCGGACGTGGCCAGCGTGGTGGTGCGGCCGGCCCACCGGGGGCCGATCCCCGAGCAGAACGTCCGCAGCCCCAGCCGGTCGCCCGTCCGCGGATAGCCGCGGACGGTCACCTCGCACCGGCGCACCAGCCAGGCATGCGGCTCGCGCAGGTCAGCGTCGGCAAGGTCGTCCTCGGCGACCGCCTGCAGGTAGCGGGCCAGGGCGTCGAGCCTGAGCCGGCCGGCCGGGCTCACGTCGGTGCTCCGGACGACGCGGGAGGCGGCGAACACCCGGCCGTCGGCCGGATCGGGGTCGAACCTGGCTGCAGCCACTGCTGGGCGCATGATGCTCCGCTCGGCCCGGGAACATGAGGAGATCCGTCCCCGGCATTTTCCCTGACCCGAACGCGGGCCCAGCATGCCGGGGCGGCGGCAGCCAGCCCTGTTGCCGGGGCCGGCCACCGCCGCTTGCGTTATTAATGTGCCGGGACTTCGCCTAGTACCAGCCGAATGCCTCTTCGTTCAGCCAGGCACGGCGCGGTGAGTTGTACCGGTCCCTGATGTAGTCGAGGCCCCAGCGGACCTGGGTCCTCGCGCTGTTCTCCCAGTCAGGGCCGGCAGTGGACATCTTCGCGCCGGGGACGGCCTGCGGAATCCCGTAGGCGCCGGAGTAGGGATTCTCGGCGTGAATGTTCCAGCTGCTCTCCCTGTCCCAGAGCCGTCTCAGGTACGGGTACTGGTATGCCGCTGACCAGTGCTTCCTGGTGAGCATTCGCCAGGCGATCTGCCGCGCCGTGCGATGACGGGCGGCCATCAGCAGCGGCCGGGCGAAACCGTCAAGGGTGGCGGTGCCGGATTGGAGAGCGCCGGATTGGCCGGATTGGAGGGTGCCGGCCCGGAGGTTGCTGGCCCAGATGGTGCCGGCCCGGAGGATGTCGGCCTGCGGCGCCAGTGCGGCGATGCTGGCCGGCCGGATCATGCCGGCCGCGCTGGCTGGCTGCGGCGCGGCGCTGGCCGCGAACGCGGCCGGCGCGGCGGCGGCGGTAGCGGCCATCGCGATGGCCGTCCCCGCTACCGCGAGGGTGAACCGTGCGGGCTTTCTGTTACTTGCGGGCTTTCTGTTGAGGGTACTGCCTGGCTTGGTGGTGTGGGTCCTGATGGAGACCAAGACGAACCTTTGGTCGGGCGCGCGCTGCGCGCTCGGCTGTCACCCAGGTCACGCCTCGCCGATGGGTAAGCGAGGGAAGCGGCGCGCGGACGGGACGCGGGTCAGGGCGACGTGTCACTCGTGGTGACCATCACGCACGCTGGGTGCTGTAGGTCCACACAATTGCCTAAGGGACGGAGGTCCGCTACCCAAAATCAGCACAACGACGCTATGAGCTATATCACACTAAACGGGATAGTTGACCGGCAATTTTCCCGTCAATACCGTTCCTTAGCTGCACAGACATCGCGGCCATTTGCCGTATTCCATTTGTGTGACTCATGTCACATCGTAACTCGTTCCATAGTAGTCATCACGTCGAGTAGCCGCCGATCCCGGGCATCGCCGGCCTTCCGGGTTCCGCGCAGCCGGGCCCGGCGGGCCGCCCGGCGCTCCTCCTCGCTCGTTCCGCCCCAGACGCCGTACTCCTGAACCGTTTCCAGGGCGAACCGCAGGCATGCGCCGCGGACCTGGCAGCGGGCGCAGACCGCCTTCGCGCGGCTGATCTGCATCAGCCCCGGCCCGTGCGGGACTACCGGGAAGAACAGCTCGGGGTCCTCGCCCCGGCAGGCGCCCAGTGAGCGCCAGTCGTCCTGGCTTGTCATTGCTGACGCTTGCTCGTGCATGGCTGGCCCCAGGTGTCTCGCGGTGTCTCGCGCGGCCGGCGCCGATGGCGCCGGCCGGAGACCCGCATGTGCCCGGCCGCGACGCGATTACACATGCCGCCACACATGCTGCCGGGGCCGGGACGCCGACGGTGGTTAACCGCGCCGGCCGGGGTAACTGGCGGCGCAGCAGAGACACGCGAGGCGGCCTCGCCGCGGCCTGCCGGCCGTCCGCCGGCTGACGGCCGCGGGCCGCCGTGAGATGGGAGGCAGCCGGTGAGCAACATCCAGACCGGAACGGTCAGCACCAAGGTCCCGGCGCGCCTTGACCGCCTGCCCTGGTCGCGCTGGCACTGGATGATCGTGATCGGCCTCGGGACGGTCTGGATCCTGGACGGCCTTGAGGTCACGATCGTGGGCAACATCTCGGGCCAGCTGGCCATGCCGGGCAGCGGCATCCACATCAGCCAGGGCCAGGTCACCGGGTTTGCCGCCGCGGCCTACGTGGCCGGCGCGTGCGTGGGCGCGCTGTTCTTCGGATGGCTGACCGACCGGTTCGGCCGCAAGCGGCTCTTCATGATCACCCTGGGGTTCTACCTCTCGGCGACGGCGCTGACCGCTCTTTCCTTCGCGCCGTGGTGGTTCTTCCTGTTCCGGTTCCTGACCGGCTTCGGGATCGGCGGCGAGTACGCCGCGATCAACTCCGCGATCGACGAGCTGATCCCCAGTCGCCACCGCGGCATGATCGACATCATGATTAACGGCACCTACTGGGCCGGTGCCGCCGCCGGCGCGCTGCTGACCGTGCCGGCCACCAGCGACCTGCCGGTGGACGTCGGCTGGCGGCTGTGCTTCGGCGTCGGGGTGATCCTCGGCGTGGTGGTCCTGCTGGTCCGGCGCAACGTACCGGAGAGCCCGCGGTGGCTGTTCATCCACGGCCGGGCCGGCCAGGCCGAGGAACTTGTCGACGGCATCGAGGAACGGGTCGAGCGGGACACCGGAACCCGCCTGACCGAGCCGAGCCGGTCGATCACGATCAGGCAGCGTAAGACCATCGGCTTCCTGACCATCGCCAGGACCATGGTCACGCTGTACCCCCGGCGCACCATCCTCGGCTTCTCCCTCTTCATCGGGCAGGCGTTCCTGTACAACGCGATCACCTTCGGGTACGCGCAGATCCTCGCGACCTTCTTTCACGTCAGGACCAATCCCGGCTACTACTTCGCCGTGATTGCCGCCGGGAACCTGGTCGGGCCGCTGCTGCTCGCCCGGATGTTCGACTCTGTCGGCCGCAAGCCGATGATCGCCGGCACCTACATCCTCTCCGGGGCGCTCCTGCTAGGCACCGCGTACCTGTTCCGCCAGGGCGCGCTGGACGCGACGACGATGACCGCCTGCTGGTGCGCGGTGCTGTTCTTCGCGTCGGCGGGCGCCAGCTCCGCCTACCTGACGGTCAGCGAGGTCTTCCCGATGGAGACCCGGGCGCTGGCCATCGCGTTCTTCTACGCGATCGGTACCGCGGCGGGCGGCATCAGCGGCCCGCTGATCTTCTCCCACCTGGTGAGCACGAGGCGGGTATCGGACACGGTGCTGGCGTTCTGCATCGGCGCGACACTGATGATCCTCGGCGGAATCGCGGAACTGTTCCTCGGCGTCAGGGCTGAGCGCCAGGGCCTGGAGGACATCGCCCGGCCGCTGACAGCCGATGAGGGAAGCGCGCCACGCCAGGGGCAGCTTCAGGCCAGTGCATGAGCGCGGCGTCCGGCCAGCGCATAAGCGCAGGCTTCGGCCAGGGCATGAGCGCGACCCGAGGACAGCTGATGAGCGCAAGTGAGGAAGGACTGCTGATGAGCGTGGTCGTAGGCGTGGACGGCTCGGCCGCCTCCCGGATGGCCATCCGGGTAGCCGCCCAGGAGGCGCGTTACCGGCAGGCCCCGCTGATCGCCGTGCTGGCCTACAGCGGCGAGCGCACGCTGGGTGCTCCGGCGGCGCAGCCGCTGGCCACCCTGGGCACCGGCGGCGACCAGCGCGGCGCGGCCGAGTCCCAGCTCCGTGACCTTGTCACCCAGGCACTGGGGAGCCACGCCGATCAGGTGCAGCTGGAGCTGCGGGTGGTCGCGGGAATCGCCGGGCGCCAGATCATCGAGGCGGCCAGGGAAGCCCGGGCGCAGCTCATCGTGCTGGCGACGCGGGGCAGCATGTCCATGCTGCTCGGCACGGTCAGCCAGTACGTGCTGCGAAAGGCGCCATGCCCGGTCCTCATCGTCCCGGCCGGTGCCAGCCCGGGCTAGCGCTGGCCCGGCCGGGCCCACGGCACCGCCGCCAGCCCGCTGACGTGCCCAGTGGCCGGACTGCTGACGTTTGCCCCGGGCAGCGGGCCGCTGAGAGCCTGATCGAGATCGCTGAGCAGCGCGATGTAACGGCCTGAGTCCAGCGCTTCCTGCAGCGCCCCGGCGGCTGAGGCGGCGCGCGGGGCGAAGTAGGCGCTGACCCTGGCCTGGACCGGTCCCATGACCAGCTCCCCTGGCGTTCGCGCCAGCTCCGTCCGCAGCCGCGAGGCGAGCACCTCGTTGTCGCGGGCCTCGCCGAGGGCGTCGCCGGGCCAAGCGAGCTCTGCGCGGAGCCGCGTGGCGGCTGGCAGGCCGAGAACCTTCCGGAAGGACTTCAGGGCGCCGCGCAGCCGGCGTGCCGCGCAGCCGGCGGGCCGCAACCCGCATGTCGTGCACCGAGCCGGGCTGGTCACGCAGGACCATGGGGCCGAACGCCCGCAAGGTGGCGGCCTGTGACCGCGCGTAGGCCAGCACCACCTCCCCGGCCGGCGAATGCCGCGTCAGCTTGCTCTCGCGATGCGCCCCGCCGCGTCGGGTGGTCATGAGCTGCTCCATCTCTCGGCTACGTGCTTGGCTTCGGCGCCGTGCACGAGGTCTTCGGGTTGACGCCGAAGTAATTCAGCGGGCCGGCGACGATCGTCAGGGCGATATTGCCTGCCTTGGCGCAGGTGTCGACGGAGCCGTTGTAGTAATGGCGCTGACCGCCGGCGATGGCGCCGATGACGAGCCAGATGACGAGCAGGAGCGTTCCGATGCGCATCATTACCTCCGGGTGAGCGGAATTTTCCGGGTGAGCGGATCCTCCTGATGAGGCGCACGTCCGCGCACTCATGTCTCCGGCGAGAACGCGGCCAAACACCGTGACGAGGCGCGTGCGGTGCCGGCGAGCGGTGAGGAGCCTCCAGGCATGCACAGGACACAGATCAAGGACGAGAGGACGTACCAGGCTCTGCGCGCGGACGGCGAGAGCAAGGAGAAGTCGGCGAGGATCGCGAACGCGGCGGCCGGGAGCTCGCGCCCGGCGGTCGCTGCGAAGGGCGGGAAGAGCCCGTCGTACCCGGACTGGAGCAAGCAGGACCTGCTGAAGCGGGCCAGGGAGATCGGCATCAGGGGCCGGTCCTCGATGAGCAAGAAGCAGCTGATTGACGCCCTGCGCAACCACTGAAACGATGGCGCCCTGGCACTTACACGACGGCGCCCGGCACTGACACGACGGCGCCCCGGAGGGAGCGCTTACCCATGGCTTCGGCGAGCGCCTCACGTTCAGCTGCGGCGGCCTGGAGGGCGCACTCTGCCGCCGCGGCCTGGCCGGCGCGGGCGAGGCAGCACTGGCGGCGCAGGCGAGGCAGCAGATGATGGCCGCGCGGCCGGCGGGAGGGCAGGGCAGCGGGAATGCGGACGTGGATGGAATGGCCGGTCTACCGTCAGCTGACGGGCCCCGACAAGCTCGGCCGCGGCAGCGCGGTCGCGAGCAAGCGCACCCGCGAGCTGCGGCCCCGGTCCGCCACGGCCGACAAGGTCGTTAAGTCGATTTGCCCTTACTGCGCCGTGGGCTGCGGCCAGAACGTCTACGTGCAGGACGGCCGGGTTACCCAGATCGAGGGCGATCCGGACTCCCCGGTGAGCCGGGGCAGGCTGTGCCCCAAGGGGTCGGCGAGCCTGCAGCTCACTACGGGCGACGCCCGGCAGTACAAGGTCCGCTACCGCCGGCCCTTCGGCACTGACTGGGAAGACCTGGAGCTGGGCACGGCGATGGACATGATCGCCGACCGGGTCATAGCCGCCCGGCGGTCAGGCTGGCAGTGGGAGGTCGATCAGGCACGGACCCGGCGCACGCTGGGCTTCGCGAGTCTCGGCGGCGCGACCCTGGACAACGAAGAGAACTACCTGATCAAGAAGCTCTTCACGGCGCTGGGCGCGATCCAGATCGAGAACCAGGCCCGCATTTGACACTCCTCCACCGTCCCCGGTCTGGGGACTAGCTTCGGGCGCGGCGGCGCCACGACCTTCCAGCAGGACCTGCAGAACTCCGACTGCATCCTGATCGAGGGCTCCAACATGGCCGAGTGCCATCCGGTCGGATTCCAGTGGGTGATGGAAGCCAAGGCACGGGGCGCCAAGATCATCCACGTCGACCCGCGGTTCACCCGGACAAGCGCGGTCGCCGACCTGCACGTGCCGCTGCGCGCCGGAGCTGACATCGTCTTCCTTGGCGCGCTGATCAACTACGTCCTGACCAGCGAGAAGTACTTTCGCGACTACGTCGTCGCGTACACCAACGCGCCGGCCATCCTGACCGAGGAATTCGCCGACACCGAGGATCTGGATGGCGTGTTCTCCGGCCTGGACCGCGAGCACCGCACCTATGACTTCGAGTCCTGGAGTTACCAGGGCCGGGAGATGAAGGCCGCCAGCGGTGACCGGCGGCCGCGCCAGGGCGGCGCCGGGCAGCGCGCGGTCCGCGAGGCCGGGCGCGGCGAATCGCACGGCTCCGGCGGGGCGGCCGCTGATCCCGAACCGGATACCGACGAGACGCTGCAGCACCCGCGGTGCGTCTTCCAGGTACTCAAGCGGCACTTCGCCCGCTACACGCCGGAGATGGTGGAGGAGGCCTGCGGGATTCCGCAATCGCAGTTTGCCGAGGTGTGCCGGCTTCTCACCGAGAACTCCGGCCGCGAGCGGACTACCGCGTTCGTCTACAGCGTGGGGTGGACGCAGCACACGGTCGGCGTGCAGTACATCAGGACGGCCGCGATCCTGCAGGCGCTGCTCGGAAACATGGGCCGCCCGGGCGGCGGCATCCTGGCCCTGCGCGGGCACGCCTCCATCCAGGGATCGACCGACATCCCCACCCTGTTCGACCTGCTGCCCGGGTACCTGCCGATGCCGCACTCCCGCGGCAACGAGGATCTCGACGCCTACGTGCGCGCGGAGTCAGTGCAGAACGGATTCTGGGCGAATACCCGGGACTACATGGTGAGCCTGCTCAAGGCATGGTGGGGCGACGCCGCCACCGCGGAGAACGGGTTCTGCTACGACTACCTGCCGCGGCTGACCGGCAGCCACGGCACCTACGAGACGGTCCGCGCGCAGCTGGATGGCGCCTGCAAGGGCTACTTCCTGTTCGGCCAGAACCCGGCGGTCGGTTCCGCCAACGCGCGGATGCAGCGGATGGGCATGGCGAACCTGGACTGGCTGGTGGTGCGCGACTTCGTCATGATCGAAAGCGCGACGTGGTGGAAGGACGGCCCGGAGATAGAGACGGGCGAGATGCGCACGGCCGACGTCGGCACCGAAGTGTTCTTCCTGCCCGCCGCCGCGCACACCGAGAAGGAAGGCAGCTTCACGAACACCCAGCGGATGCTGCAATGGCACCGCCAGGCCGTCGAGCCGGCCGGCGACGCGCGCAGCGATCTCTGGTTCACCTACCACCTCGGGCTGCGCATCCGGGCGAAGCTCGCGGCTGCCGCCGCCCCGCCGGGGCCCGGCTCGGCCGCAGCCGGTCTGGCGGGCGCCGCCGGCATGGACCGCCCGGTCCTGGATCTCACCTGGGACTACCCGGTGCGCGGGCCGCTCGACGAGCCCGACGCCGACGCGGTGCTCGCCGAGATCAACGGCTGCGACGCCGACGGCAAGCCGCTGTCTTCGTTTACCCAGCTGGCCAGCGACGGGTCGACCTCGTGCGGCTGCTGGATCTACTGCGGCGTGCGGGCCGGCGGGGTCAACCAGGCCGACCGGCGGAAGCCGGGGCGCGAGCAGAACTGGGTGGCGCCCGAGTGGGGCTGGGCCTGGCCGGCCAACCGCCGCGTGCTCTACAACCGGGCATCCGCCGATCCGGACGGCAGGCCATGGAGCCAGCGGAAAGCGCTGGTCTGGTGGGACGAGGAGGGCCAGACCTGGACCGGTCATGACGTGCCGGACTTCATCGCCAGCCGGCCGCCGTCCTACCGGCCGCCAGCGGGAGCCACCGGAGTCGACGCGATCTCCGGCGCCGATTCGTTCATCATGCAGGCGGACGGCAAGGCATGGCTGTTTGCCCCTGCCGGGCTGGTCGACGGCCCGCTCCCGGCGCACTACGAGCCGCAGGAGTCCCCGTTCCGCAACCTGCTGTACGGCCAGCAGCACAATCCGGTGCGGCAGCTGACCCGGCACCCGATGAACCTGTACCAGCCCAGCGGTGACCAGCCAGGGTCGGGCGTGTACCCCTACGTGGCGACCACCTACCGGCTGACCGAGCACCACACGGCCGGCGGCATGTCACGATTCCTGCCCTACCTGGCCGAGCTGCAGCCGGCCTTCTTCTGCGAAATCTCCCCGCAGCTGGCCGCGGAGCGGGGACTGGAGCACCTGGGCTGGGCGACGATCATCACCGCGCGGAGCGCGATCGAGGCGCGCGTGCTCGTCACGGAGCGGATGGCGCCGCTGCGAGTGCAGGGCCGTACCCTCCATCAGGTCGGGCTGCCCTATCACTGGGGGCCGAACGGCCTGACCACAGGCGACGCGGCGAACGAGCTCGCGCACCTGGCCCTGGACCCGAACGTGCACATTCAGGAGGTCAAGGCGCTGGCCTGTGACATCAGGCCAGGCAGGCGGCCGCGCGGGCCCGCGCTGCGCGACCTGGTCAGGAGCTACCGGCAGCGGGCCGGCATCACCAGCGAGACCGGGACGGAGATGTGAGATGAGCGCAGCGCCGGGCAGCCTGCCGCCCAGCCAGCCAGCCGGCCCTGGCGACCGCGATCCGGGCGGATCCGCGCAGCCGCGGATGGGCTTCTTTACCGACACCTCCGTCTGCATCGGGTGCAAGGCGTGCGAGGTCGCGTGCAAGGAGTGGAACGCGGTTCCCGAGGACGGGCTGCTGCTCACCGGCATGTCGTATGACAACACCGGGGGCCTGGGCGCCTCCACCTGGCGGCATGTCGCCTTCATCGAGCAGCCAGCGCCGGCGGCCGGCAGCGGGACCGGCGCTGGCAGCCTGCGCTGGCTGATGTCCAGCGACGTCTGCAAGCACTGCACCGAGGCGGCCTGCCTGGACGTCTGCCCGACCGGCGCCCTGATGCGTACCGAGTTCGGGACGGTCGTGGTCCAGGACGACGTTTGCAACGGGTGCGGTTACTGCGTCCCGGCCTGCCCGTTCGGTGTCATCGACCGGCGGGAGGACGACGGCGGAGCGCACAAATGCACCTTGTGCTATGACCGGCTGGGTGACGGGATGATGCCGGCCTGCGCGAAGGCCTGCCCCACCCAGTCGATCCAGTTCGGCCCGCTCGATGAGCTCAGGGAGCGCGCCCAGGGCCGGGTCACCCAGCTGCGGGAAGCCGGTACGGCGGAAGCGCGGCTGTACGGCCAGGACCCGGGTGACGGCATCGGCGGGGCCGGCGCGTTCTTCCTGCTGCTGGATCAGCCCGAGGTGTACGGGCTGCCGCCGGATCCCGTGGTGACCACCCGCGACCTGCCCCGGATGTGGCGGCATGCAGGGATCGCCGCCGCCGCTCTGGCCGGGGCGGCGATGGCAACGGCGCGCTGGCGGCGGCCGTGAGCCGGCGCGGCGGCGAGAAGCAGATGGTGCCGGACGCCACGTTCACGTCCTACTACGGCAGGCCGGTCATCAAGCAGCCGGTCTGGCGAACCCCCGATGTCCCTGGTTACCTCTTTCTCGGCGGTCTCGCCGGGGCCTCCTCCGTGCTGGCGGCCTGCTCGCAGCAGGCGGGGTACGGCGAGCTGGCGCGGGCCGCCAGAGTCGGCGCTGCCGGGGCGATCAGCCTGTCGGCGGTGGCTCTGGTGCATGACCTGGGGCGGCCCGCGCGCTTCCTGAACATGCTCCGGGTGTTCAAGCCGACCTCGCCGATGAGCGTCGGCAGCTGGCTGCTGGCCGCCTACGGCCCGGCCGCCGGGGCCGCGGCCGCGGCGGCCGTCACGGGCCGCGCGCCCAGGGCGGGAACGGCCGCCGCCACCGCGGCGGCCGTCCTGGGGCCGTGCATCGCCACGTACACGGCGGCGCTGCTGTGCGATACGGCGGTCCCTGCCTGGCATGAGGCGCACCGCGAAATGCCGTACCTGTTCGCCGGCTCGGCGGCCGCCGCGGCAGGCGGCCTCGGCATGCTGGCGGTACCGCCTGCCCGGGCGGTGCCGGCCGCCAGGCTGGCCGTGGCCGGCGCCGCCGCAGAGCTGACGGCCGGGCAGCTGCTCAAGCGGCGGCTCGGCCCGGTCGCCGAGCCCTACCGGGCAGGGCGGCCTGGAACGCTGCTCCGGACGGGCGAGATCCTGACAGCCTGCGGCCTCACCGCCGCGCTGGCGGCGCGGGGCAGGCACCGCGCCGTGGCGGCGACCGCCGGGGCCATGCTGATGACGGCATCCGCGGTCACCCGCTTCGCCGTCTTCGAGGCCGGGCAGGCCTCCGCGCGTGACCCGGAATACACCGTCAGGCCGCAGCGGGAGCGCATCGACCGGCGGGAGTCCGCCCGGCGGGAGGCCGCCCGGCGGGAGGCCGGAGCCTGAGTCCGCCCGGCGGGAGACCGGCCGGCTGGAGACCGGAGCCTGAGTCCGGGCCGCGAGTTTCGGCCCGCCGGAATCGGGCAGCAGGAGCCGCATGCTAGGACGACTGATGCAAGGGGCGGCCGCTGGCGCAGCCGGCACCACAGCGCTGAGCGCGATACCAGGGACCGGGGCTGAACGGCAGCACAGGCTGCGGAGACTCGGCGCGATCAGCGACCCGGGACGGCGGTCATAATGGCAGTCTCCGCCTTTCAGGATCTTCCGCTGGCCGACCGGGACCGGGAATGGAATGGCGGTGCCGCGGAAAAGCGCGTCAGGAAATGGGCCGCTGCGGAGGACGAGCCGAACGCGAAATACCGCGACGCGCACGTCTGGTACGACGCCGAGAACAAGGATAACTTCACGGCGTACAAGCTGCTCATCGCTGACGTGGTAAATGGCAGGCTAGTCGCCGTCCCGCACGGCATCATGGCAGCGGGTAACGTCATGCAGGGATCTCGTGGCGGAGTGGATCTGCCCCATGCTGACATTGAGCGGGTAAAGAGCCACCTGGCGAAATATTATAAGAAAATGGGCGACGTTGCCCCCTGGGAGCGCGGCTAATCGGCCGGCTAAATCCCGGGCGCGGCGTTCCGCGCCGCGCCCGGGATCTGCCGCGGGCGGGCTAGTGGCCGCCGCCTGCCGGGGCATCGGCGAACTGCTCGACAATCCGGGCGCAGAACGCCGGCAGGTCGTCGGGCATGCGGCTGGAGGTCAGGTTCTGGTCCGTGACCACCTCCTGGTC
>JBEKFH010000045.1:0-19247 GCA_050013415.1 Streptosporangiaceae bacterium | reverse complement strand
GACGATGACCGTCGCCGTCGCGACCTGCGCCTCCTGCGGATCGGCGACGCAGCTCGGCGAGAGCGTGCTCTACGCGGGCGGCCCGGGGACGGTCATCCGCTGTCGCACCTGCGCGGGCGTGCTGGTGGTCATCACCGGGTGCGGGGCAGGCACTGCGTCGACCTGACGGGCATCCGCACACTCGGCATACCCGCCGTCGCCAAACGCGGGTGACGAGCCCAGGGCCCGGCCTGTTCTCGCAGCTCGGCCGCATGACGCGAGCGGCGATGGTCCGGGAAGCGGCGGGCAGCCGACGAGCTGGTCGTGCTGTCGGTCCCGTTCAATTCCTGCCGCAACGGGCCCCGAGCCCCCGGCAACCGGGAGAGGTGAACGCTGATATCCGCCTCCTCGCGGAGAGCGCACTTCAGGCCTCAGGATCTGACACTCACGTGGCCTCTCCTTGCCTGCTTCTCGAACAGGCGGGTGGTTTGCTCGACTGACAGGCCCTTGGTCTCGGGGAGCCACCGGTAGACGAAGGCGATGGCGGCCAGGCAGAGGGCGGCGAAGCAGACCATGACCCAGCCCAGGCCGATGGAGTTGTGCCAGGCGGGGAAGGCCTCGATGAGGGCGTAGTTGGCGAGCCAGTCGGCGCAGGCGGCGATGGCGGCGGCGCGGCCGCGGACGGCGGTGGGGAAGGCCTCGCCCTGGATGAGCCAGCCGGTGCCGCCGACGCCGACCGCGAAGCTGGTGATGAAGAAGCTGAACCCGACCATGACGACGACGATCTTGGGGATGTCGGTCAGGGCGGCGACGCCGAGGGCGGCCAGCAGGATGGAGACGCACATCCCGGCGTAGCCGCCGATGGCGAGCGGCCGGCGGCCGAGCTTGTCGATCCAGCGGAACGCGAAGTAGGTGGCGACCACGTTGACGGCGCCCAGGATGGCGGTGACCTCGACGCCGGCGACGGCGGCGCTGACCGCGTCGCGGCCGTTGAAGAAGTAGGGGCCGAGGATCGTCGGGCCGTAGTAGAACGGCACGTTGATCCCGCTGATCTGCTCGAAGACGAAGAACACGCAGACCACGATGAGGGCCCGGCGCACCCCTCTGGTCCACTGGGTCTTGCCCTGCCGCTGGCGTTCCTCGCCGCGGATCTGGCCGGCGGCGGCGCGGACCTCGTCGTCGGTGACGTCCATGCCCAGCCGGGCGAATGCTTTGCGGGTCTCTTCGTAGCGGCCGTTGAGCATCAGCCAGCGCGGGGACTCGGGCATGTGCGAGCGGAGCGCGACCGCTACCAGCGCGGGGACGCCGCCCAGGCCGAGGATGAGCCGCCAGTCGGAGGTGGACGCGCTGCCGGGCGCGGCCTTGAGGATGACGACCGCGACGATGTAGGCGACCAGGATGCCGACGGTGATCATCCACTGCTGGATGATCGACAGCTGGCCGCGGCGGGCGCGGGGCGCGAACTCGGCGATGTAGGCGGTCGCGATCGCGGAGTCCGCCCCGATCGCCAGGCCGATCAGCGTCCGCGACGCCAGCAGCATCCCCGCGTCGACCGTCAGCGCGGACAGGATCGACCCGGCCGCGTAGATCGCGGCGTCCCCCACCAGCAGGATCTTGCGGCCGAACCTGTCGGTCAGCGGCCCCGCGACCAGCGCCCCGGCCGCCGCCCCGAGCGACGCGCCCGCGACCAGGTACCCGGTCGCGAAGCTGGACAGGCGGTAGGGGATGAAGCCGAGCGACGAGCCGATGTTGGAGGTGTCGTAGCCGAACAGGAACCCGCCGATGCAGGCCAGCACGGCCAGGTACCAGTAGAAGTTGGTCGGGATCCGCGAGTCCAGGTCGTCAAGCACGTTTCGCGCTGGCCGCGCGGCCGGGGCGTCAGCTGTCATCATCGGCGCCCGGGAAGTTGAATGCCGAGCGCGATGCGCACCGTGCCAGGGTCCGTCCTCGGCAAGGAGGGCCGGATGTCGAGTGGTGGCCCGCTGGTCCCGCTGGCTGTTGTCTCTTGCCCCTTTTCGTCGCGGCGGAGTTGAGCCTGCTGGCGCCACCCTGGCCTGCGTCGGCCCATACGCGGGAACATCGAGGTAGCAGTAGTGCGGCGGCATCATCGGGTCGCCGTTCCCCTTCGCGACGAAGTCCCGGGTGGGTGATCCCGGCCATCCACAGCAAAGCGGCGTCGTTGGGACGCCCTGGCCCAGGCCGCACCCTACTGCGCTGGACGAGACTTCCCAGGCGGTGGCCGCGTCGCGGGCCTCGGCTCGGGCCTACATCCGGCCGAGCGCATGGCGGCCGACCTTGCCGGACCGGACGGGGAGAAGAACATGCTGATGTACTTCTCGGGACTGATCTGCGGAGTGCCCACGGCGCCTGTGGCCTAAGGTGTCCAGCAGTCGATGCCGTCCGCGCCCTTGCGGTCGACTGAAGCGAGGACGACGCCACGCACCAGATCTGGGCCGACCTGGGCGCCCCCGTACTTGATGCCAAGCCGTCCTCACGCGTGCCGTGCACCAGGACGACACTCGGTCCGTCCATAGAGTCAAATCCTCCTGCGCCTGTGCGATAGAACTCCCATGATCGGACGGCGCCCCGAGCCGACGGTATCGGCGTCATAGCTGCACTTGGCGGACGCGCCATGTGCAGTCACCGGCGACGGGGCCGCGAGGAGCGGGCTGTCAATGTCGCTCGAATTTTGCGCCGCCGCCGATAGCGACGTGGGGTGGCGCCTGGGGCGACAATCGGCTCCCATCGTCGCAGCCGTGCGGAGGTTGCCCGCGAGGGAGTCCGCCTGACGGAGAGACTCTCAAAAGATCGCGCGATCGCGCGATGTCGCTCAGTTGCCCTCGCGGCAAGACTGATCGCGTCGTCAGTGCTAACCAAGGCCGAACTAGGAGCGCGCTCGACCCCCTCGGGGGCGATCTCTCCGCCGCCTGGCGGCTGCTCAATCACTGCAATCGACAGGAGAACGCACGTGACTAACTCCACTCCGGAGCAGGATCCCACCGTCGTACTCGTGCACGGCGCATTCGCTGACGCAGGCAGCTGGGCTGGGGTGACCAAGCGCCTTATCTCGGCGGGTGTTTCTGTGACGGCCATCGTCAACCCGCTCCGCGGTCTCAAGACCGACGCCGCTTACGTGGCCAGCATCATCAGCCAGACCCCAGGTCCGGTGCTCGCAGTCGGGCACTCCTACGGCGGCGCGGTCATCACCAACGCCGTGCCGCAGACCAGCAACGTCGTCGGCCTGGTCTACGTCGCCGCCTTCGCGCCCGACGAGGGCGAGAAGCTCGGCGACATCACCGACCGTTCCAAGGACAGTGTCCTGGGAACGGCAACCCTGGCACAGCAGTACCCGGTCGGCGACGGATCCGAGACCGCGGCCGAGCTCATCATCGACCCCGCCAAGTTCCACGACGTCTTCACCGCCGACCTGCCCCAGCTGGAGTCCAACGTGCTCGGACTGTCCCAGCGGCCCATCGCGGCCAGCGCTTTCATCGAGGAGACGGGGCATCCGGCCTGGAAAGACCTGCCTTCCTGGGCTGCTGTCGGCACCGAGGACAAGGCCGCGGGCGCTGACGTTGTGAGGTCAATGGCCAAGCGCGCGGGCGCCACGATTACTGAGATCAGCGGCGGTTCGCACGTCATCATGATCTCGCAGCCCGATGCGGTCACCGAGGTCATCCTGACCGCGCTCAGGTCGGTGGGCTGAGCCGGCCGGCAGCGGGTGCGCCAGGGGTCGGCCAGCGGATCGGTACGAACCGCTTACGAGACAGGACAATGAGTCAATGACGGTCTACGAAGCCTCGAGTTCCGCGATCCTGCTGGTCGACCCTATAACGATTTCCTGGCCCAGGGCGGAAAACTCTACCGCTGGAAGCCTGGCGCTTACGTCTCGTTCGACTTTCCCTCGCCGCATCAGCTCGAGTCTGCCAGGGCGGAGGCCTTCGCCGAAGCCAGCGCTGGGGCGGGACGTTTCATGAGGATTTCCAGCCTCAGCCGGGGGATGTCGTCGCCCGTGAGCACTGGGGATCTAGCGGCTTCGCCAACACCGACCTCGATCTGCAGCTGAGGCAGCACGGCATCCGCCGCGTCATCCTGATCGGTCTGGTCGCCAACACCTGCATTGAGGCGACCGGCCGCTTCGGCATGGAGCTGGGGTATCACGTCACTCTGGTCAAAGACGCCACGGCGGCTTTCAGCCAGGAGGGGATGCACGCCGCCCATGCCGTCAACGGGCCTACCTGCGCCCACGCCACCCTCACGACCGAGGAGCTGCTCGCGCAGCTTTCCACCTAACGAGGTGCGCCGACTTCATCGAGCCGGCGGTGTTAGGACTTTCTGTCGCGGACTGCCGTCTCGATGCGTTCGCCGAGGCTCGGGTCCACGTTTCTCCAGTACTGGAAGGCGCGAACAAGCACCGGCTCAGTGACCCCATTCAGGAGATGTCCGGCGGTATTGGAGACCAATCGGTCGCGGGCGGGGTCATCGAGGACCTCACGGACCAGAGTGCGGGCCTGCCCCCAGTCGTCATCGTCGCGGCGCAGGGTGCTGGCGGTCCGGACCATGTCCCCGTCCAAGTGCCAGAGCGGCTCGGCCGCCCGGGCTGCATCGGCGACCGGCCCGCCCTTGGAGTTGGGCGCGTACACCGGGTCGGAGACATTCACCACCCGCATCGCCCCGTCCTTGGAGTAGGCGCGGACGGGCGACACGGGGGCGTTGACGCGGATCTGCTTGTAGTTGACGCCGATCCTGGCGCGGTGCGCGTCGCCGTAGGCGAAGCCCCGGCCGAGCAGCATCTTGTCCGGGGACAGGCCGGTGCCCGGGACCTGGCTGCTCGGCTCGAACGCGGCCTGCTCGATCTGGGTGTGCATGTCGACTGGGTTGCGGTCGAGGACGAGCCTGCCGACTTCGATGAGGGGGTAGTCGGCGTGCGGCCATACCTTGGTCAGGTCGAACGGGTTGAACCGGTAGGTCCTGGCCTCCTCGAACGGCATGATCTGCACTTTCAGCGTCCAGGACGGGTGGTCGCCGCGGCGGATGGCCTCCCACAGGTCGCGCTGGTGGTAATCGGCGTCCTGACCTGCCAACGCGTCGGCCTCGGCCTGGGGAAGCCACTGGATGCCCTGGTCGGTGATGAAGTGGTACTTCACCCAGTGAATCTGCCCAGCCTGGCTGACCCAGCTGTAGGTATGGCTGGAGTAGCCGTTCATGTGCCGCCAGGTGCGCGGGATGCCGCGGTCGCCCATCAGCCAGGTCACCTGGTGCGCCGATTCCGGGGACAGCGTCCAGAAATCCCACTGCATGTCGTGGTCGCGCAGCCCGTTGTCCGCGCGGCGCTTCTGCGATCGGATGAAGTGCTGGAACTTCAGCGGGTCGCGCAGGAAGAACACCGGGGTGTTGTTCCCGACGATGTCCAGGTTGCCCTCGCTGGTGTAGAAGCGCAGCGCGAACCCGCGCGGGTCCCGCCAGGTGTCGGGGCTGCCCCGCTCACCGGCGACGGTGGAGAACCGGGCCACCGTGCTGGTCCTGGTCCCGGGCTGGAACACCGCCGCTCGCGTGTACCCGCTGACGTCGCCGGTCACCTGGAAGTAGCCGAACGCGCCGGATCCCTTGGCGTGCGGCTGCCGTTCCGGGATCCGCTCCCGGTTGAAGTTGGCCATCTGCTCGATCAGGTAGAAATCATTGAGCAGGATCGGGCCGTCGGGCCCCACCGTCAGCGAATGCTCCTGGCTGGCGACCGGGATGCCGGCGTCGGTCGTAGTCGGCTCAGGCTCCGGGCTGGACATAAGCGCTTCTCCTCACGGGGGTCGGCTCGGGAGGCAGTGGGCGGCTGCGATGACACGCGAACACTGGCCTGACGCTGCTCGCGTCAGGCCAGCGCGACGCTCTGCGCCCGGTGCGGTTCCTAGACGCCTCGGATAGCGGCGCGAATCACGTCGATCACGAAGTCCGGGTGGGAGAGCATCGGGACGTGGCTGCTGTCGATGTCGTAGGTGGTGGCGTTCATCCGCTTGGCCACGAAACGCTCCAGCTCAGGGTTAACGGCGTTGTCGTTGTTGGCGACGATGTACCAGCTCGGCTTGGTCTGCCAGGCGACGCCGACGGCTTTGGTGTTGAACAGCTCAGTGGACGGCGGGGCGGCGGTGGCCCAGACGATCTGCTGCTCGGCCTCGGTCAGGTCTCCGCAGAAGTCGGCAGTGGCGTCGGCGGGCATCCAGACGCGCCCGTCCGCGACCTTGACGTGGCGGAACAGGGCCGTCTCGGGGAACTTGGCGATCAAGCTCGCCGTGGTCTCGTCGGCATCCGGGGCGACTGCCGAGATGTAGACCAGGCCGACGACGCGATCATCGATGCCCGCGGCGGTGATGACCGCGCCGCCGTAGGAGTGGCCGATGAGGATGGCCGGGCCGCTGACCTGGTTCAGGTAGTAGCGGGTCGCGGCGACGTCCTCGACGTTGGAGTCGAGGGGGTACTGCGCGGAGATCACCTCGTAGCCCTCCGCCTGGAACGCGGGCATCACCTTGTTGAAGCACGAGCCGTCGGCGAGAATCCCGTGGCAGAACACGAGGCTCGGCTTGGTTTGAGAGGACACAGTCCGCCTCCTACTGGTTTGGACTTGCGGCCGCAGGCCGCCGAACACCACGATCGTCAGGGCGCGCGGATCACAGCGGTATCGACATGGCCACTGCACTTCATTGCGCACGCCGACTGCAGTCAACGACACGCAGCTGAGCCAGCGACCGCCGCCGCGTTACGAATGGCGTGAACAAGTGATGTCGACCCCGCCACAGCCTCGGAGACAATGGGCGCTACCGAGGGCCAACAATGCACAAAAGGGGCGCGAGGACTTCGCCGCAAACTCACAGCGCGTGCGCTAGAGGATTCCGCCGGTCTGGGGTGAGTTATGGACGACGAGAGCCTCTGGAGGGACTCAGCGGCGTGCCGGGGCACGGACCCCGAGCTGTTCTTTCCCCTGACCGAGTCCGGGCGATCGCTGGTGCAGATCCATCAGGCTAAGCAGGTCTGCCGCGAGTGCCCGGTCCAGCGGGCGTGCCTGACGTGGGCGCTGCAGCATGCGATGAGCGAAGGTATCTGGGGCGGCTGCACCGAGGCCGAGCGGCGCGCAATTGTCGCCGACCTGAACGGCCGGCGCGCGTTCCCGGGACGGGCGTCCAGTGCGCAGTCGGGGGCTGGGGGGCAGCGGCCGTGAGCGGGGCCGTGCGCTGGCAGCCGCTGGTCGGCAGGTCGGCCGAGGTCAGCCGGATACGGGCGCTGACTGGTCCTGCGGTCGAAGGCGCCGAGCGGGCGCTGATTGTGCTGGGTGAGGCCGGCCTCGGCAAAAGCGCTGTGCTGTCGGACCTGGTCGCGCATGCTGCTGCCCGCGGGCTGCGGGTGCTTTCCGCCGCCGGGCGGGAGCATGAGACCGGGCTGCCGTTCGCGGGGTTGCGCCAGTTGCTGCGTCCCGTCCTGGCCGAGCTGCGGTCACTGCCCGGAGCGCAGGCCGCAGAACTGCTGGCCGCTGTCGGCATGACCGGCGCGGGCAGCGCGCCCGGCCGTGAGCTGGCCGGCAGCGCCCTGCTCGGCCTGCTGGACCTGCTGGCCAGGCGCGATGAGTCCGACCGGGGCCTGGTGGCTGTCATCGACGACGCCCAGTGGCTCGACCGGGCGTCCCTCGACGTGCTCGCCTTCGCCGCCTACCGCCTAGACGGCGAGCCAGTCACGATGATCCTGGCGGCCCGGGGCGACATGCCGCCCGCAGGTTTTGCAGGCGGCCTCCCCGAACTGCGGCTCGGCCCGCTAAGCGAGGCCGAGGCGAGCGACTTCCTGGACACCCAGCCTCGCCCCCCTCGCGGCCGGGCCCGTGCGCAGGTGCTCGCCCAGGCGGCGGGCAACCCGCTGGCGCTGATCGAGCTGACCCGCACCGTCACCGGCGACGCTGCCGCCGAGCGCACCTGGGCGGGGCTGCCACTACCGCTGACCGACCGGCTCAGCACTGTGTTTACCCCCCGCCTGGTTCAGCTGCCGCCGCCGACCAGGGACGCCCTGCTGCTCGCCGCGGCCGCCGACAGCGCCGATCTCGATGCGGTTACCCGTGCCGGACCTGCGCTCGACCCGGCGGTACTCGCCCCGGCTGAGGAAGCAGGCCTGGTAAGCGTGGACCCCACCGGCATACATTTCCGTCATCCGCTGATCCGGTCGGCCGTCTATCACCGCGCGCCGTTTGCCCGCCGCGCCGTCATACACCGGCGACTGGCCGACTTGGTGCGCGATCAGCCTGACCGCCGCGCCTGGCACTTGGCGGCCGCCGCGCTACGGCCGGACGAGGACGTCGCGTCGCTGCTTGCCGCAACGAGCGTGCTGGCTCAACGCCGGAGCGGCACCGCCGCCCGGGCTCTGGTCCTTGAGCGGGCCGCCCGCCTGAGCCCTGATCCGGCCGTTAGAGCCCGGCGACTCCTGTCGGCGGCCGAGGCCGCAGTATCGACCGGGCAGACCGAATGGGCCCGAGATCTCGCCGACCGCGCGTTGCCGCAGACCGGTCAGGAAGACCTCCGCTCACGGTGCCTGCACGTCACCGGATGGGCGCTGGCCTGGGGCGGATACTACGCCAGCGCCCTGCAGACCGTGCTCGCGCTCGCACGGGAGCGTACTGCGGTCGATAACAACGCCACCTGGGACGCTATTGGCCTCGCCGCCACCGCCGCTTACCAGGCCGGCGACCCCGACAGCCTCCGGGGCGTCGCGAACGCCCTGGAGGCGCTGCCTTTGGCAACGACAATCGAAACTAAGGCGCCGCGCGCATGGGCGCTGACCGTCACCGGCCGCAACCTAGAGGCAGAGGCTCTCCTCCGCAAGATCCGCCAGACGGTGTCCAGCGAAACCGCTCTGCACCATGTCGGCGCTGCCGCCTGGCTACGCGATCAGACCGCCGAGGCAATCCGGCTTCTGGACGCCGCGCGGAACGGATCCGCCGATCCCGCGATCCGCCTCGCCAGCGGCGGCTCGCTGACCGCGCTCGGCTGGGCCTACTTCGACGCCGGGCGCTGGGACGACGCACTGGAACTGATCGCCGAGACCCGCAGCGACCCGGCGGTCGACGTCTCTCCGGCGGCCGGCACCCTCATCACCGCGACAATCGAGGCCGTCCGCGGCAACACCGCCCGTGCCCGCGAACTCGTCCTGACCGCGCTCGCGGCCGACCCCGAACAGAGCAGGGTGATCACCGCGCGCGCCCGCCACGCCCTCGGCCTGTGCGCCCTCGCGGACGACGACTACCCCACCGCTTTCGAGCAACTGCGCCAGCTGTTCGGGCCCGACGGGATCCCGTACCACCCGCACGTGTCCTACCTGGCGGCCGGCGACCTCGCGCTCGCCGCAGCCCGGGCCGACTGCGGCCAGGAGGGACGTGAGGTCGTCAAGCAGATCGCCGAACTGCAAGCGACGGCCGCGTCCTGGCCATCGGCCCGGCTGCGCCAGCTGCTCACCAGGGCCGACTGCGTCCTCGCTGACCCGTCCACCCCGGACGCCTACGCCGACGACGTGCTCAGCGACCCGGCGGGCGAGCAGTGGCCGTTCGAACGAGCCCAACTCCGCCTCGAGTACGGCCAATGGCTGCGCCGGCGGCGCCGGATCAACCACGCCAAACAGGTCCTGACCGCCGCCCACGACACGTTCAGCGCGCTGGCGTCCCGTCCGTGGGCGCACCGCGCGGCGACCGAGCTGCGCGCCTGCGGGATCGCGGTCCCTGGCGCCGTGACCAGCGCAGCCGGGCTCGGCGCGCTCACCCCGCAGCAGCGGGAGATCATCGAACTCGCGGCCCAGGGGCTGACCAACCGGGAGATCGCCCAGCGGCTGCACCTATCCCCCCGGACCGTCGCGTCCCACTTGCACCGCTCCTTCCCTAAGCTCGGCATAGCGGGACGATTCCAGCTGCAGGCGGTGATCACCTCGGCCGAGGTGACAGGGCAGAGGGCCGTCGGGCCGGATTCGTTCCGGCAGTTACCGGCGCCCCCGCCCTATGGCGACTGGGGCGAACGGCTTGCGACAAGCCTCGTCAGATGCACGCGGGAATTGACTCCGAGCTTCTCGAAGACGTGACGAAGATGAGAATCGACAGTGTGCGGCGAGATAAAGAGCTTGTCGGCTATCTCCTGGTTGGTGCACCCCTTCGCGGCAAGATTAACGATCACCGACTCGGTTTCCGTCAGAGCGTCCCAGCCAGTCTTCGGGCGATCGACTTTGGAGGGACGCCGCCGCACGCCCAGCCGACGCAGCCGGCCCCGCACGCGCGCGGCGTCCCAGCTTGCGCCGATGCGCGTCAAAATCGTCAGCGCCTCATCGAGCGCGGCGATCGCCGCCACGTTGTCGCCGCGCTGGGCCAGCACCCGGCCGAGGTCTTCAAGCGCGGAAGCATGGGCAAGCGGGCGAGGCCCGCCTCGGTAAAGCGAGACCGCGCGCTCGAGATGCTCGGCGGAGTCGGCCCAGATGCCCCGGGCGTGCGCGGCCGCAGCGGCGCACGAGGGAACATCCGGGTTGAGGCTTGCCCGCCGCTCGGCCAGCGAGATCGCGTGGTCGGCGAGCTCCTCGTCGCCCACCGCCGCCGCGATGCGCACCCGTTCAGCGTCGTAGGCGACCTCGTGCGGGTAAAGCGGGAACATCGCGAGCCGCTCTTCGTGCCCGGCAAAGGACAGCCACCCGTGCGCCCGCATCGGGTCGCCCTGGGACAGCGCGAGAAGGGCCAGGTACCACATCGCGTGGTATCTGACCACGGGCGCCCTCGCCTGCAGCATGATCTTCGCGATCTCGGCTGCCTCCAGCGCGCCGGACTCGTCCGCGGTGTGGATCTTGAGCGCGCCCAGCGATACGACCGAGGGCGCATGCAGGGCGCCGGCGATGTGCTGGGCCTCGGCCCGGCTGAACCGGCCTTCTAGCGCGATCGCCGCCTCGGCGAACTTCCCCATCTGAAGCATCTGCCGGCCCCGGGTCGTCTCGAAGACGCGCAGCGCCCAGTTCTGGCGGTCACGTTGGGCGGCGATCACCCCGGCGTCGATCGCGTGCAGCGCGTCTTCGTACCGGTCGCTTGCCGCGAGAATCCACGATCGCAGCATGTGCGCCAGGCGACCCTGCGCATCGCCTTGGCCGCCAAGCTCACGGCGCTCCGCGGTCAGCAGAATCTCCAGCGCGCGCCCGAAGTCGAGTAGCTGATAGGCCAGTCCCGACTCAGGAAGCTCAAACATGAACCGGCAGACCTCGCTAGTGCTCGCGTAGGCGGCCTCGCGAGCACTCGGCTCCACCTCGAGCGCTTCGACCTGCCGGCCGGCCACGCTCAGGCTGTGATACAGCGCAGCCCAGAGCTCCGCGTGCAGGTCCGTGGGCAGAGACGGAAGAGCGAGGCCAGCGCGGGCGTTCTCCGCGCGGACTTCAGGGGATAGGTCGAACATGCTGGCGACACTGGCGCGCACCCTCGCCTCTTCCTCGGGGGGCAGCGCCTGCCGGAGGGCCGAATCAGCGAACTGCCTTCCTTCCTCCGCGAGGCCGGCTGCGAACAGCGACACAACCCGTTGGGCGACCAATGGTCCCCGAAGAGCGTGCGACGGCGGGGTGAGGTCGAGCGCCCTGGCGGCGAGCTCGGCGGCGGCGCCGGGGTCGGAAGCGCCGAGGGCACGGGCTGCCTTGAGCGCTGTCTCGATCGCAACGTCATCGCCCGGTTCTGCGCTGGCGACGAGTTGGTTGGCGACCTCGACCGGAAGCGCACCGCGGGCAAGCAGCACCTCCGCCGCGCGTCGGTCAACGGCACGTCGGACCGACGACAACAGGCTGCCGCGAACGGCCTCCCGGAGGATGTCGTGCCGGAAGGCCAGCTGGCCGCCGTCGTCGGTCAGGATTTCGGCCTGAACGAGCTCGTTAACGGAGGTGATCAGCTCCGTGATCGGCGCGCCCGTCATCGCGGCCAGGTCGTGAAGGCTAAACCTGCGGCCGAGTCCCGAGGCGAACGTCGCGGCCCGTTCCGATGCGGGCGACATGCGCGCCAGGCGCCTGCGCATGCTGTCGCTCACGCGATGGGGCAGCCGGTCCTCGACCAGCGTCGCGCGCCCGGAGTCGAGCGAAACCAGCAGATCGTCCTGAAGTCCGCGGAAGAACTCAACGAGCAGGAAAGGATTGCCCTGGACCCGCTCCGCCTTCTGCAGGAGTTCCTCGTCTGGCTCGGCTCCCAGCACGTCGGTCGCGACCTGTGCGACCGCATGGCGATCAAGCGGCCCCAACCGGATTAGCTCCGCTCCGGACTCGATGAGCTCGATCTTGGCCAGCTGTACCTGATGCAGGCCCTGGTCCGGGCGAAATGCCGTGATCCAAGCCACCGGGAGCGATGAGAGGCGCTGAGGCAGGTGCCGCATTGCGAACGAGAGACTGGTCCCGCCCCAGTGCACATCATCGAGACAGATGAGAACGGGGTCCTTAAGCGCGGCTTCTTCAATGAAGGACTGCACGTCCTGGAGGAGCCAGAACAAGAATTCCGATGAAGCGTGGACGTCATTAAGCGCTCGCCGATCCGCAAGGGGCGGCTCCCCCTCAAACAATGCGTCGAAGAGGGCACCGAGCTCGATTACACGCCCTGGGTCGGCGACCCCCCGCCCGACTCGGAACGAAAGCTCCTGCGCCACCGACACGCACTCGTCGAGCAGCCTTGTCTTGCCGAGTCCGGCGCTGCCCTCAACCACGATCACGCACCCGGTGCCAGCCCGGACCTGGCTCAGCCGCCGACGAATGACCGCGAGTTCCCGCTCACGTCCGCGAAGAGGAGGCCGACGCGACGCGTCCATATTCCGAACAGTACATCAGGGGCTGACGGGCCCCATACGGCACGGTCGACGCAGACGATGAAAGGGCTGAGCGGTCTGGCCTACCCGCAGGACGACCCGACACGGGATACCATCGGCGTGGCAGCGGCGCGAAGCTGGCTGGGCATTCAGGGAGATCGATGAGGTCGGCGGCGAGGCCCCTGTGGGACCGTCAGCGGGAACGCGCGGCGCTTAGTCAGCTGCTGTTCGATGTCCGGTCGGGTCGCAGCCGCGCCCTGGTCCTTCGCGGCGAGCCCGGCATAGGGAAGACGGTGCTGCTTGAGAATCTGTGCGCAGCAGCCGATGACGTCGCGCTGGTCCGCGGAACCGGGATCGAATCCGAGGCGGAACTCGCGTTCGCCGGATTGCACCAGATGTTCTCGCCGATGATCGAGGAGAAGCTTGACCTGCTTCCGGATCCTCAGCGGAAGGCAATACGAATCGCGTTCGGGGAGAGCTCCGGCGAGCCGCCGAATCCGTTTCTTCTCGGCCTGGCGGTCCTGAACCGGCTGGCGGATGCCGCAGCGGAACGGCCGGTGCTGTGCCTGGTCGATGACGCCCAGTGGCTTGATCGGGCCACGGCGCAGACGCTGGCGTTCGTCGCCCGCCGCCTCGACGCCGAGCAGGTAGGCATCGTCTTCGCAGTGCGGGAACGGATAGCGCACTTCGATGGCCTGCCCGAGCTGATGCTCTCGGGGCTCGCGCCCGAGGATGCGCGCCACCTACTCGGATCCGCGCTGACCGCGCCAGTGGACGAGGCGGTGCGGGAGCGGTTCATCGCCGAGACCCGCGGCAATCCGCTCGCGCTGCTTGAGCTATCTCGCCGACTGACCGCCGCGGGGTTGCAGGACGCGCCCGACAGTCACGACTCTCGCGGCCTGTGGGTTCGGCTGGAGGAGAGCTTCCAGCGTCGGGTTCAGGGTGTGAGCGCGAGCGCGCAGATGCTCTTGCTGATCGCTGCGGCCGAGCCCGCCGGTGATCCGGCCCTGCTATGGCGCACGGCCGATCTCCTCGGCGTTCCTCGGGATGCCGCTGGTTCACTGGAGGACTCCGGTCTGCTTGAGGTGGGCGCGAAGGTGGAGTTCCGTCACCCGCTCGTCCGTTCTGCTGTGTACCGGCTCGCGATGCCGGGGATGCGTCGCTCGGTTCACGGTGCGCTGGCCGAGGTGACGGATCCCGACCTTGATCCTGACCGCCGGGCGTGGCATTTGGCACTCGCCGCAGCGGGCCCTGACGAGCGGGTCGCGGTGGAACTGGAGCGATCCGGGGACCGCGCGCGAGCACGCGGTGGATATGCCGCCGAAGCCGCGTTTCTCGAACGCGCGCTGACGCTGACCGCAGACTTCGACCGGCGGGCGGTGAGGGCGCTCGCCGCCGCGCAGGCCAGACTGGCGGCCGGCGAACCGCGCACCGCTCGAGACCTGCTGTCGGTCGCCGACAGGGGACCGCTGGACGAGCTTGGCTCCGCAGGGCTTGAGGTACTGCGGGCTCGTATCGCGTTCGCGATTGGCCGCGGAGGTGACGCGCCTGCGCTGTTGCTCAGAGCAGCAAGGAGCCTGGAGCCGCTTGACCGGATCGGGGCGCGCGAAGCGTACCTTGACGCGATGCGGGCGGTTCTGTTCGCCGGGAGCTTCGCCAAGGAAACGGACCTGCGGGACGTGGCCGAGGCCGCTCGCGGGGTGGCCTGGCCTGACGCGCCTGAAGCCCCTGACCTTCTCTTGCGAGCTTTTGTGACCCTGATCCTGGACGGCTATAGCGCTGGCATGCCGTTGTCGGAGCAGACGGTGGCGGCACTGCGGCACGGCGAATTCTCTACCCCCCGGGACCTGGGATGGCTCGTCCTGGGCGCGCAGCTTGCCCTGACGCTGTGGGACGCGGAGGCGTGGGACACGCTTACGAGGCGTCAGCTTCAGCTCGCCCGGGATACCGGACAGCTGGACGTCCTGCCGATTGCCCTGACCAACCGCGCGATCACGCACATCCTGGCCGGCGAGCTCGCGGTCGCCGCGTCGCTCGTCAAAGAGATCGAGATGGTCAGCGAGGCGACCGGAATCCCCACTCTCCCGTATGCCGCCGTCGCAACCGCCGTCTACGGGGCGCCGACCGACGCGTTCACGCTGATCGACGCCGCCTTGCAGGCGGCGACGGAACGCGGAGAGGGCGGAGCCGTCAAGTGGGTTCAGTTGGAGCGGGCGATTCTCTGCAACGCCCTGGGCCGATACGAGGACGCATTGACTGCCGCTGCGTCGGTCTATGAGGAACCGGTGATCTACTCGGTCTGGATCGGGACCGAGCTGATCGAGTCGGCCGTACGCTCGGGGCAGCCCGAGCGTGCGGCCCGGGCGCTCGAGAACCTGCGTGAGATGGCGTCGGCGGCGGGCACGGACTGGGTGCTCGGCGTGGAGGCACGGTGCCGAGCGCTGCTGGGCGACGGCGGCACCGCTGAGGACCTTTACCGCGCTTCCATCGATCATCTGCAGCGCACCCGTCAGCCGGTCGACCTGGCCCGGTCGCATCTCGTTTACGGGGAATGGCTTCGGCGCGAGGACCGCCGGACCGATGCGCGGGAGCAGTTGCGCCTCGCCCGCGACATGTTTGACGCGATCGGCGCAGTCGCATTCACCGATCGTGCCACCCGGGAGCTTGCCGCCACCGGCGAGACCTTCCGCAAACGACCGGGCGACAAGGGCCCCGGCAGCGATCTGACCGCACGAGAGGCGCAGATCGCGCACCTAGCGGCCCACGGTCTGTCGAACCGGGAGATCGGCGAGCAGCTGTTCATCAGCCACCGGACGGTCGGCTATCACCTCGGCGCGGTGTTCTCCAAGCTCGACGTCGCCAATCGAGCCCAGCTCCATACCGCCCTGGACCGGGCCCGGTCGTCCTAGCGGAACTGGCCAGGTAATCAGGTCGTATGACAGACGCGACGCAGCTGCCGCCGCACGTACCGTCACCATGACGAATCGACCGTAGAGGCGGATGCTGATCATGGCTGACCCGACCATCGTTCTCGTACACGGGGCGTTCGTGGACGCGTCGAGCTGGCGCCGGGTTTACGCCGAGTTGGCGGGCGACCGGCTGACGATCAAGGCGCCACCGAACCCGTTGTGCGGCACCACCGAAGACGCCGAGTACACCAGATGCGTGATCGAGCAGGTCCAGGGCCCCGTCCTGCTCGTCGGCCATTCGTACGGGGGAGCCGTCATCACCGCGGCGGGAGTGGCGGACAACGTGGTCGGGCTGGTGTATGTCGCCGGATTCGCGCCCGATGAGGGCGAGGACCTCGACACGCTCCAGTCGAACTTCCCCGCGCCCGCCGCCAGCCCGTACCTAAAGCCCTCCCCGCTGCTGGATGGCGGCGCCGAGTTCATCATTGACCCCAGTGGGTTTCACGAGGCGTTCTGCGCCGATTTGCCAGACGCCGAGGCAGCGTTCATGGCCATCTCACAGCGCCCGCTCGCCGGGGTTGCCTTCAGCGAGAAAGCGCCCACGCCCGCCTGGCGGACGCGTCCGTCCTGGGCGGTCCTGCCGGCCGCCGATCGCGCGATCCATCCAGACGTTCATCGTTTCTCCTACGACCGGATGCTGGCGACGGTCAGAGTCGTTGAAGGAGCGTCAAACGCGGCGCCGCTCTCGCGCCCCGCCGCCGTGGCGGACGTGGTGCGCGAGGCCGTCCGGAGCTGTGCGTCCGGTGGCTGAGAATCCGAGTCATGACGGACCGGCCAGCGCTCCCGAAGTCGGCTCAGCGGCACGTGCTTCTCGAGCGCATCCGATGCGTGGCCGCGCCGCCGAGACAGCCGCTATCGGCGCCCGCCTCGATGAGGTCCGATCCGGGGTCGGCTCGGTCATCATCGTCGAGGGAAGGGCTGGGCTGGGCAAGACCCGGCTGCTGGAGGCGTGCGCGTCGATGGCGGCCGAGCGTTCCTTCCGGGTCGGACGCGCAGCGGCGGAGCCTCATCGCCGAGCAACAGGGCTTGACGTGCTCTTGGATGCGCTCTTCGGCGGCGACGACCCCCTCCTTGCGCGCAAGGCCCTGGGCGATCTGCACGCATCCCCTGAGCAGCGGTTCTGGTTGCTTCAGGACCTCCAGGCGCTGATCGAAAGGGCGGCACTGCGAGATCCTTTGCTCATTTGCCTCGACGATCTGCACTGGGCCGGAGACGCCTGCGCGGTGGCGATCCGGCACCTACCGAAACAGCTTGCCTCCCTGCCCGTCGGCTGGGTGATGGCGTTCCGCCCAGACCAGGGCCCTCCCTCGCTGCAAAGCGCTAGGGACCAGCTGGAAGACGAGGGGGCCGAGGTGATCAGGCTCGGCCCGCTGGGGCGTGAGGCCGTCGTGGAGATCGCCACCGACGTCCTCGGCGGCGAGCCCGGCGATGAACTTTTGCGGAAGGCCGAGCAGGTCCGGGGAGATCCGTTCCTGCTTATCGAGTTCTTCCGCGGCTTGCAGGACGACCGCATCGTCACGATGGAAGCCGGCCGGGCGAGGCTCCTAGAAGACCGCATGCCCAGACGCAATAGCGACAACATGCGTGTTCGGCTGCTGCGGATGTCCCCGGCCGCAAGCCGGGTGGCGACACTGGCGTCGGCGCTAGGCATGCGGTTCTCCGTCGACGAACTGGCCGAGCTGGGCCGCATGCCGATCACGGAGCTGCTTGACCCGATCAAGGATCTTGTCCAGGCTGACATCTTGACCGAGAGCGGCGACCGGCTGGCATTCGGCCACGACTTGATCCGCGAGGCGGTGCGGGCCAGTTCCTCGGTACCGGTTCGCCGGGCGCTCGACCGTCAAGCCGCCGACGTGCTCCTATCCCAAGGCGCGCTTCCCGTCGAGGTCGCGCAGCAACTCGCCGACTGCGCCGAGCCGGGTGACGAAGCCGCCATCGCGATCTTGCTCGAGGCGGCGGGCAATCTTAGGTCGAGCGACCCGGCCACTTCCGCCGCGCTGGCCGGCCGAGCGCTCGAACTGTCGCCTTCGCGACACGCACTCCACGGTCCCCTCGTCGCGACGCGCGCGGTTGCCCTCTTCGCCGCAGGCCTGCTCGACGAGGCCACGCGATTTGCCGCCTCGGCTCTGCGACAGACATTGCCCGCCGAGGAAGAGGCTACGGTGCGCCTGGCGGTAGCCGGCATCTTTGACCTGCCTTCTGATGTGCGGGCAGACAATACCCGCGCGGCGCTGGCATTGCCCGGGCTCTCGGCCGACACCCGTGCCCTGCTCTGGGCCGCACTGTTCCACAATCTGGTGGTGGCCGGGCGAACGGAAGAGGCAAGCGAGCTATACCCACAGGCCCGCGATGCCGTGCGCGGCGGCCGCCAGCGGATCGGCTGGTTCACGCTGGAGCTGGCCCGGTCCGCCCTTCAGTATCAGCTGTCGGACGTCTCCGGGGCTCTTGAAATCGTCGCTGCCGCTCAGCGGGACGGGCCCCCGCGCCAAGACGACGCCAGGGCACGGATGGCGGACAACTTCAGGGCGACGTTCCTCGTTGCGCTCGACCGTTTTGACGAGGCGTTTGACTTGGTGGAAGACGGTATCGCCGGGGCCCAGAAGGACCGTCAGAACTGGGCGCTGCGGATGTTCGAGACCTGGAAAGGCCGACAACTGCTGCAAAAGGGGCGGCTGGCGGAGGCGGCCGTGGCGCTTGAGGGCCCCTCCAGTCTGGAGGACGCCGACCGGCTCGTCCCGAGGGAGGCTCTCAACTTGGTCGCGCTGGGCAAGCTGAAGATCCACGGCGGCGACAACGCCAGCGCCCACGAGGTCGCGGAGATGGCCAAGCTGATGCTACGAGCCAGCGCACCGGTCGTCCAGCATCACGGCGCCTGGTACCTGGCGCTGCACGCGATGTCTCTCGGTAACGCTGACGAGGCCCGCGACTGGCTTGGCGCCTGCGGTCACGCCGATCGCCTGAGGCTGTTCCCCTTGTTCCCCTTCGAGATAGAAGACGATCCGCAACTGGTGCGGATCGCGGTGGCGGTCGGTGACGGGCAACTTGCCGAGCACACCGTCGAGCAAGCAGAGCGCCGCCGTGACCTCAGCCCTGGTGTCGTCTCTTTCCAGGCAGCGGCCGCGCACGCCCGAGGGCTATGGCAGGGCTCGGCGCACGAACTGCAGAGCGCAGTCTCGCTCTTTGCCGGCGGACCGCGCCCGCTGGCAACGGCGTCCGCACTCGAAGACCTCGGACGCCTGCAGGCGTCAGCGGGCGCCACCGCTGACGCAATTCGCTCATTCGATCGCGCCCTGGCGATTAACGCGCAGATCGGCGCCAGCTGGGATGCGGCGCGGGTACGCGGCCGGCTCAGGCAGCTGGGCGTTCTGCGGCGCATTGCCAGTCCGAAGCGCCCGGTCAGCGGCTGGGAAGCTTTGACCAGCACCGAGACGTCCGTCGCGCGCCTAGCGGCGATAGGAAAGACCAACCGCGAAATCGCGGAGACGCT
>JBEKFH010000044.1:0-19568 GCA_050013415.1 Streptosporangiaceae bacterium | reverse complement strand
TCGGCATCACCATGGCGACGATCGACGCGTCCATCGTGATCATCTCCATGCCCGCCATCTTCCGCGGCATCCACCTCAACCCGGTGGCTCCCGGCAACATCACCTACCTGCTGTGGATGATCATCGGGTACCTGCTCGTCACCGCGGTCCTCGTGGTCACGCTCGGCAGGCTCGGCGACATCTACGGCCGGGTGCGGATCTACAACCTCGGCTTCGTGGTGTTCACCGCCGCCTCGATCGCGCTCTCGCTCGACCCGCTCACCGGCAGCTCGGGCGCGCTCTGGCTGATCGGCTGGCGGATCGTGCAGGCCTTCGGCGGCGCGATGCTGATGGCCAACGCGGCTGCCATCCTCACCGACGCGTTCCCGGCCCGGCAGCGCGGCATGGCGCTGGGCATCAACCAGATCTCGGCGATCTCCGGCCAGCTGATCGGGCTGCTGCTCGGCGGGCTGCTGGCGGCCTGGGACTGGCGCGCGGTGTTCTGGGTCAACGTGCCGATCGGCATCTTCGGCACGGTCTGGGCGTACCGGAGCCTGCGCGAGATCGCCACCACCAGGCGCGCGCGGATTGACTGGGCCGGCAACCTCACCTTCGCGCTGGGCGCCGGCCTGCTGCTGGTCGCCATCACCTACGGAATCCAGCCCTACGGCGGGCACCCGACCGGGTGGACGAGCCCGTTCGTTCTCGGTGGCATGGCGACCGGGATCGCGCTGCTGATCGGTTTCTGCGTCCTGGAGACGAAGATCGCGGAACCGATGTTCCGGATGGGCCTGTTCCGGATCCGCGCGTTCGCGGCCGGGAACATCGCCAGCCTGCTCAGCTCGATCGCCCGCGGCGGCCTGCAGTTCATGCTGATCATCTGGCTGCAGGGCATCTGGCTGCCGCTGCACGGCTATGCCTTCATCGACACGCCGCTGTGGGCGGGTATCTACCTGACGCCGCTGGCGCTGGGGTTCCTCACCGCGGGCCCGGTGTCCGGGTACCTGTCGGACCGGTTCGGCCAGCGGCTCTTCGCCACCTCCGGGCTGCTGATCAGCGCGGCGGCGCTCACCGGGCTGATGCTGCTGCCCGTCGACTTCCCGTACTGGAAGTTCGCGCTGCTGATCTTCCTCAACGGCGTGGGCTCCGGCCTGTTCGCCTCGCCGAACACCTCGGCGATCATGAGCAGCGTCCCGGCCAGGAACCGCGGCGCCGCCTCCGGCATGCGGGCGACGTTCCAGAACTCCGGCATGTCCCTGTCGATCGGCATCTTCTTCTCGCTGATGATCGCCGGGCTGGCGTCCACCCTGCCCCGCACCCTGGGCAGCGGCCTGCGCGCGCACGGCGTGCCCGCCGCGCTCGCCGCGCACCTGGCCAGCCTGCCGCCGGTGAGCACGCTGTTCGCGGCGTTCCTCGGGGTCAACCCGATCCGCAACCTGCTCGCGCGATCGGGCGAGCTCAGCCGGCTGCCAGCCCGCAACATCGCGGCGCTGACCAGCAAGCAGTACTTCCCGCACCTGATCTCCGGGCCGTTCCACCACGGCCTGGTGATCGTCTTCACCGCCGCGATCGCCATGTCGGTGGCCGGCGCCCTCGTCTCGCTGACCCGCGGCCGGCAGTTCTACTACGACACCCCCGCCGACGGGGACGCGCCGCCAGAGCCCGCCCGGCCACCCATTTCAGGGAATTACGCAGCCCGCCCGGCGGCTCCCGTGCCAGCGGCGACGGCTGGGCAGGCGGCGCCAGATCAGCGCGGCCCGGATCTGGCGTAGGCTTGGCCCGTGCCGCGATATGAGTACCGATGCCGCGCCTGCGGGGCGACCTTCGAGCGAGCAAGGCCGATGAGCGAGGCGTCCGAGCCCTGCACCTGCCCGGCGGGCCACGATGACACCGTGAAGCTGCTGTCCGCCGTAGCGGTCGGCGGCCGGGCCAGCGCAGGCCCGGCTGGCGGCGGTCGTGGTGGTGGTGGTGGTGGCGGCGGCGGATGCTGCGGCGGCGGCTGCGGCTGCGGCTGACCCGGTGCCGCCTGACCCCGTGCCGGAGAGCGCCGTGCCAGCGAGCGCCGGGCCGGAGGTCAGCGTCGACCGGCTCTGCGCCGAGATCGATGCGAGCACCGCGACGATCGCCGGGATGGCCGGCCAGGCCGACCTAACCCAGCCGGTGCCTGCCTGCCCGGACTGGACGCTGCGGGAACTGTCCATTCACGTCGGCCGCGCGCACCGGTGGGCGGCGGAGATCGTGACCACCCGGTCGGCCGAGTTCATCCCGTTCCGGTCGGTGCCGGACGGCAAGTTTCCGGCCGAGCCCGCGCAGCGCGCCGCCTGGCTGCGGGCCGGCGCCGGGCGGCTGATAAGCGCGGTGCGCGAAGCAGGCAGCGCCCCGGTGTGGGCGTTCGGCGAGAGCCGCCCGGCCAGCTTCTGGGCGCGGCGGATGGCGCACGAGACGGCCGTGCACCGGGCGGACGCCGAGCTTTCCGCCGGCCGCGTGCCGGACCTCGATCCGCTGCTCGCCGCCGACGCAGTCGACGAATGGCTGTGCTTCCTGTCCGGCCCGATCTACGGCCGCCCGGACCCCCGCGCTGACGCGCTGCCGCCCGGCGGCTCCTTGCACGTCCACGCCACCGACGACGACCTGGCCGGAGCGGGCGAGTGGACCGTGCGGGCCGGCCGGGCAGGCGTGACCGTGTCCCGCGGCCACGAGAAGGGCGACGTCGCCGTCCGCGGCCCGGCCGCGCGGCTGCTGCTCATGCTGCTGCGGCGGCTGCCGCCGGATGACCCGTCGGTGCAGGTCATCGGCGACGCCGCGACGCTCTCCCGCTGGCTGGAGCGCACCCCGCTCTGAGCCAGCCGGCGCGCACTTGCTAGAGCCAGCCGACTCGGGCGCTGATCAGCGGCGCTGCGCCGGGTGACGCCGCCGGCGCGGTCGCGAGCTCGCCGGCCTTCACCCGGTCGAGCAGCCCCTGCACTGCCGCCATGATCTCCGGAACGTAGCCGCGCAGGCTCTCGGCGTCCGCGGCGAGCATCTCGTTGGTCTCGATGCCGGCCCGGCTGAGCAGCGCGCGCAAGTCGGACAACTGCTCCCCCACCCAGGCGACCGGGCTGGCGGACAGCCGCTCGTCGAACACCCGGTGGCCGGGCTCCCAGCCGGTGAAGGCCGGGTGGTGATGGGCGCGGTCCAGGCTTCCCGGCGGGCTGTCAACTGACTCCAGCAGGTCGGCGCGCCAGACCGGCTGGCCGATCCCGATCGGCTGGGCCGAGTAGATCGAGCCCTTCAGCTCGCCGCGCTCCAGCATCCTGACCTCAAGCCGGACACCGCGCTCGGCGCTGTCCTGGCCTTTGCCCGGCGCAGGATCGACGAAGTACAGGTCGCTGACCAGCACGCTGACCCGGTCAAAGCCAAACGCGTACAGCATCGGTGCATCTCCTTATGCCGGCCGGCTCATCGCGGGTCGGGCCGGTCGACGTTGTGGTGCCTGCCCGCCGACGCGAGCCACCGGCCCTCGCGGACCGGCAGCAGGTTGAAGCGGCTCTCCATCCGCTGCCCGCCCTCGTGGTCGCCGTACAGCAGGTCGATCGTGACCGACTGCCGTGACTCGACCGCCCTTTTCGCCTCGGCATACTGCGGGTCGGCCGGGTCACGGAACGCGGCCTGCCAGAAGCCCATGTCTCCAGCCGGAATGTACAGGTCGCGGCCCTGGCGGCGGAACTCGGGCGACGGGTGCTTGTCGCCTGCCAGCAGCGGCCGCGGCGAGAACCGCCAGCCGTGCACCACCGCGATTCCCGTTCCGGCATTGCGCAGTGAAATCGCCAGGTAGACGGCATCTTCCAGGCCGCCGTCATGCCGGCCGCCGTCCTCCAGGCCGCTGTCCTCCAAGCCGCCGCCGTCCACGCCGCCGCCGTCCAAGCCGGCTGAGCCCGGGCCGGACAGGCCGCGGGGCGCCAGGTCACCAACCTCCCCGGCGACCGCCACCTCGGCCGCCGCCCCGCCGCCCGGCACATGGACCCACTTCCCGTCGCCGAAGAGGATCTTCTGCTCGGCGTCCTGCAGCCGGGACGGCATCAGCAGCGGGCGCATCCCCGCGAGCAACGACCGCTCGGCGGCCCGCGCCGCCCGATTCGCCGACCTGACCGAGGCGAACGTGGACACCGCGAGCACCAGCGTGCCGCCGGCGGTGGCCAGCGAGGCGATCGTCGCCCAGTCCGGGTTGGTCACGAGGCCAAGGCTAGGCGAGCGCCGCCGCTGCGTGCCTGCGGCCCGGTCGCACTGGCCCCGGGCACACTCGGGCTGCTAGACTGAGCGCCGCCTAAATGGCGCCCAATGTCCATTTTGGGTAATTTTCTTACGCACGTCCTTCGTCACCTTCCGTGAGGCCCCTGTTGCGCAACGCGCCGCCCGAGTTCATGCTCGACGACAGCGGCATGCCGGAATCCGACGACTGCCTGGTGGCGCTAGGACCCCGGCTGCGCTGGCACGCTGACGGGCCGGCCGCAGCGGTGCGGCGGACCTGGCTGGACACCTTCGACTGGCGGCTCTACCGGGCCGGGCTGACGCTGGAGCTCGGCGGCGCTCGCGGCGCCGCCCGGTTCACGCTGACCGGCCGGGACGGCAGCCCGCTCGCGGTCCAGCGGGCTGCCCGCGGCGGGCAGCCGAGGTGGCCGGCCCGGCTGGACGCGCTGCCGGAGGGGCCGCTCCGCGAGCGGCTGGGCCCGGTCGTCGGGGTCCGGGCCCTGATGCCGGTCGCGCGTGCGGCCAGCGCCGTCCGCGAGATGCGGGTGCTGAACTCCGACGACAAGACGATCGCCCGGGTGACGCTGGACCGGATGTCGGTGACCCACCCGGCCCGGGCGCCAGTGCCGCCGCGGCTGACGGTCAGCGCGCTGCGCGGCTACCAGGCGCAGGCGAGCCAGCTGGCCGGCCTGCTGGCGGCCGCGCACGGGGCGGCCGGCGGCGCGATGGGCGCGCTGGAGGCGGCGCTCTCGGCGGCAGGCCGCCGGCCGGGCGACTACTCCGGCAAGATCGACATCCGGCTGGAGCCGCGGATGGCCGCCGGGGCTGCGGTCGCCGCGGTGCTCGAGCAGCTTCTCGGCACGCTGCAGGCCAACGTGAGCGGCACGGTTCGGGACATCGACCCCGAGTTCCTGCACGACCTGCGGATCGCCGTGCGCCGGACCCGGTCGGCGCTCAAGCTGGCCGGCGACGCGCTGCCGCCTGGCCTGGCCGGCCGGTTCCGGCCCGAGTTCAAGTGGCTCGGTGACCTGACCACGCCGACCAGGGATCTGGACGTGTACCTGCTGGGCTTCGACCAGATGGCCGCGAGCCTGGTCGCGGCCACGCCCGCCGAGCTGACGCCGTTCCATCAGTACCTGGCCAGGCGGCGCGCCGCCGAGCAGCGGCGGCTGGCCCGCGGGCTGCGCAGCGCCCGGTTCGCCCGGCTGGCCGACGACTGGCGGGAGGCTCTGGGCACCGCGGCGGACGGCTCCCGGCGGCGGCCGGCCGCCGCCCAGCTTGCCGCCCAACGGATCCGCCGGGCGGGCCGGCGGGTGCTCAGCGACGGCGGCGCGATCACCGCGACGTCGGCCCCCGACAGCATGCACGAGCTGCGCAAGCGCTGCAAGGATCTGCGCTACCTGCTGGAGATCTTCGGCTCGCTCTACGACCCCGGCGAGCACTGGCAGGTGGTCAGGGGGCTGAAGGCCCTGCAGGACTGCCTCGGCGAGTTCCAGGACACCGAGGTGCAGCGGCAGGAGATCCGGGCCTTCGCCGGCCAGATGATGGACGAGCGGACCGCCCCGGCCGCCACGCTGCTCGCGATGGGCGAGATCGCGGCCGGGCTCGCGGCCCGCCAGCAGCGGGCCCGGGGCGAGTTCGCCGGGAGATTCCGCGAGTTCGCAAGCCCGGCCAGCCAGCGCCGGATCCAGGCCCTCACCGAGGCGGCCGCATCATGAAGATCTTCGCCACCTACAACATCAAGGGCGGCGTGGGCAAGACCGCCACGGCGGTCAACCTTGCCTACCTGGCGGCCCGGGACGGCTACAAGGTGCTGCTCTGGGATCTCGACCCGCAGGCAGCGGCCACGTTCCTGTTCCGTATCAGGCCGCGGGTCAAGGGCGGCGGCAAGGCGCTGATCCAGGGCACCCGCAGCCTGGACGACGCCATCAAGGCGACCGACTTCGACAACCTGGACCTGCTCCCCGCCGACTTCACCTACCGCAACCTGGACCTGCTGCTGGACGCGGCCAGGAAGCCGGCCCGCAAGCTCAGCCGGCTGCTCGCGCCACTGCGGGCCGAGTACGACGTGGTGTTCCTCGACTGCCCGCCCAGCATCTCGCTGCTGTCCGAGAGCGTGCTGGGCGCGGCCGACATCCTGCTCGTGCCGCTGATCCCGACCACGCTGTCGGTCCGCACCCTCGACCAGCTCACCGATTTCATCGCCGCCTTCGACGGGCACCGGCCGGATGTCCTCGCGTTCTTCTCGATGATCGACCGGCGCAAGAGCCTGCACAACGAGATCGCCGCGGCACTGCCGAAGGAGCGGTCCGACATCGCGGCCACCGCCATCGGCGCCCTGTCGGTGATCGAGCAGATGTCGGTGCGGCGGGCCCCGGTTGCCGCGTTCGCCCCGCGCAGCAGCGCCGCGAGGAGCTACGCGGAGCTGTGGGCGGAGGCGCGGGAGCGCGGCGGCCTGCCGCCGGTCAGCTCAGGCCGCCGAGAAAACTGATGATCGCTTCGCTGACCTCGGCGGGCCGTTCCTGCTGGGTCCAGTGGCCGCAGCCGGGCAGCAGCACGGCGTCGCGCAGCAGCGGCACCCACTCGCGCATCCGTGGCAGCATCTGGCGGGTGCCGGGGATGTTCACCACGAGGTCGCGCTCGCCGGCCAGGTAGAGGGCGGGCACCGTGACCGGGGCGCCGTGCCAGGCGGCGGTGAGCTCCCAGTTCCGGTCCAGGTTGCGGTACCAGTTCAGCGGGCCGGTGAATCCCGCTGACGTGTAGTCATCAGCGAAAACGGAGATGTCATGGCCGGTCAGCCAGCCGGGCAGGACGGCCGGCTCCGCGCAGATGTCGAGGAACCCGCCGCCGGGCGGGATCACCGGCAGCCCGCCCGGCCCGTCGCCCGAGGCGCTGAACAGGATCTTGCGGAAGGTCCCGGGCAGGTCGCGGGCAAGCTCGGCGTCGGCCACGCCCGGCTGCTGGAAGTAGACCATGTAGAACCCGTCGCCGAGGCGGGCGCGCATGGCCGCGATGGGCGCAGTGGAGCCGCGCGGGCGGTAAGGGACGCTGAGCCCGATCACTCCCCGTACCCGGTCCGGCCGCAGCAGCGCGGCGTGCCAGGCCACCGGCGCGCCCCAGTCATGCCCGGCCACGACCGCCTGCCGCTCCCCCAGCGCGTCCATCAGCCCGATCACGTCGCCGGTCAGGTGCAGGATCGTGTAGGCCCCGGCGGCCTGCGGCCGGTCGGTGCGGCAGTATCCGCGCTGGTCAGGGGCGACAGCGTGGAAGCCGGCGGCTGCCAGCGCGGTCAGCTGATGACGCCACGAGTACCATGACTCGGGAAAGCCGTGCAACAGCAGCACCAGCGGTCCGCTGCCCGCCTCGGCGATGTGCATCCGCAGGCCGCGGACATCAACGTAACGGTGGGTGACTCCGCTCAGGCCGGCGCCGGGCTCTGTCATGACGGGAGGATAACCGCCCAAAGCACCCGGGCGGGGCTGTACGGCCTGCGATGCGGTGCCACCCAGCGTCACAGCCGCACCTTTGTATCTCATTGCGCGCCTGTGCCGCATCTATCCGAGGCATGCTAGGAGTGCGATGCCGTGCCTGAGTAAGGGGGCCCTGTGAGTCGCAGGCTGCTCCGGCTCGAGATCCCGGTCTACCCGGACCGGAAGATGTTCCGGATCCACGACGCGGCCGTCGATGCCGACGCGCCGAATGGCCCCGTGCCGCCCAGCGACACCCTGGTCAGCTCCAACCGCGAGCAGATGATGGTGATGAGCCTCCAGGAGAACGTCGCCGTGCGGGTGATCATCGAGGAATGGGACAGTGCTCCGCCAGCCTTCAGCGACGGCTATGAGGACGAGGCCAAGTGCGTTTTGTACCTGCGCGGCCAGCTGAGCGTGGACATGGGCTCGGCGGGCCACGCCATCCGCGGCCTGAAGCTGGCGGGCGGTGTCGGCGACTACGGGGTGCGCGTCTATGCGCGCAACCGGGCTCAGGTCGTGCGCCTGTACGACGAGCTGTTTGAGCGGGACTTCGACCCGCTCGGCGATGACTTCCAGAGCGCGCGTAAGGAACTCGACGGCCTCGAGCAGTACCTGCTGCAGCTGTGGCGCGAGACCTGAGGCGATAACGGCCTGGCCCGGCCGGTGCCGCGGCTGGCGGCCGGCGCGGCGCCTCGGCTGGCGGCCGGGGCGGTGCCGCGGCTGGCCGTTGCGAGCACCTCGCTGTGCGCGCCCGTGCGCGGGTGCACGGCCCGGGCGGGCGGGGTGCGCAGCGAGATCAGCAGGTACACCAGCACGGACAGCAGCGCCACGGCGGCGACCGCGAGGAAGGATGCGAGCACCCGGCCGCGCGGCGTCCTGAGGCGGGTGGCGAGGCCAGGGCGGCCGAAGGCCGTCAGGCGCCTGGCTAGCGACGGATAGTCGTCGGCTAGCTGGCGCTCTATCTCAGCGAGGATCCGCTGCTCTTCCATGGGAAGCGCCATGCGCCACCTCCGCCCGGCCCGCGTGGGGACTGCCTTCTACTATCCCCCAGCACAACATTTTTATCCGCTCTTTGCTATCCCGGCCGACCGGAAATGGCGGCTATCCGGCCTACCTGGAGTAGCGCCGGCCGGCCAGGAGCGCCGCCCGGCCAGGAGCAGCGGCTGGCCACGCCACCGCCCGGCTAGGAGCAACGACCAGCCACCGCGCCGGCCGGCCAGAGCAGCGCAGCCGTGTCGAATATGTGTTTGTCTCGATCGAACTTCTGTTCTATCATCGATAGCGTGCGCTGGGACAGCCTGACCGACGCTGACGCCGCGCCCGGCCGGGGCCGACGCGCCGGGACGCTGCCGCTCTTCGAGGCCGGCTTCGAGGCCGGCGCGGTGGCCAGGACGCTGGGCGCGCCGGGCTTCCGCGGCATGACGTTCTACGAGGTACGGGCCCGGACGATCATCAACCAGGTGCCGCCCGCGTCGCGGATGGCGTTCCGCTGGACCATCAATCCCTATCGCGGCTGCTCCCACGCGTGCGTCTACTGCTTCGCCAGGAACACGCACACGTATCTCGACCTCGATGCCGGGCACGACTTCGACTCGAAGGTCGTGGTCAAGGTCAACGCCGCCGAGCTGGCGCGGGCCGAGCTCGCCGCGCCGCGATGGCGCGGCGAGCACGTGGCGATGGGCACCAACGTGGACTGCTACCAGCGGGCCGAGGGCCGGTACCGGCTGATGCCCGGCATCATCACCGCGCTGACGGACGCCGCCAACCCGTTCTCCATCCTCACCAAGGGCACCCTGATCCTGCGTGACCTCGACCTGCTGGCCGGCGCGGCGGAGGTCACCGACGTGGGGCTGAACATGTCCGTCGGATCCACCGACCCTGAGCTCTGGCGATCCGCCGAGCCGGGCACCCCGAGCCCGCAGCGGCGGCTTGCGGCGTGTGCCGCGATCACCGCGCGCGGCCTGCGCTGCGGCGTGCTGATGGGCCCTGTGCTGCCGTTCCTCTCCGACTCCCCCGGCCAGCTGGACGCTACCGTCCGGGAGATCGCGGCGGCCGGCGCGGCGCACGTGAGCCCGATCGTGCTGCACCTGCGGCCGGGAGCCCGCGAGTGGTACCTGCGATGGCTCGCCGAGCGGCACCCGGAGCTGGTCCCCCGCTACCGGGCCCTGTACGGGACGAGCGCGTACGCGCCGCGCGGCTACCAGCAGCACATCACCGAGCAAGTGCGGCAGCTGGCGGAGCGGTATGGCGTCGGCCGGGCCAGCCCCGCAGCCGCCCGGCGAGTCCCGTCACCGCGCGCAGATGCCGGCCGGACGCACCGGGACTCCGGCGCGCCACGCCGGGGCTCCGGCTGGCCGACCCGAGCCGACGTTCAACTGTCGCTGCTCTGACCAGCGGCCCCAGGGCCGCCATCCTGCCGCCCCGGGCCTGATATCTCGTGATCACGGAAACAGTTGGGTGCTCAGGCACCCCTTAGTTTCCGTGATCACGAACACGCTGGGGGTCAGCTGCCGCCGGCCTGGCCGGCGGGCCCGACCGGCAGGCCGGCCGCCGCCCAGGCCCGGAAGCCGCCGTCGATGTCGGTCGCGTGGCGGATGCCAAGATCCTGCAGCGCGGCGGCGGCCAGGCTGGAGGTATAGCCCTCCGAGCACATGATGATCACGCGGAGGTCGTAGGCGGCCTGCGGCAGCCGCGCGGCCGACGCGGGGTCAAGGCGCCACTCCAGCACGTTCCGCTCGATCACCAGGGTGCCGGGCACCTCGCCCTCTGCCGCGCGCTGGGCCGCCGGTCGGATGTCCACGATCAGCGCGCCGTCCCGGCTCGCCGCCATCGCCTGGCCAGGGCCGAGGCGGTCAAGGCGGGCCCTGGCCTCGGCGAGGATCTGGTCGATCGTGCGGGCACCGCGCGGCGGGCCGGTGGTCACCAGCCCAGCTCCGCATGCTCGGTGGCCGCGTACACCAGGCCGCCAGCGGTGAGGTGATAGCGGCGCATCGCGGTGAGTGGCGGGGAGTAGGCGTGCACGCTGACGGCGGGCCCGGCAGTGACGTTAACCACGTCATGCACGTGCCCCGCCCCGAACGGCCTGACCTGGCCGGCCAGCAGCGCCCGGTTCCTGACCCTCGGGCGCCTCGCCGGGACCGTCCGCTCGCGCAGCTCCCCGTAGGCGACGGCGAACGCGCCCACCGCCTCCCCATGGTCATGGAAGCCGGTTTCCTGCCCGGGCAGCCAGCTCAGCAGCCACACCTCATAATCGTCGGTCAGCTCAAGGCGCCGGTACCAGCGCCGGCCGGAGTCGAACCGAACGATATCGCTCCAGCTCGCGGGATGGGATGCGATCTCGGCCACGATCTGGCCGAGCCGCGCCGGCCGGGCCCGCGGCTGGATCCTGGGCCGGACCCCTGGCTGGATCCGCGGCTGGATCCGGGTGCCGCTGTCCGTCAATGCATCGCTCCTCGTGTCCATCATTCAGGTAACCCCTTCAATCTACCCTATTAATCCGATCGTGATAGTGGGAAATTGTTGAGTGAGAAAATACCACGCGCGGCGCGCGCCGGGAAGGATCAGGCGCCGAGCGCCGGCGTGTTTGCGGCAAATGCCGCAACGTACAGTTGTGGCGTGGGAGCCGATCGGGGGGACGCGGGCCTGCGGACACCGGACCGGCTGGTCGTCCGCACCACAGCGATCACCGACGACCGCGATCTGCTGGCCATGCTGCCGCGTCCCGGCGCCGTCGCCTGGGTCCGCCGCGCCGGCGGACTGGTCGGCTGGGGCGAGGCGGCCAGGATCACGCTGCCGGCCGGCGAGGACCGGTTCACCGCCGCCGAGAAATGGCTGCGGGCGCTGCTGGAAACCGCCGAGGTCGATGACAGCGTGGGGCTTCCCGGCTGCGGGCCCGTCGCGTTCGGCAGCTTTACCTTCGACGCCGCGTCGGACGGCTCCGTGCTGGTGGTGCCCAGCACCGTGATCGGCCGTGCGGCCGGCCGGACCTGGCACACCACCATCAGCGACGGCACCAGCGACGACCGCGGCGGGCGGGCAACCCCGGTGACGGCAGCCACGGTAACGACTGGTGCCCCAGTGACCGCCGGTGCCCAGGTGACACCCGCCGGTGCCCCGGTAATCCCGCCCGGCGCCATCCGCTGGCACGACGGGAGCCTGTCCGCGCCGCAATGGCAGCGGGCAGTATCAGCGGCGGTCCAGCGGATCTCCGACGGCGCGCTTGCCAAGGTGGTGCTCGCGCGCGACCTGCACGCGACGGCGGCGGAGCCGATCGACGTCCGGCTTGTGCTGCGCAGGCTGGCGGCTCGCTACCCCGACTGCTACGCGTTCGCGTGCGGCGGCCTCACCGGCGCGACGCCTGAGCTGCTGATCAGGCGCGAGGGGCGGCGGGTCACCTCCTACGTGCTCGCGGGCACCGCGGCGCGCGGCGGCACGGCCGCCCGTGACGCCGCGGTCGGCGCGGCGCTGCTCGCCTCGGCCAAGAACGCCGCCGAGCACTCCTACGCGGTCGACTCGGTCCGCGACGTGCTCGCCCCGCTCTGCGACCGGCTGGACATCGAGCCGCGGCCGTCCCTGCTCAGGCTGGCCAACGTCCAGCACCTCGCCACGACGGTCAGCGGCACCCTGGCCAGGGACGCGTCAGCCCTCGCGCTGGCCGGCGCGCTGCACCCGACAGCCGCCGTCTGCGGCACCCCCGCCGATGCCGCCATGGAGCTGATCAGGGAACTCGAGGGCATGGACAGGGGCCGATACGCCGGCCCGGTGGGCTGGGTCGACGCGCGCGGGAACGGCGAGTGGGGCATCGCCCTGCGCTGCGGCCAGCTCAGCGGCAGGCGGGCCCGCCTGTTCGCCGGCTGCGGCATCGTGGCGGGCTCGGATCCGGCGGCCGAGCTGGCCGAGGCGCAGGCGAAATTCCGGCCCATGCAGGACGCGCTGGAGGGCTGAGCCACCGCCAGGGCTCATGCATGGTCACAGGGCGGTTGCGGTTCCGTAAATGCTTTCGACCGCTTCGTCCGTGCGGGTAGCAAAGTGGCGCCGATGCGTGTACCCACGAAGAGTGACCAATCACATGCCTGCGCCTGGCGTCAGGCCCGAAGGAGTCCGCTCATGACACCCATGCCCAAGCGACTTACCGCCGTGGCAGTAGCGCTACTGGCCGCCGCCGGGCTCGCCGCGTGCGGGAAGTCCAGCACCACCACCACGCCGAACGCGAGCGGCAGCAAGCCGGTCTACGGCGGCACCCTGCACATCGTCGCGGCCAGCGGTCCCGACCACATCGACACCGTGCCCGCCTACTACACGGCGGACTACATCCTGGAGCGCGCCTACACCCGGCAGCTGCTCAGCTACCCGTACTCGGTGGACAACGCCCTCGGCGACGCGGGCTGGAAGAAGGCGACCAGCCCGGTCGCCGACGTCGCCACCGTGGTGCCGAGCGCGGCCAACGGCGGGATCACCAATGGCGGGACAACCTACACGTTCCACATCAGGTCAGGCGTTGACTGGAACACCAGCCCGCCGCGCCAGGTGACGGCGGACGACTTCATCCGCGAGTTCAAGGCGTTCGGCAACCCGGTGAGCCCGGTCGGCAACCCGCTGTACTACGGCAGCACGATCGTCGGGATGCAGACCTACCTCAACAGCGAGGCCGCGTACTTCGCGGTGAAGTCGCACGCGCCGACCGCGACCAACATCGCGAACTTCCAGAACACGCACACCATCGCGGGGCTGTCCGCGCCGAACCCGCTGACCCTGCAGGTCAAGCTGATGGCGCCGGCCAGCGACTTCCTGTACATGATGGCGATGCCGTTCACCTCGGCCCGGCCCGTGGAATACGACGCCTACGTGCCGAACAGCAACCAGCTGGACACTCACACGATCTCCGACGGCCCGTACCAGATCACCTCGTACGTCGCCGGCAAGTCGATCGTGATGCAGCGCAACCCGGCGTGGAAGCAGTCCACCGACCCGCTCCGGCACCAGTACGTCAAGGAGATCACGGTCACGATGGGCGTCGCCTCGGCGCAGACCCAGCTGGCCGACGAGCAGGCGGGTACCTACGACCTGGTCCTCGACACGCCGTTCGAGCCGACCGCGATCGCCGGGCTGCTGGCCAAGCACGATCCCAAGTTCAAGATCTGGCCGTGGAGCAACACGCTGCCCTACATCGTGTTCAACCTGCGCAGCCCGAACGTCGGCGGCGCGGTGCAGAAGCTGCTGGTGCGCCAGGCCATCGAGTACGGCGTCGACAAGGTGGCCGTGCAGAAGGTGTACGGCGGCCCGTCCGTGGTGAAGATCATCAATACCGCCATCCCGCCGGGCAACGTCGGCTACGAGAACTACAACCTCTACCCGGATGACAACGGCAACGGCAACGTGGCGATGTGCAAGTCGCTGCTCGCCAAGGCCGGGTACAAGAATGGCCTGACGCTGAGCGACCTGTACATCGACGACAGCGTCAACACGCAGGTGTTCGTAGCGATCCAGGCCAGCCTGAAGAACTGCGGCATCAACCTGAAGGGCAAGCCCGAGCCTGGCTCGAGCTACTTCGTCGACCTTGGCGACTCCCCGGAGAACAACAAGGCCGGCACCTGGGACGTCGGATCCAGCCCGGGATGGATCCCTGACTGGTTCGGCAACAACGGCCGCACGGTCATCTCGCCGCTGTTCCAGACCAACTGCGTGGTCAACACCAACAACTACGGCTGCTACAACAGCACGGCACTGGACGGCCTGATCAAGAATGCCGAGGCGGCGACGTCGCTGACCACGGCCGGGTCGCTCTGGCACCAGGCGGACGAGAACGTCATGAAGGACGCCGTCTTCGTCCCGCTGCTGAACCAGCTGGCGCCGTACTACTCGAGTTCGAGGGTGCACAACGTCGGCTCGTCGGCCGTCGTGTACGCGCCCAACATCGGCGGGCCGGACGTCACCAACCTCTGGCTCAGCCCGACAAGTTAGGCCAGGGCCCGACGACACGTTAGGCCAAAGATCCGGCCGGGTATGCCCCAATGCGTACCCGGCCGGATCCAGGCACAGGGCACGACCGGTACCCTCTGGATCCCCAGATAACGCCGGGAACACCGTGCTACGGCCACATCGGAGGGACCTTTGAGCCTGCTCGAGGTGACCGACCTGCGGGTCAGTTTCCCCACCGCCGACGGCATCGTGCAGGCGGTACGCGGAGTGTCGTTCAGCGTCGACAGCGGCCGGACCATCGGCATCGTCGGCGAGTCGGGCAGCGGCAAGACCGTGCTCACCCAGACCCTGCTCGGCCTGACCCCGGGCGGGCGAGTCGACGGCAAGGCGGTCTTCAAGGGCACCGACCTGCTCACCCTCCGGCCGGACCAGCTGCGGAAGGTCCGCGGCGCGCAGATCGCGGTCATCTTCCAGGATCCGCTGACGAGCATGCACCCGCTGTTCAAGGTCGGCTGGCAGATCGTCGAGATGATCCGGTCGCACGACAAGACGATCAGCAAGAAGCAGGCAACCGAGCGCGCGGTCGACCTGCTCGGCCGGGTGGGCATTCCGCGGCCTGCCGAGCGGGTGAACGACTACCCGCACCAGTTCTCCGGCGGAATGCGGCAGCGCGCGATGATCGCGATGGCGCTGTCGCTGAGTCCCGAGCTGATCATCTGCGACGAGCCCACCACGGCACTGGACGCCACCGTGCAGGCCCAGATACTCGACCTGCTGCTCCGGCTGCAGCAGGAATCCGGCACCGCGCTCATCATGATCACTCACGACCTCGGTGTGGTCGCGGATATCGCCGACGACGTGATGGTCATGTACGCGGGCAAGGCGGCTGAGAAAGCCAGCAAGAATGACATCTTCTACCGGCCGCACCATCCCTACACCAAGGGCCTGCTCGAGTCGATCCCGAACAGCTCGGCGGCGGGCGACCGGCTCAAGCCGATCACCGGCCAGCCGCCCAGCCTGATCCGGCTGCCGTCCGGCTGCGCCTTCCATCCGCGCTGCGCGTACGTGATGGACCGGTGCCTGACCGAGCAGCCGCCGCTGGCACCGGTGGGCGACGACGGGCTGCACGTGTCCGCCTGCTGGCTGCCGGTCACGGCGGCCGGCCTGGCCAGCGAGGCGGAGGAACTGCGCAGGCGTGCGGTCGAGCGCGGCCGCAACGCTGCCGCCGCGCAGATCGCCCAGGCGATCGCGAATCGACCCGAGGCCGAGGGGAGCGTCATAGCGTGAGTGACACACTGCCGCGCGACGCCGCCCCGCCGATGCCGCCGGATCCGGACACCGAAGACGATGTGCTGGTCCGGGTGGACAAGCTGGTCAAGCACTTCCCCGTGCGCGGCGGTGGCCTGATCCGGCGGACTGTCGGCCAGGTCCAGGCGGTGGACGGGGTCTCGCTGGTGATCCGCAGGGGCCAGACGCTCGGGCTGGTCGGCGAGACCGGCTGCGGCAAGTCGACCCTGGCCCGCTGCATCGCCGGGCTGATCCCGGTCACCTCGGGCACGGTCACGTTCGAGGGCCGCAACATCACCAACCTGTCCCGCCGGGCCATGCAGCCGGTCCGCCGCGAGATCCAGATGATCTTCCAGGACCCCTACGGCTCGCTGAACCCCCGGCGGCGGGTCGGCGCGATCATCGGCGACCCGTTCGCCGTGCACAAGACCGCGAAGGGCGCCGCGCGGAAGAAGGCCGTGCAGGAACTGATGGAGCGGGTAGGGCTCAACCCCGAGCACTTCAACCGGTTCCCCGCGGAGTTCTCCGGCGGCCAGCGCCAGCGGATCGGGGTGGCCCGCGCGCTCGCACTCCGTCCCAAGCTGATCATCTGCGACGAGCCCGTCTCCGCCCTCGACGTGTCGATTCAGGCGCAGGTGCTCAACCTGCTCGCCGACCTGCAGAGCGACTTCGGCCTGTCCTACCTGTTCATCGCGCACGACCTGGAGGTCGTCCGGCACGTGAGCAACGACGTCACGGTGATGTACCTGGGGCGCGTCTGCGAGTCGGGGCCCAAGGACCAGGTCTACGACACCTCCCGGCATCCGTACACCGCCGCGCTGCTGTCCGCGGCACCGGCCGCCGATCCTGATGCAGCGGCCCAGCGGCGCCGGATCATTCTGTCCGGTGATGTGCCGTCCCCGATCAATCCGCCCAGCGGCTGCCGGTTCCATCCCCGCTGCCCGAAGGCGCAGGATCTGTGCGGCCAGCAGGAGCCGGCGCTCGAGGTCAAGCCGGGCGACCCGGCCAGCCACCTGACCGCCTGCCACTTCCCCGTGCAGGAGGGCGAGTCCCTGGCCAGGGTGGCAGGAAGGGAGCGACGATGAGCGTCAGCGAGCTGGAGTTCCAAGCCAATGCCGCCGAGTCCGCGCCCGCCGGGGGCGGGATCGAGGGCCGCAGCCAGTGGCAGCTCACCTGGCGCCGCCTGCTGCACGACAAGGTGGCGATCGCCTCCATGGTGGTGATCCTGGTGATGGTCGTGCTCGCCATCACCGCGCCGGTCTTCGCCAGCCTCTACCACCACGGCCCGGACCAGGCGTTCACCAACACCGGCACGACGAGCACCGGGGCGCCGGTCGGGCCCGGCACGCACGGCTTCCTGCTCGGCACCGACTACATCGGCCGCGACCTGCTCATCCGGATCCTCTACGGAGCGCGGATCTCACTGTTCGTCGGGATCGTCACCACCGCGATCGCGGCCGTGGCCGGGGTCACCATCGGCCTGATCGCCGGGTACTTCGGCGGCTGGGTGGACACGGTGCTCGCCAGGTTCATCGACACCGTGCTCGCGTTCCCCTACATCGTGCTCGCGCTCGCGCTCGCGGCCGTCTTCAGCCCGAGCCTGACGATCGTGATCGGGGTGATCTCGTTCTTCTCCTGGGCGGGCATCTCCAGGATCGTGCGCGGCCAGACCATCTCGCTGAAGGAGAAGGAGTACATCGAGGCGGCCAGGTCGCTCGGCGCCGGGCCATGGCGGATTATGTTCATCGACATCCTGCCCAACCTGATGGGGCCGGTGCTGGTGCTGGCGACCTTGTACATTCCCACCGCCGTCATCTTCGAGGCCACCTTGTCCTACCTCGGCATCGGCGTCCCCGAGCCGACGGCCAGCTGGGGCAGCATCCTGTCCGAGGCGCAGAACTACTACACGGTCGCCTGGTGGTACGTGGTCTTCCCGTCCGCCGCGCTGCTGATCACCACGCTGGCATTCAACCTGCTCGGCGACGGGATCCGGGACGCGCTTGACCCGCGGACCGAGCGGATCTTCGCCGCGGGCAGCAGGCGCGGGCGGCGCGAGCGCCGGCGCCGGCTAGCGGCCGGAGAAGGCACCCCAGGCCCGCTGACCGCCGCAGAACTCGGGGATTGATCCGCGATGGGCATGGCGCGATTTCTCATCCGCCGGATCCTGACCGGGATCGTGGTGCTCTGGATCGTCTCCACGGGAACGTTCCTGTTGTTCTTCACCAGGCCGGTCGAGGTCGTCGCCAGGGAACTGGCCGGCCGGGGCGCCACGCCGCAGGTAATCACGGAGATCATCAGGAATCTCGGCTTGAATCAGCCGCTGCGCGTGCAGTACTGGCAGTTCCTGGACCGGACGGCGCACCTGAACCTCGGCACCTCCTACCTCACCGGCGTGCCCGTCAAGACCAGCCTGGCGCAGGACCTGCCGATCACCGCATCGGTAGTGGTCGGCGGTACGGTGCTCTGGCTGATCGTCGGCCTGGGCGTCGGCGTGCTGTCTGCCACCAGGGCCCGAAGCCTTTTCGACCGCGTCGCCACGGTCGGGGTGCTGGCAGGTCTCTCGATGCCAGCGTTCGTGCTGGGCGAACTGCTGATCCTCGGCGTGTTCCTGCCGCTGAACGAGCACGGCGTCAGCTGGATCTCGACCGGCTACGCCGGCCTGTCCACCGGCGTGATCCCGTGGATGGGGCACATGATCCTGCCCTGGATCACCCTCGCCACCATTCAGGCGGCGGTCTACACGAGGCTGTCCCGCGGATCGCTGCTCGACACGATGGGCGAGGACTTCATCCGCACCGCCCGCTCCAAGGGCCTGTCCGAGCGCCGGGTGATCCTCCGGCACGGGCTGCGGGCCGCGCTGACCCCGGTGGTGTCGCAGCTCGGCGTCGACATCGGCGCGCTGCTCGGCGGCGTCATCGTGGTAGAGCAGGTGTTCGGACTGCCCGGCCTCGGCTTCGAGTCCCTGCAGGCGATCAACACCGGCAACCTGCCGGTGATCATCGGCTTCGTGCTGGTCGCGTCCGCTTTCGTGGTCATCGCCAACATCGTCGTGGACATGGGCTACGCGCTGCTCGACCCCCGCGTCCGGATCATGTGATCAGCGCGGCCCGGTGGCCGATCAGCGCGGCCGGGCGGCGCCGATAGCGGCGCTGGCCTGCTGCCGCAGCCTGGCCCGCAGCGCCGCGCCCGCCGCGCGATCGGTGCGCGCCTCGATCACCCGCAGGCCACCGCCCGCCAGCAGCCCCGGCAGGTCAGCGGGCTGCCCGAGGCGCGCGCAGGGCAGGCCCAACGCCCGCGCCAGCTGGCCGATGTCCGCGCCGTGCGGGGTGCCGAAGAGCCGCTCGAACGGCCCGGGGATCGCCGCCTGCTCCAGCATCGAGAAGATCCCGCCGCCGTCGTTGTTGACCACGACGAGGCACAGGTCCGGCCGCGGCTCCTCCGGCCCGAGCACCAGGCCGGGCGCGTCGTGCAGGAACGCCAGGTCGCCGAGCAGCGCGACGGCCGGGCCGCCGCCGGCGGCCTGGTGCGCCAGCGCGGCGCCGATCGCCGAGGACACCAGCCCGTCGATGCCGCTCGCCCCCCGGCTGGCCAGCACCCGCAGGCCGGCGCGCGGGGCCATCTGCTGGTCCAGGTCGCGGATCGGCAGGCTGGACGCGGCCCACAGCAGCGCGCCGTCCGGCAGGGCCG
>JBEKFH010000043.1:0-19799 GCA_050013415.1 Streptosporangiaceae bacterium | reverse complement strand
CTGGTTCGCCGACCCTGGCCACTTCGACGAGCTGCGCCGCTATCCGCTCGGGGGCGGGCCAAGTGAGGTGGTCGAGTACACGCTCAGCTGGACCGAGAACGACGTCCCGCACGCGGGCCATCACCTGCACCTGCTCACGGTGCGCGATGACCTGATCGTTGCCGACACGGTCTTCTGCGGCGGCCGCTGGCCCGCCGCGCTGCTCGCCGAGATGGAGGCCGCTGATGCGTGAGTCCCCGGCCGCCGGCGCGCCGCCCGCTGGCGCGCCGCAGATGTACGGTGACGTGGCCGAACTGCTCGCCGGGGCGACTGAGCGGTCACCGCTCGCCGAGGCGCCGGGCAAGTCCGGGGCCAGCCTGGAGCGGGTGGTGATCGGCGGGCAGCGCTACATGCTCAAGCACCTTGACCTGGCCGAGGACTGGACCATGCGCGCTTCCGGCTGCCTGCGGGGCGCGCCGCTTGCGCTCTGGGAGCGGGGGATCCTCGCCCGCCTCCCGGATTGCTTCAACCAGCCGATCGTCGGGGCCGCCCGGGAAGAGCGGGCTGGCCCGGCCCCGTCGGGGGGCTGCGCGCTGCTGATGCGCGACGTGACCCCCTGGCTCGTGCCGGTCACCGATGGGCCGATCGCGCTCGATCAGCACCTGCGGTTCCTGCGGCACATGGCGGCCCTGCACGCCTCGTTCTGGGACTGCGGCAGCGAGTTCGACGTCGTCCCCGCGATGCACCGCTACCTGGAGCTGTCGCCCTGGACGGCGCAGGCGGAGGCTGCCATCGGGTCCGCGCACCTGGTGCCGCAGCTGGTTGCCAAGGGCTGGCCGCTGCTGGCCCAGGTGGCGCCGGCCGCCGCGGCCGTGGTGACCCCGCTCGCGCTCGACCCGGGCCCGCTGGTGGAGGCCCTGGCCAGCACGCCGCACACCTTCGTGCACAGCAACTGGAAACTCGACAATCTCGGCACCGACGACGCGGGACGGACGGTCATCCTCGACTGGGAACAGCCCGGTCACGGCGCGGCAACCAGCGACCTGGCCTGGTACCTCGCGATCAACTGCCGCCGCCTCCCGCAGTCAAAGGAGACCTCGATCGGGGTTTACCGCGACGCGCTCGAGGCGTGCGGCATCGATACCGGGACGTGGTGGGAACGTCAGCTGGCGCTGGCGTTGCTGGGCGCCATGGTGCAGTTCGGGTGGGAGAAGGCGCTCGGCGGCTACGACGAGGAACTCAGATGGTGGGAGACCAGGGCGGTGGCGGCGGCGGCCCTGATCCGCTGACCGCGGGTGTGACTGATCCGCTGACCGGGCTGGTGACTGATCCGCTGACCGCGGACGTGCGGATGGCCTACGAGAGCGCCGCCGCCGGATGGGCCGACGGTCCAGCGCTGGTGTACGCGCCGCTAGCCAGAGCCCTGGTGGCATCCGCTGGCGTGCTGCTGGCCGGAAGCCGGGTGCTGGACCTCGGCGCAGGCACCGGGGCTGCGGGCCTCGCCGCGCGGGCGTCCGGGGCGCGCCAGGTGGTGGCGGTGGACCTGGCCGTCGGCATGCTGCGCCGCTGCCCGGCGCCGCTGCGTCCGCTGGCCGCCGACGCCGCGGCGCTGCCGTTCCGGGATGGCAGCTTCGACCTTGTCGTCGCCGCCTTCTGCCTCAGCCACCTTGCCAGCATCGGCGCTGGCCTCGCCGAGGCGCGGCGAGTCGGCCGGGCCATCGCCGCCAGCGCATTCACACCGGGCTGGACGCACCCCGCCAAGGCGGCAGTGGATGACGCGCTCCGCCCGTTCGGGTACCGGCCCCCGGCGTGGCATGGAGCAGTCAAGAGCCAGGGTGAGTCCCAGGCGGGTGATCCTGCGCTGCTCACCGAGCGCGCCGCGGCGGCCGGCTTCAGGGACGTGCAGGTGCGCACGATTGTCGTCGCGACCGGGCTTTCCACTGCGGCGCAGCTGGCATCGTGGCGGCTGGGCATGGCCAACATCGCGGCGTTCGTTCGGTCACTGGACGCGCCACACAGGGCCGCCGCGCGGTACGCGGCCGAGCGCGCTGTCGTCGGCTGCGAGCCCCCGGTGGTCCCCATGGTGGTGCTGACGGGCAGCTGAGTGCTGCCCGCCGGGCGGCTGAGGGCCGCCCGCTGAGAGTCACCCGCTCAGCCGACGGCATCCCCCCATCCGCCCGCGCGCTGCTCCGCTGCCGATCGCAGGCCGTCGGCATGACTCCCGGCATTGCGGGCAAGCTGCCCGGCGCGCTCCATGGCCCGGTCCAGCCAGCTGGCGCTGGCGAAATCAGCAGCCACGTCGCCGGTCCACCACCACGCCTCGATGGCCACGCAGCTATCGAGCAGATCCAGGTCCGCGGCCACGGCGCTGAGTTCCACCGGCAGGCCAAGGGCCCGGCTCGCCCGGTGCCCCAGCAGGCGGGCGACGCTGACATAGCGCGGCACGCCCAGCGCGGTCGCGCGAGACTCCAGCTCGCTGGCAGCAGCCAGGGCCGGCTCTGCCTGCCCTCGCGCCAGCGCCAGGCGCCCGCTGACGAGCAGGTGCTTGAGCTCCAGCCGCCACCCGAAGACCAGGTCGCCGTGCAGCAGCGCCCGGGCCTCCGCAAGCCGCGAATCCGCACCATCGGCGTCCCCGATATCCAGGCACTGTTCCGCGAGATCCTCCAGCGCGGCGATAGTTACCTCCGCGGTCCCCTGGCGTAGCGATACCTCCAGCGCCTCATGGTGATGATCAAGCGCCTCCTGCCAGGCGCCCAGGTTGCGCAGCACCCAGCCCGCGAAGTTCACCGCGCGGCCCGCGAATCGCGGCACCTGGCGGCGCTCCACCTCGACCGTGTAGCGGTCCAGCGCGTCCAGGGCGAGCGCCGGATGGCCGGCCAGCGCGTAGGCATGCCCGGTGAAGACCAGCGAGTGCAAGGTGGCCGACGTGTGCTCGACCCCGACCTGGCCACGGGCCGCCGGACGCAACAGCGAGTGCGCTTCCGCCATCCTGCTCTGATGCGCCCGGAGCACCCCGAGCCACGCGGCGGCGGTCACCCGGTCCGCGCCCTCGGCGAGCGAGAATGCCTCGCTGAGCATCAGCTCGGCCCTGGCCAGGTCGCCAGCGGCGTGGTGCGTGCGGCCGCCGGCCGCCAGGCACCGTGCCCGAGCCGCCGGGTCGGCCGCGGCCAGCGCACCGTCGTCCGCGAACTGGGCAGCCTGCGTGAAGCGGCGGTCGAAATAGGATGCCCATGCCGCAGCCTCCAGGGCGGCAGGCCCGGCGGCCGCGGCGAGCTCGGCGTCCTGCAGCGCCTCGCGGTAGCGCCCGCGGCGGGTGCGGACCCGTGCCCGCGCCAGCCACCCCTCGGGATCGGGGTGCAGCCGCAGGGCGTCGTCCAGCAGCGCCTCGGCGGCGGCATGGTCGAAGCGCTCAGCTGCCCGCGCGGCCGCGTCGCGCAGGGCGCGAGAGGCCAGCAGGAGGTCACCGCCCAGGCGCGCATGGTGGGCGACCAGCACGGGATCGGAGGCCGGCCGCTGGGACAGCACTCGGCCTGCCTGCCGGTGCAGCAGGGCGGCTCTTCCCGCGGTGGCGCTGGCAGCCAGCGCGTCCCGCACTAGCTCGTGCCGGAACCTGAACGTGCCGTCCTCATCGGCCAGCAGCGTCTTGGCGGCGGCCATCTCGGCGTCGTCGAGCAGGTCGACGACGCCGCGGCCCAGCACGGCCGCGAGCAGGTCAATATCCAGCTCCTGGCCGATCACGGCCGCGGTGCGGAGCATCGCCCCGGCCGTGCCGAGTTCGTCGCACCGCGCGGACACGGACTCGACCAGTGATGCGGGCAATGGCGCGCCAGCCGCCTGCTGCGCAAGCTCGGCGAGGAACAGCGGGTGCCCCCGGGAGCGCTCGTACAGCTCATCGACGCGGGCTGGCCCGACCATCTCGGCGGCCGCGGCGCGGCCGAGCACGTCCAGGTGAATGAGCGCGGTGGCCGGCAGCGGCTCCGCTTCGCCCGGCCGGACGGCCGCGATCATCACCGCGGCGAGTCCCTCGCGGCGCACGAAGCGCACCCAGTCCGGCAGGGTCGGCCCGGCCAGGTGCGCGTCATCGATCACCACCACCAGCGGCCCCCGGTCGGCGAGGCGGCCCAGCACTCGCGTCACGGCCGCGTACAGCACCGCCGGGCCGAGCGCGCTGTCCGCCAGCACTGGCGGTGGCCGTGGGCCGGGCAACGGCCCGAGCAGCGGCGCGAGTATCGCCGCATCAGCGCCCAGCAGGCCGGCGGTCACCTCGGGACCGAGCCGCCGCAGCAGCGCGGTCAGCGCGCCGAGCACCGCGTCGAGCGGCAGCGCCCGGTCAAGCTGCCCGCACGACGCCATCAGCACCGTGTCTCCGGCGGCGGCGCGCCGGCCGGCCCAGGTGCGCAGCAGGCTGGTCTTCCCGATCCCCGCCTCCCCGTCGATGACGACAACCTCGCCGGATCCCCCGGATGCGCGCAGGGCGACCGCATCGAGGTAGGCCAGCTCGCTGTCACGGCCTACGAGGCCGATCGCACCGGAGACGGGCAGCGGCGCGGGCACGGCGAGCTCGCCGCGCAGGATGGCGGTATGCAGCGCGGTGGTCTCCGGTGAGGGATCGGCTCCCAGCTCGTCGGCCAGGCGCTCCCGGGCGCTGGCGTAGGCGGCCAGCGCCGCCCCGACCCGGCCGCCCATGACGTAGGCGCGCAGCAGCACGCGCAGCGCCGCCTCATCTAACGGGTCGCGTTCCAGCGCCGCCGTGGCGGCATCAGCGGCAGCCATCCAGTCGCCGGCCTCCAGCAGCGCCTCGGCCGCTGCCCGGCGGGCGCCGCTGATCAGCAGCTCCAGGTCAGCGTTCCGCAGCCGGGCCCACTCGCCGGGCGCTGACACCGGCCCGGCGCCGCGAACCAGCGAGAGGGCGACCCGTGCGGCGGCCGCCGCGCCCACCAGGTTGGCCGCACCACGCCGGCGCTCCACCTCACCGGCAAGCACGGCCAGCTCGGTCGCGTCGAGCCAGTCGCAGCGCAGCAGGTAGCCGGTGTCCCGGCGCTCGATCCGGTCGCGGCCAAGGACCGAGCGAAGCCGGCTCATCAGCACGGCGATCTGATCATCGGGCCGGGCGGGCGGGGCGCCGGACCAAAGAGCGTCGATCAGCACGTCGGACGGGACGACCCGCCCTTCGGCCAGAGCCAGCAGCTGCAGCGCCAGCCGCGCCTTCCGGCTGCCGAGTGCGTACGGCTCGACCCCGTCGACGGCGAAGTCACCGAGCACCCGCACGGCCAGTGACTTCATGCAGGTATCAAACCCCGCTGCGGCGCCAGCCGCCAGATGGGCCACTGCCCAGACGAGCCCCGGCCGCCAGACGAGCCCCGGGCGCCAGACGGGCCACGCCCAGACGGGCCACTGCAAGGTCACTGCAAGGACCGCCGGCCAGGCTCAGCACCAGGGCTCAGACAGCCCCTCCGAAATCTTCGGACAGCGAAAACCCGGACAGCCCCGCAGCGAAGGAGAACCCGTCATGACCACCGGTAAAGCAGAGCAGAAGAGCCTGGACACGCCCGACGAGACCCGCACCTTCGAGCGCGGTGCCCTGCACCTGGTAAGGGTCAGCGGCGGCGAGATCGGCCGGCTTACCCTTCAGCCTGGCTGGCGCTGGTCCGAGCACGTCAAGCCGCTGGCCGGCACGGATCTGTGCGAAGCGCCCCACTTCCAGTATCACGTGCAGGGGACACTGCACATAGTGATGGCGGACGGCGCCGAGTTCGACGCCCGCCCCGGTGACGTCACGGCGCTGCCCGAGGGCCACGACGCCTGGGTGGTGGGAGACGAACCAGTAGTCATCGTGGACTGGTACGGGGCCAGCAACTACGCCCGCGCCTGACAGCCCGGCCGCTAGCGGCTCACCGGAACCGCTAGCGGCTCACCGGAACCGCTAGCGGCTCACCGGAACCGCTAGCGGCTCACCGGAACGGCTAGCGGTTCACCGGGAAGCCGAGGTTCACGCCGCCGTGACTGGGATCCAGCCAGCGGGAGGTGACCGCCTTGCCGCGGGTGTAGAAGTGCACGCCCTCCGTGCCGTGCACGTGCGTGTCGCCGAACAGCGACGACTTCCACCCGCCGAAGGAGTAGAACGCCATCGGCACCGGGATCGGCACGTTGATGCCGACCATCCCGACCTCCACCTCGCTGGTGAACCGGCGGGCTGCTCCCCCGTCGTTGGTGAAGATCGCAGTGCCGTTGCCGTACGGGCTGCCGTTGACCACGTCCAGCGCCTCGTCGTAGCCGGATGCCCGCACCACCGACAGCACCGGGCCGAAGATCTCGTCGGCGTAGCAGCTCATCGGCGGCGTCACGTGATCGAGCACGCTCGGCCCCAGCCAGAACCCGTCGGCCGCGCCGCCGGTCACCGGGTGCTCGCGGCCGTCGACCGCGAGCACCGCGCCCTCGCGCACGCCGGAGTCCAGGTAGGAGGCGACCTTGTCCCGGTGCGCGCCGGTGACCAGCGGTCCCATCTCTGACCGCTCGTCGTCGCCGGGCCCGACCCGCAGCCGCGCCACGCGCTCGGCGATCTTCGCGACGAGCTCGTCGCCGACCGGGTCCACGGCGACCAGCACTGAGATCGCCATGCAGCGCTCCCCCGCCGATCCGAACCCGGCCGACACGGCGGCGTCGGCGGCCAGGTCAAGGTCGGCGTCGGGCAGCACGATCATGTGGTTCTTCGCGCCGCCGAGTGCCTGCACCCGCTTGCCCGCCGCCGTGCCGGTCTCGGAGACGTAACGCGCGACCGGCGTCGAGCCCACGAAGCTGATTGCGCGCACCTGCGGGTGAGCCAGCAGGGCGTCGACGGCTTCCTTGCCGCCCTGCACCACGTTGAAAACGCCGTCCGGCAGGCCGGCCTCGGCCAGCAGCTCGGCGAGCAGCACCGAGGCCGACGGATCCTTCTCTGACGGCTTGAGCACGAACGTGTTGCCGCAGGCGATGGCCAGCGGGAACATCCACATCGGCACCATCGCGGGGAAGTTGAACGGGGTGATGCCCGCGACGACGCCCAGCGGCTGGCGGATCGAGTACGCGTCGACCCCCGTGGAGACGTTCTCGGAGAATCCGCCCTTGAGCAGGTGCGGTATGCCGCAGGCGAACTCGACCACCTCCAGGCCGCGGGCCACCTCGCCCGCCGCGTCGGACGCCACCTTGCCGTGCTCGGCGCTGATCAGCATGGCGATGTCGGCCTGCCGGGCGCGCACGAGCTCGCGGAACGCGAACATCACCCCGGCTCGCCTGACCAGGGAGGTCGCCCGCCAGGCCGGGAACGCCGCGGCCGCCGCCGCGACCGCGGCATCCACCTCGGCCGCCGACGCGAAGTCCACGGTGCCGCTGACCTGCCCGGTCGCCGGGTTGTAGACGTCGCCGCGGCGCGCGCTGGCATCGCCGGTCCAGGGCTTCCCGTCAATCCAGTGCGTCGTGTGCTTCATCGCGTCGCCGCCGCGTCCACGGCGCGCAGGGCATCGACCAGGATGCCTAGGCCCTCCCTGGCCTCGGCCTCGCTCAGCGTCAGCGGCGGCGCCATCCGCAGCGCGTGCCCGTACAGGCCGCCCTTGCCGATCAGCAGGCCGCGCTCGCGGGTCTCCTCCATCATCCGGGCGGCCAGCGCCGGGCTGGGGTCGCCGGTCGCCGGGTCCACCAGGTCCACCGCGAACATCAGGCCCTTGCCCCGGACCTCGCCGACCACCGCGAGCGGGGCCGCCGCCTCGCGCAGCTCCTCGATGATCAGCTTGCCGAGCGTCGCGGCGTTGCGCTGCAGGTCGTGCGACAGCACGTAGTCCAGGGCCGCGCCGGCCGCCGCGGTCGCAATCGGGTTGCCGCCGAACGTCGAGATTCCGTTGCCGGTCAGGCCGTCCATCAGGTCGCCCCTGGCTACCACGCCGCCGACCGCGAACCCGTTGCCGAGGCCCTTCGCAAACGTCATCATGTCGGGCACGAACCCGTGCGCGCTGATCCCCCAGAAGTGCTCGCCGGTCCGGCCCCAGCCGGTCTGCACCTCGTCGGAGATGAACAGGATGCCGTGGGCGTCCAGCACCTCCTTGTACGCGGCGAACAGCCCGTCCGGCGGCACCGCGAACCCGCCGACGCCCTGCAGCGGCTCGGCGATCAGGCACGCCACGTCCCCGGCCGTGGCCGTGACCAGCACGTGCCGCAGGTCCTCGGTGCACGCGGCGATATAGGCGGCGTCCGACAGGCCGGCGTAGGCAGGCAGATGACGATCCGTTCCGTGCAGGTAGTGCACGCCGAACGGAGTGAGCTGTGAGCTCTTCCAGGCACCGTTACCAGTGATCGCGGCGGCGCCGAAGGAGCGTCCGTGGTAGCTGTTGCGCAGCGCGAGCACCTGGCTTGACCGGCGGGCCGCGGTGGCCAGCAGCAGCGCGGTCTCGTTCGCCTCGGTGCCCGAGTTCGTGAAGAACACCTTGGCGTCCTCGATCCCGGACAGCCCCGCGATCTTCTCCGCCAGCTCGATCTGGTTGCGGATCAGGTACAGCGTGGAGGTGTGCACGACGCCGGTGGCGAGCTGGCGCTCGACGGCCTCGCGTACCTCGGGCAGGTCGTACCCGAGCATGTTGGTGAGGATGCCGCAGAAGAAGTCGAGGTAGCTGCGGCCGGACGCGTCGGTGACCCGGCTGCCCTTTCCGCTGACGAGCTCCAGCGGCTCGGCGTAGTAGAGCCCGACCCAGCCGGGGATGACGTTGCGGTGGCGATCCAGAAGTTCTCCCATGCGGCCCAGTCTGCCGCATCCCAGCCAGATCGTGTGAGCACCGGATCAGGCCGCCGCTCGCCGTTTGCCGCGTGACCCCGGCCCCCCCGCGCGACCCCGGCCCCGCCGCGCGACCCCGGCCCCGCCGCGCGACCCCGGCCCCGCCGCGCGACCCCGGCCCCGCCGCGCGACCCGGCCCCGCCGCGCGACCCGGCCCCGCCGCGCGACCCGGCCCCGCCGCGCGACCCGGCCCGGCCGCGTGACCCGGCCCCGGTAGGGCACCTGTGGACCGAGCTGTGGACTGGCCGGTGGAGAACGCACGCTTCCAGGGGATAACTCAGCCGATGCTGTGGGTAGATTGTGGATAGCTAAAAGATCTTGAAATCATCGCGGGAAAGCCCTTGTGCGGGCGGGGCCGGGGCCGGTAGAACTACGTCACTGCCGAAGACGGACACCACCTCGGGGGCGACCCCGGGAACCTCGGGGGCAACCCCGGGGAACGCGGCAAGAGCCGGGAAACCGGCGCTTCAGCGGGTGCCCGGGACGCGCAGATGGTCGAGTAACCGCAGGCCAGCCGGGCAACTGGCCAGCCGGCGGCCAAAGACCGGGCAAGGCCCCTGCATCTCATACATGCAGGGGCCTTGTCATTTCCCTGGCTTTCCCGGGTCGCCGTCATTTCCCGGGTCGCCGTCATTTCCCGGTCGCCCCCGGCGGGCTTGTACGCTGGCGGAACCGTCGCCCTGCCGGGACCGAGACGTGCTCGTTCGCTGGTGCGTGCATCACGACCCGTGCGTCAGACTCGTGCCGTAGGCCCAGGGCGGACCCACAACCTGCAGGACCGCGCCTTGCCAGACAGCCGAGAAGCCAGAGGAGATTAGCCCCAGTGACCGAGCACGTGCTCACGCTGTCGTGCCCTGACCGGCCTGGCATCGTCGCGGCGGTGTCCGGCCTGCTCGCCGACCGCGGCGGCAACATCGTCGAGAGCCAGCAGTACGGCGATCCCGTGACCGGCCGTTTCTTCATGCGCGTGCAGTTCACCCTGCCCGCTGCCGCGCCGCCCGGGACTGCTGCCGCGCCGCCCGGGACTGCTGCCGCGCCGCCCGGGACTGCCGCCGCGCCGCCCCGGACTGCCGCGATGCCTTCGGACGGGCCAGCCGCCGAGACCGGGCCGGCCGCCGCCCTGCGGAGCAGCTTCGCCGGGCTGGCGGCTGAACTCCACCTCGAGTGGGAGCTCTACGACACCGCGGTCCGGCCGCGCGCGCTCATCCTGGTGTCACGCGCCGGGCACTGCCTGAACGACCTGCTCTACCGGCAGCGTTCTGGCCAGCTCGGCATCGACATCGTCGCGGTCGCTTCCAACCACCCTGACTTGCGGCCGCTGACCCAGACGCACGGAATCGACTATCACCACCTGCCCGTCACCGAGGAGAACCGGCCGAGCCAGGAGGCCGAGATCCTCACCCTGGTCACGCACTACCGGGCCGACTTTGTCGTCCTCGCCCGCTACATGCAGGTGCTGACCGACAGCCTGTGCGGGAAGCTGCAGGGCCGGGCGATCAACATCCATCACTCCTTCCTGCCCGGCTTCAAGGGCTCCCGGCCCTATCAGCAGGCGCACGCCCGCGGCGTGAAGCTCATCGGGGCCACCGCCCACTACGTGACCAGCGATCTGGACGAAGGACCGATCATCGAGCAGGAGGTCGCTCGGGTGGATCACTCGCAAGGGCCGGCCGCGCTGATGGCGGTGGGTCGGGACCTTGAGTGCCTCGCGCTGGCCAGGGCGGTCCGCTGGCACGCCGAGCACCGGGTACTGCTGAACGGCGCCAAGACAGTCGTTTTCCGCTGAGGCCAGGCCGCAGCGACCCGGCCGCCGAGACCAGGTCAGGCCGGCCGCGAGACCCAGCCAGGCCCGCCGCCCACCCGCCCAGCCAGGCCGACCACCTCATCTGCGCCATGATCACGGAAATAAGGGGCAGCCCTAGCTACCCCATGTTTCCACGCTAACCGGCCGCGCTAACCGGCCGCGCTAACCGGCCGCGCTGGGCGGGCGACGTGCTGGCTGAGGATCTTTGCGCTCGCGCCGAGCGTGGCTGGCTCGAAGCCTGCGGCGAGCGCGGTGATCGCCGCGTCGAGGTAGAACGTCAGGTCGGCGTCAGCGCGCGTGGACCAGCGGTCGTAGGCGGCGCGGCAGGCGGCCAGGGTCGCGCGCCCGACGGCAAGCGGGTAAAGGGAGTCGGCGGGCTGCCCGATGCGGATCGCGGCGAAATCGCTGACCGCCCGCTCCCATGCGTCGTAGTGGATCGCGGCGCTTGACTGCAGGGCGGGCACCGAGCCGATCAGGTTCATCCGCATGCGCAGCTCGGGTACGTCCTCCGCCCGGTAGTGATTGGCCGCGACGACAGCCCGCCGGATCGCGTCCATCATCGGCACCTCGTCGGGGACCTCGGCCAGCGCCGCGCGGATGGTCCCGACCTCGGTGTCGAACTCGCTCCACAGCACGCTGGCCTTGGAGCTGAAGTAGCGGAAGAACGTCCGCTTGTTGACCCCGGCCTCGGTGGAGATCTGGTCGATCGTGGTGTTGTCGAACCCCTGCTCGGTGAACAGGCGCAGCGCGATCAGCTCCAGCTCGCGCCGACTGGTGCCCGGCGGCCTGCCTCGCCTGGGCGTAGCAGCCGGGTCCCCGGAAGGCGCGGCCGGGTCCCCGGAGAGCGCGGCCGGGTCGCCGGGAAGCGCGGCCGGGTCGCCGGGAAGCGCGGCCGGGTCGCCGGAGAGCGCGGCCGGGTCCCTGGGAGGCGCGGCCGGATCGCCGGAGAGCGCAGTTACCTGGCCGGAGAGCACGGCAGTAGCCCCTTCAAGAAGATGCCCATCATTTCACCGACCGCCGTCTTGTCTTACGTCACTAGGTGACGTTAACATGGCGGAAATATTCGTCACACGGTGACGGAATGTTCGGCCAGGATCTCTGCAGGCAGGAGTACGCCATGAGCGACCACATCGTGACGGCGGAGGTTACCGCCGACAGGACGGCGGAGGTTACCGCCGACGCCGCGACAAGCCAGGCGAGCAGCCAGCCCTATCGGGCGGACGCCAGCACTGGCCAGGATCCCGGCATCTGTGTCACCACGCAGGACCTGCTAGTCGAGGAAGTCTCGATCGACGGCATGTGCGGTGTCTACTGAGCCTCCCGCCGGAGGCTCACCGGCCACATTCGACCTGGACAGCCCCTGGCAGCTGCATCCGCAGGTGTCAGTGCGCCCGGAGCGCTTCGGAGCGCTGCTCTACCACTTCGGCACCCGCAGGCTGTCGTTCCTGAAGAGCCCGGCGCTGCTCGCCGTCGTCAGGTCGCTCGACGGCGAGCCGAGTGCCCGCGCCGCGTGCAGTCTCGCCGGCGTCACGGCGGCTGACTTGCCTGCGTACGCCAGCGCCCTGGCCACACTCGCCGGATCGCGGATGATCTGCCAGCGGACCGCCCCGTGACCGCGGCGATCACGGCTGTCCCGGCGCCCCCGGTGACCTCAGCCAGCCCGCCGATCCCGGTCGCCGCGGTGACCCCGGCTGCCGGAGTGTCAGCGGGCCCGCTCCCGCTGGTGGAGCAATTCCAGTACGGGCTTGACGCCCCGATCTGCCTGACCTGGGAACTCACCTACGCCTGCAACCTGGCCTGCGTGCACTGCCTGTCGAGTTCCGGACGGCGCGATCCGCTCGAGCTGTCCACCGCCGAGTGCACGGCGGTGATCGACGAGCTGGAGCGGATGCAGGTGTTCTACGTGAACATCGGCGGCGGCGAGCCGACGGTCCGGCCCGACTTCTGGGAACTCGTGGACTATGCGACCAGCCATCACGTGGGAGTCAAGTTCTCCACCAACGGGGTGAAGATCACGCCCGCGGTGGCCCGCCGGCTGGCCGGGAGCGACTACGTCGACGTGCAGATCTCCCTCGACGGCGCGACGGCCGAGGTCAACGACGCGATCAGGGGGCACGGCTCCTACGCGACCGCGCTGCGGGCCATGCGCAACCTCGCCGACGCGGGCTTCCGGGGTTTCAAGATCTCGGTCGTCGTCACCCGGCAGAATGCCGGCCAGCTGGACGATTTCCAGGCGATCGCCGACCGCTACGGCGCCCAGCTGCGGCTGACCAGGCTCCGCCCGTCTGGCCGTGGCGCCGACGTGTGGGACGATCTGCATCCGACCGCCGGCCAGCAGCGCGAGCTCTACGACTGGCTGGTCGCCCACGGTGAGCAGGTGCTCACCGGGGACTCGTTCTTTCACCTGGCCGGTTACGGCGAGGCACTGCCCGGCCTCAACCTGTGCGGCGCCGGACGGGTGGTGTGCCTGATCGACCCAGTCGGCGACGTGTACGCCTGCCCGTTCGCCATCCACGACAGCTTCCTGGCCGGCAATGTCCGCGGGCCGGGCGGGTTCGCGTCGGTATGGCGCGAGTCGGAGCTGTTCATCGACTTGCGGCGGCCGCAGACCGGCGGGGCATGCCAGTCCTGCTCGGCGTATGACTCCTGCCGCGGCGGCTGCATGGCCGCCAAGTTCTTCACCGGCCTGCCGCTGGACGGCCCCGATCCCGAATGCGTCAAGGGGCACGGCGAATCGGCGCTGGCCGGGACCGGCCGCGCAGCCGCCCCGCGCCCGTCCGGTGATCACTCACACCGCACGCGCCCAGTGCCGGTGTCAATCGGCCTGCGGCCGGTGCCGGTGTCGATCGGCCCGCGGCCGGTGCCGGTGTCGATCGGCCCGCGGCCGGCAACCGAGTCGGCCGGCGGTGGCCTGCTGGTCGGGCGCCGCCCGCCGGATCGCGCCTGCGACGAGGACCCGCTCGCCGGATTCATTCCCGGCGGTCGATGAGATGGAGCCCCGGGGCGGCGAGGTGCGGCGTGGCACGACGGGACTGCTCGACCCGGTGACGCTGGCGGGGCGGACGGCGCCGTGTCGGGTGATCTTCGGGCCGCACGAGACCAACCTGGGCAGCGGGCGGGCGCTGTCCGCCCGGCACGTTGCCTACTACCAGCGCAGGGCGGCCGGCGGGGCCGGGATTATCGTCACCGAGGTCGCGTCGGTGCACGAGTCGGACTGGCCGTACGAGCGCGCGCCGCTCGCGGCGGACTGCCGGGACGGCTGGCGGCAGATCGCCGACGCCTGTCACGCCCGCGGCGCGCTAGTGCTCGCCGGGCTCGGCCACACCGGGCTGCAGGGCTCGTCGGCGTTCTCCCAGCGCGAGCTGTGGGGTCCGTCCGGCTTCACCGACGTGGTCAGCCGGGAGACCCCGATGGTGATGGAGCAGCCGCAGATCGACGCCGTCATCAGGGGTTTCGCCGCGGCCGCGGCGGCTGCGGCCGAGTCGGGCGCCGACGGGGTCGAGGTCGACGCCGGTCCCGGTGCGCTGCTGCGCCAGTTCCACTCCGGGCTCACCAACCAGCGCGCCGACGGCTACGGCAGCGACCGGCTGGCGCTGACCCGCGCCGTGCTCTCTGCGGTGCGCGCGGCGATCGGGAGGGAGCGCGTGCTGGCGCTGCGGCTGTCCTGTGACGAGCTGGCACCGTGGGCCGGCGTCACCCCCGAGATCGCGGCCGGGCAGGCCGCCGGGCTGGCGCCGCTGCTCGACCTGCTCACGGTGGTGCGCGGCGGGCCTTACTCCGCCGGGGCGTACCGGCCCGACGGGCATACCCCGCCGATGTTCAACCTGGAGCTGTCCAGGGCGATCCGTGCCGCAGTCAGGGCCACAGCGGCGGCGGAGCTGGCGGCGCTGCCTGCGGAGCCGACGGGGCCCCCGGCTCCTGGAGCGCAATCGGAGCCGGCAGCGCACACGGAGCCCGGATTGCCCCCGGTGCTTGTGGCGCTGCAGGGCAGTGTTGTCGACGTCGGCCCGGCCCAGGCCGCGCTGGACGGCGGCGCCGCCGACCTGGTCGAGATGACGCGGGCCCAGATCGCCGACGCGGACCTGGTCGCGAAGCTGCGGGCTGGTCATGCCGAGCGGATCCGGCCGTGCATCCTGTGCAACCAGACCTGCCGGGTGCGCGACAACCGGAACCCCATCGTCACCTGCGTCGGGGACCCGCGGAGCGGCCACGAGACCCAGGACCCGCCCGTCGACCCGCCCGAGCCGGGGCTGACGCCGGCGCTGGCGGAACTGACCGCGCAGGCGCCCCAAGCCACGCCGCCCGAGCCGGGGCCGCCGCCAGCGCTGGCGGAACTGACCGCGCGCGCGGCGGAGGACCCGGCCATCGTCGCCGCCGCGACGACCATCCGGCGTGACGTGCTCGTGGTCGGCGGGGGGCCGGCCGGGCTGGAGGCGGCGCGGGTGGCGGCGCTGCGCGGGCACGCGGTCCGGCTGGCGGAGCGGTCCGGCCAGCTCGGCGGGACGCTGCGCGCGGCCGCGATCGGGCCGGCCAGGGAGCGGATGGCGCTGCTGGCCGACTGGCTGGAGGCCGAGTGCTGGCGGCTCGGCGCGCGGCTCGACACCGGCGTGGAGATCACCGCCGCCGACCTGGACGCCGCGCGGGCCGGCAGCAGCGAGATCATCCTGGCCACCGGCTCGCGGCCGGTGGCCAGGTTCGATCCCGGCGTGACCGGCGACGCGCTGCCGGCCCCGACTGTCGACGCGCTGTCGGCGCTGACTGGCGCGAACCTGCCCGACGGGCCCGTCGTGGTGCACGACCCGGTCGGCGGCCCGGTCGGCGTCGCCGTCGCCGAGTGGCTCGCGGCCCGCGGGCGCCAGGTCGCCATCGTGGCGCCCGACCAGATCATCGGCACGCTGCTGTCGCTGACCGGCGACCTGGCCGACGCCAACGTGCGGCTGCAGCGGGCAGGCGTCACCCGGGAGCTCCGCTCGCTGCTGCGCGATGTCTCCGGAAGCACCGCGCTGCTGGAGGACGTCTGGACCGGCGAGCAGCGCCGCATCGGCTGCGCGGTCCTGGTCGACTGCGGTCACCGGCTCCCCGACGAGGCGCTCTACGAGCAAAGGCCCGGAACGCCGCGGGCCGGGGACTGCGTTGCGCCGCGGACCGTGCACGAGGCGATCCTGGAGGGCCGCCGGGCGGCGCTCGCGATCGGCGCCGCGCGGCATCAGGCGCTGCAACGGGAGCGGGTGCAGGCGCCCGTTCTGAAGTAACGGCACTCAGGTATGGGCAGGCAGGAAGCCCAGGGAATACACCCACAGCAGGAGGGATCAGGGCAATGGCAGGACGAGTAGAGGGCAAGGTCGCGTTCATCACCGGCGCGGCGCGGGGCCAGGGACGTAGTCACGCGATCCGGCTCGCCCAGGAGGGCGCCGACATCATCGCGGTGGACATCTGCGCGCAGATCGACTCGGTTCCCTACCCGATGTCGACGCCGGAGGACCTGGCCCAGACGGTCAAGGAGGTCGAGGCGCTGGACCGGCGGATCGTCGCCAGCCAGGCCGACGTGCGCGACTACGCCGCGCTGAAGGCCGCGCTCGACGCAGGCGTCGCGGAGCTTGGCCGGCTGGACATCGTCTCGGCGAACGCCGGCATCTCCTCGGTCGGCCGGGCCGACGAGCTGCCCGAGCAGACCTGGCAGGACATGATCGGCACGAACCTGACCGGCGTCTGGCACGCGGCGAAGGCAGCGATCCCGCACCTGAAGGCCGGCGGCCGGGGCGGCTCGATCATCCTCACCAGCTCGGCCGCGGGACTGATGGCGATGGAGAACATCGGCCACTACGTGTCCGCCAAGCACGGCGTCGTCGGCCTGATGCGGACGCTGGCCCTGGAACTCGCGCCGGACAACATCCGGGTCAACTCGCTGCACCCGACCATGGTGAACACCCCGATGATCATGAACGATCCGACGTACCGGCTGTTCCGTCCGGACCTGGAGAACCCCACCATCGAGGACGCGGGCCCGGCCTTCCTGACGCTCAACGCGCTGCCGGTCAAGTGGGTCGAACCGGTCGACATCAGCAACGCGCTGCTGTTCCTCGCCTCCGACGAGGCCCGGTACATCACCGGGGTCACGCTGCCCATCGACGCCGGCTGCGTCATCAAGTAACGCGGGCACCGGCGGACATCAGAGGGAGATCGCGTGCCGAGCCTTAACCTGGCGGACACCTATCACCGGGTCGCGGCGCACCTGGTTGGCCGGGAGCGGGAGCTGACGCTCTCGCTCGCGGCCGTGGCCGCCGGCCGGGACCTGATCCTGGAGGGGCCGCCGGGGACGAGCAAGAGCACCCTGCTCCGGGCGATTACGGCCGAGTGGGGAATCCCGCTGGTGTTCGTCGAGGGCAACGCTGACCTGACGCCCGCGAAGCTAGTCGGCCACCACAATCCGGCTCGCGTGCTGCGCGAGGACTACAGCGCCGACAACTTCGTCGACGGCCCGCTGCTAGAGGCAATGCGGTCCGGCGGCTTCCTCTACATCGAGGAGTTCAACCGGGCGCCGGAGGACACGATCAACACCCTGCTGACCGCGATGGCCGAGCGGCAGGTCGCGGTGCCCAGGGCAGGCACCGTCACCGCGGCGGCCACCTTCCGGGTGGTCGCGTCGATGAACCCGTACGACAACGTCGGCACCACCCGGCTGTCCACCTCGGTGCACGACCGGCTGTGCCGGCTGGCCATCACCTACCAGGGCGCCGAGGCGGAACGGGGGATCACCGCGCTGCGGGCACCGCTGCCCGGCCTCGCGCCGGACGCCTACGACCGGCTGGTCGCCGACGCTGTCGCGGTGACCAGGGCGACGCGCGAGCACGAGGACATCCGGCAGGGCAGCAGCGTCCGCGGTGCCATCGACCTCACCCTGGTCGCCGGCCAGCTGCTGGATCTGGGCGGCGTGACGGCGGCGGACGACAAGCGCTACCCCGAGGTGGTGTTCGACGCGATGGTGGTCGCGCTGTCCGGGCGGATCTTCCTGGACGAGACCGTGGACCTCAGCCCGGAAGCGGTGCTGCGCCAGATCTGGGAGGACCAGTTCATCCTTGCCCCGGCCGCGGCGGCCCCCGGTTGAAGAGCCGTCGCTGCCGACTCGCCGCTGCGCCGCAGGGCCGCGCCCGGCGCCGGGCGGATGCGGCCGCTGCGCCGCCGCCCGAAGGTGCTCGATGAGCAGCCCGCGCTGCTGGAGCCGGCCCGCGGCGGAGCCGGCGGCCTGGTGCTGGCCGGCGGCGACCGGGCCGGGCGCGCCGGGCCGCAGTCCGGCAGCGGCGGTCCGGCCATGACCGGCGAGCAGGCCGTGCTGCTGGCGGCCACGCCGCAGGACGCGCCGGTGGACGCCGAGACGCTGCGCCGCGCCCGCCAGATCGCGGCCCGGCTGGCGGTGCCGCGAGCGCGGCGGGACACCAGCGCCAGGCGCGGCGCCGGCGAGCTGGCCAGCCTCCGGTACCGGGGCGGCTCAGACGACATCGACCTGGACCGGACCGTCGAGCAGCTCGTCGAGCACCCGTTGCCGGAGGAGGACGACATCATCGTCCGCGAGCGGGTGCGCACCCGCCGGTCGGTCGCGCTGCTCGTGGACGTGTCCGGGTCGATGCGCGGCGAGCGGGTGCGCACGGCGGCCGCCACGGTCGGCGCGCTGGCCGCCGAGCTGGCCCGCGACGACCTGGCGGTGCTGGCGTTCTGGTCGGACGCCGCGGTGCTGACCCATCTCGGGCACCGCGTCCCGGCGCAGCGGCTGCTGGAGGAGATGCTGCGCATCCCCGCCAGAGGGCTGACCAACATCGCCTTCCCGCTGCAGGTCGCCGCGCGGGAGCTCGCCCGGGTGCCGGCCCGCGACGCCCGGGTGCTGCTGCTGTCCGACTGCGTGCACAACGCCGGCCCGGATCCGCGCCCGTTCGCCGCCCGGCTGCCGCGGCTGGACGTGCTGCTCGACACCTCCGGTGAGCAGGACCCTGACCTGGCCCGCGAGCTGGCCCGGCTAGGCCGCGGCCGGCTCCGGCGGATCCGCTCCTACCACGACGTCGCGCCCGCCCTGGGCGCGCTGTTCGCCGACTGACCCTGCGAAGGAGATGAGCCGATGAGTGCCGCCGGGCGTTACCGCTTCCTGTTCGAGCCGCTGCGGATCGGGCCGCTGACGGTGCGCAACCGGGTGGTCTTCTCGGCGCACCTGACGAACTACGCCAGCGACGGGCTGCCGTCGGAGCAGCACGCCGCCTACTACGCCGCGCGGGCGGCGGGCGGCGCAGGGCTGATCATCACCGAAGAGCACTCGACGCACCCCACCGACTGGCCGTACGAGAAGCTGATCCACGGCTTCGACCCCCGGGTGATCCCTGGTTACCGGCGTATCACCGACGCCGTGCACGCCCACGACGTGCCGATCCTGGCGCAGATCAACCACAACGGCGGCCAGGCGTCGGGGATGTACTCGCGGCTGCCGGTGTGGGCGCCGAGCCCGGTGCCCGACCCGCTGTTCCGCGAGGTGCCCAAGGCGGTGGAGCGGCACGAGATCCGTGAGATCGTCGCCGGGTACGGGCTGGTTGCCGGGCACTGCGCGGCGGGCGGGTTCGACGGCGTGGAGCTGCAGTGCTCGCACTCATCGATCGTGCGCGGTTTCCTGTCCCCGGCAACCAACCTGCGCACCGACGGCTACGGCGGGTCGCTGGAGAACCGGGCCCGGCTGCTGCTGGAGATCATCGACGTGGTGCGCGAGGCGATCGGGCCGGGCCGTGCGCTCGGCGTGCGGATCTGCGGCGACGAGCTGATCGAGGGCGGGACCACGATCGACGACGCGGTCGCCATCGCGCGGATGGCCGAGGCGACCGGGAAGGTCGACTACATCAACACCTCGATCGGCGTTGCCACCGCGACGCTGTACATGATCGAGGCCAGCATGCAGGTGCCTCCCGGCTACGCGATGTACATCCCGGCGGCGATCCGCCGCGCGGTGTCGCTCCCGGTCGTCGGGGTGGGCCGGTTCAAGGACCCGCTGCAGGCCGACCGCGCGCTCGCCGACGGGCAGTGCGACCTGGTGGGCGTCGTGCGCGGGCAGATCGCCGACCCGGACTTCACCGCGAAGGCCAGGGCCGGGGAGCCGGCCCGGATCCGCACCTGCCTGTCGTGCAACCAGGAGTGCGTCGGCCGGATGGGCCTGAACCGCTGGCTCGGCTGCATCGAGAACCCGCGCAC
>JBEKFH010000042.1:0-19914 GCA_050013415.1 Streptosporangiaceae bacterium | reverse complement strand
CTGACCCTGATCAATGACCTCATCGACATCGCCGGCATCGAATCGGGGGATCTCAGCCTCGTCCTGGAGCCGGTCTGCATCCCCGCGCTGGTCGAAGAAGCCAGCCGGCTCATGGCGCCGCTCGCCGCCGAACGCTCGATACACATCGTCCGTCACTGCGCGTCCCGGGCGCTCGCGGCACGCGCCGACCGGCAGCGGCTCTCGCAGATCCTCGTGAACCTGATCTCCAACGCCGTCAAGTACAACCGGCCCGGCGGCACCATCACCATCACCTGCCAGCCGGCGGGCATCAGCCAGGCCAGCGTGGTCGTCTCCGACACCGGGCCAGGCCTGTCGCCCGACGACATCGAGCGTGTTTTCGTGCCGTTCGAACGGCTGGGCGCCGAGCGGACCGCGACGGAGGGCAGCGGGATCGGGCTGCCGCTCGCCCGGGCCCTCACCGAGGCGATGAGTGGCCAGCTCAGCGCGGCGAGCGTTCTCGGCGCGGGATCGGCCTTTACCGTCACCCTCCCGCGCGCCCAGGACGTGATCGGTGTTCCGCCCCCGGCGGCGGCATCGTCAGCACCGGCCCCCCGACGCGCGCCCCCGGCGGCTGCGTCAGCGCCGGCCCCCCGTGGCGCGCCCCCGGCGTCGGCCGCGCCGGCCCTCCGACGCGCGCCCCCGGCGGCTGCGTCAGTACAGGTCCACCGTGGCGTGCCCCCGGTAGCGCCGGCGCCCCGTGGCGCGCCCCCGGCCCCTGGGCTGTCAGGGCCGGCCTCGTGAACCGCGCCGTGCTGTACATCGAGGACAACGCGGACAACGTCCGCCTGGTCGAGCGCCTGCTCCGGCGCCGCCCGCAGATTCTGCTACGGGTGGCCACGACCGGGGGCGATGGCGTCAGGGCCGCCATCGCCGAACCGCCCGCCCTCATCCTGCTCGACAACCGCCTCCCTGACGCGACCGGCCATGATGTGCTGCGCCAGCTCGCCTCCTCGGCGGATACAGCCGGGATCCCGGTCATCGTCATCAGTGGCGACTCTGCCGGAGCCCTCGCCGAGCTCGTTGCGGTCGGCGCGTCGGATTTTCTCCCGAAGCCGTTCGACATTCACGAGCTGATTTCCATGATCGACCGCTACCTCGGCTAGTAGGCGCCGGAGCCGCGGATGACCGCTGCCGCGGTCTTCCAGATGATCTGCAGGTCGAGCGCGAACGACCAGTTCTCCACGTAGCGCACGTCGAGCCTGACCGCCTCGTCCCACGGCAGGTCGGATCTCCCGCTCACCTGCCACAGGCCGGTGATGCCGGGGGTGACCGCGAGCCTGCGCCGCATCAGGTCCCCGTAGCTCTCGGTCTCCTGCGGCAGCGCCGGCCGGGGACCGACCAGGGACATGTCCCCGAGCAGGACGTTGACGAGCTGGGGAAGCTCGTCAAGCGACCAGCGGCGCAGCCAGGCGCCCGGGCGGGTGACCCGCGGATCCCGGCGGATCTTGAACAGCACCGCGTCCGCCTCGTTGCTGGCGGCGAGCGACGGCTTCCAGCTCTCCGCGTCCGGCACCATGGTCCGGAACTTGTAGAGCGTGAAGGTGCGGCCGCCCTTGCCGACCCTGGTTTGCCGGAAGAACGCAGGCCCGTGATCAGTGAGCCTGATGGCCAGCGCGATGGCGGCGAACAGGGGCGCGAGCAGGATCAGCGCGGACGCGGCCGACGCCTTGTCGAACACGCTCTTGAGTACTTGCCTCGCGCCGGAAAGCTCCGGATGGTCCAGGTGCAGCAGCGGCAGGCCCGCGACCGGGCGGATGGTCGTGCGCGGGCCTGCCACGTCGAGCAGCGCGGCGGCGACGCAGAGCTCGGTGTCCGTCTTCTCCAGTTGCCAGGCCAGTTCCCGCAGCCGCGGGCCGTCCATCTCGGGGCAGGCGAGCACGGCCACCGTATCTGCCCTGAACCTGCTCACGGCCGTCGCGGCACTGGTCAGGTCACCGGCGACCGGGACATCGGCCACCTCGCCCACCCCGCCCACCCCGCCCACCCCGCCCACCCCGGCGGTCCCGGCGGTCCCGGCCCCCCCGGCCAGGCAGGCAGCGACCACCGACAGGCCGTGATAGCTGTCCCGGCGCAGGGTCGTTACCAGGTCGGCGACGGCCGCCGCGTGGCCGACCGCGACCACCCGGCGGGTACAGGCGCCGCGGACGCGCAGCCTGTGCAGGCGCCTGCGCAGGCCGTACCGGCCGGCCAGGTCCAGGAGTCCCGCCGACGGCAGGGCGATCACCAGGTAGCCGCGGGCGAGGTCGAGTTTCGCCGAGTAGGACAGGAAGGCCACCACCGCGATCAGGCTGACCGCCGCATTGAGTATCCGGCGGAACTCATCAGAGCCGAGGCCGATGAACCGGGAGTCGTACCCGCCCGCCAGTAAGACGGACGCCCACCACACGACGGGCAGCCCGCAGGTGCAGCCCAGGTAGGCGGCCGGCAGGTGGTCCTGGAACCCGAACCGGATCCAGGCCGCCAGCAGGCCGGCCACGAGGGCGCACCCGCCGTCGACCAGGGCGGCCCGGCGAAGGTAGCCGAGCGTCCACGCCTTCGTGCCCATCGCGGCCGGCCGCCGCGCGGCCTCGGCCCGCAGATCTCCCTCGACGGTGGTGTTGATCGCGCTCATACCGGCCGGATGATCCTTTCCTGTACCTTAATTCACGTTCACCCAGAACGCCAATAACGTGCCATTTCCCGGATTGGCTATGTCCGGTGAGCGGGCGAGCGGAACCCGTGTCCGCTATCGCGATGTCATCGCGAAACTCGGCATATTTGTCAAAAAGCAGCGAACCTAAGAGAGCCGGACAATAATGCCCCGGCTGGCTTATCTGGTAGAGCAGATCTTAGCGATTGCAGGGTATCGAGCACCCTTTTATATCGGAAGTCTCGCCGGCGATTCCAATCACCGCGCCGGGGAGCGCAATCATCCGTCCGCGCCAGGACGGTCCGGCTCGATCAGGTGTACGCGGGGACGCGGCGCCTCGGCAACGCGATCTGGGCCCGCCAGTGCCGCTCGCCAAAGCTGGCATTCGAGGTGCCGCCGAGCGCGAAGGCCAGCTCCTCCAGCGCAGCCCCTGCCGTCGCCGGGTCGCCGATCGGCCGGTCGTCCCGGTCGGCTGAGGTGAGGAACAGCTCGATATGCAGGCGGTGCCGGTCCGTCCGCAGCGCTACGTGCGCCCGGGCCGGCGGGCTGGCGGTTACCATGCCCAGCAGCATCAGCTCGACCACGTCGGCGATGACGGGAACCTCGCCGGTGCTCAGCCGGGCCAGCCGGTCGTCGGCATCCACGGTGACCTGCCCGGCCAGCCACCCGGTGCGCCGCTGGAGTGCCTCGGCCAGGCGGGTCTCGGGTTCCGTGAACGGCCAGTCGCCGTCAACCAGCCAGCGCAGCGATCCCGCCGCCGCCTCCAGCTGCCGCAGCACCGCGTCGAACCGCGCGGCGGGCGCCGCGGCGCGGGACATCATCTGCAGTTCCAGAGAGATGGCGGTGAGCTCCTGGATCGGGCCGTCGTGCAGGAAATCGGTCAGCTCATGGCGCTCCCGCGCGCGGAGCCGGCGGCTCAGCCGCAGCAGCTGCCAGGCCTGGGGCTCGCCAGCCTGCTGCCCATTACCGCCAGGACGCGCCGCCAGCGGAATGGGCGAGTCGGCCTCTGCGGCGATCGCGGCGGCGCGACCAGGCGAGGCGGCGTGCGGTCGTTGCAGGGCGCCGACGGCCTCGATGAGCTCGGCTAGCTGGAATGGCTTGGCGAGAAAGGCGACGCCCGCGGGAAGCGCGTCCAGGGTGCCGCCGGTGATGAGCAGGCACCGGCCGGCCGCAGCCGGGTCCTGCGAGCGCAGCGCCTCGATCAGGTCGGCGCCCCGCTCATGGCCGAGGCCCGCGTCGACGAGCACCGCGTCATACCCGCCCGGGTCCATCTCGCGCGCCTGCGCCAGCGTGGACGCGACGTCGACCTCGTATCCGTTCGCGCTGAGCGCGCGGCGGATCAGCGTCCGCATCTCGTCGACGTCGTCGACCACGAGTACCCGCCGGGCACCTGAGCTTCCCGCCACTGTGTTCAGCCCTCTCACCGCGGCCGATGACGTAACTCAACGAATAATATCAACTACTTAAAGTAACATGATGACAGACGGTCCGGTTAGCGGCGCATTGCCGCTGACGGCAGGGCCGGCGGCAGCTGCCCTGCCGCTATGCGCTGGCGCGGGCGGCGCGGGGAAGGAATGCACAGATGAACGAGGTCAGCGGCGTCAATGGCGACACAGAGCACGGCCGGATCACGGTGTTCCTCCTCGACGATCACGAGATCGTCCGCCGCGGCGTGCGCGATCTCCTCGCGGCCGAACCGGATATCGACGTGATCGGGGAGGCCGGGACGATGGCGACGGCGCTGGACCGGATGCCGGCGCTGCGGCCGGACGTCGCGGTGCTCGACGTGCGGCTGCCAGACGGCGACGGGGTGTCAGTCTGCCGTGAGATCCGCTCCACGCTGCCCGGCACGGCCTGCCTGATGCTCACGTCGTACGGGGATGATCAGGCGCTGCTGGGCGCGATCATGGCTGGCGCCGCTGGTTACGTGATGAAGCAGACCGCAGGATCGGACCTGGTGAGCGCCGTGCGGACGGTCGCCGCCGGGCAGTCGACACTGGACGCGCACGCGGCGCAGCGGGTGATGGAGCGGCTCCGCGAGCGGATGGCAACCGTCGACCCGCTGTCCGCGCTGACCGACCAGGAGAAGCGGGTCCTCGAGCTGATCGGCGAGGGGCTGACCAACCGGCAGATCGCCGAGCGCATGTTCCTCGCCGAGAAGACCGCGAAGAACTACGTGTCCTCCCTGCTCGGCAAGCTCGGCATGCAGCGGCGCGCGCAGGCGGCCGCGTTCTCCGCCCGGCTCGCCGAGAACCAGCACGACTTAGCCGCCTGAGCGCCGGCCGGCGACCGGGGCGGCGTCCGGTCCGCCGGGCGGCGTCCGGTCCGCCGGGGCGGCGATCGGCCCACCGGGGGTATTGTCAGGAGATCACCCGTGCTGCCGCCTGGGCACGGCAAATTTTCGGTCAGATCCTCAGGAACCGTCGCTCCAGACCTCGGTGACGCAGTCAAGTCACGCGAGGTACATCTGATGAGCGGGTACGAGCAGCACGGGCACCGCCCGGCGGGCGGCAGAGCAGCATGAGCACCGTCGAGAAAACCGCTGCCGTCCCGGATGAGACGGCAGGGTCACAGCCGGGCCGGGCGTCGGATTCCCGCGATGACCTGAAGTCCCTTCCGGTGCCGGAGGTGCAGAAGCGGCTGGCGTCTTCGCCGGATGGCCTCACGGGGGCTGAGGCGCAGGAGCGGCTGGCCACGTACGGCCCAAACGAGATCGCGGAGAAGAAGCAGAATCAGTTCCTGAAATTGCTGGCGTACTTCTGGGGCCCGATTCCGTGGATGATCGAGGCGGCGGTCATCTTGTCCGGGGTGCTGCGGCACTGGCCCGATTTCTGCGTCATCCTGCTGCTACTGGTGGCCAACGCCACGGTCGGCTTCTGGGAGGAGCACCAGGCCGGCAAAGCCATCGACGCGCTGAAAGCCCAGCTGGCGGTCAAGTGCCGGGTGCGGCGAGACGGGGCGTGGGTGACCCCGGCGTCGCGTGAGCTGGTGCCTGGCGACGTGATCCGGATGCGGATGGGTGACATCGTGCCGGCCGACGCGCGGCTGCTGGCCGGCGACCCGGTGCAGGTGGACCAGTCCGCGCTGACCGGGGAATCGCTGCCGGTCACGGCCGGGCCCGGCGACGCCGTGTACTCGGGGTCGGTCATCAAGCACGGCGAGATCGGCGCCCTGGTCTATGCCACCGGGGCGGGCACCTACTTCGGGAAGACGGCGGAGCTGGTGCAGGACGCCCGGACGGTCAGCCACTTCCAGCGGGCGGTGCTGCAGATCGGGAAGTTCCTGATCATCCTCGCGGTGGCGCTGGTGGCGGTGATCACCGTGGTGTCGATCATCCGCGGCAACCGGGTCCTGGACACGCTGCAGTTCGCCCTGGTGCTGACCGTGGCCGCGATCCCGGTGGCGATGCCGACAGTGCTGTCGGTGACGATGGCGGCTGGCGCGCGGCTGCTCGCGAAGAAGAACGCCATCGTCAGCCGGCTCGTGGCGATCGAGGAACTCGCTGGCGCGGACGTGCTGTGCTCGGACAAGACCGGCACCCTGACCCAGAACAAGCTGACCCTGGGCGATCCCTTCGCCGTCGCCGGGGTCACCTCCGCCCAGGTGATCCTCTGCGCCGCGCTCGCGTCGCGCGCTGACGATGACGACACCATCGACCTGGCTGTCCTGGCTGGCCTGGGCCACGATCAGGCGCTGGATTACCGGGTGACCCATTTCGAGCCGTTCGACGCCGTGCGCAAGCGCACCGAGGCAGCCGTCATCGCCCCGGGCGGGGGCACGTTCACGGTGGCCAAGGGCGCGCCGCAGGTGATCATGGCGCTGGCGGCCAACAGCGGGGAGGTCAAGGACGCGGTGGACACGGCGGTCAGCGGCTTCGCGGCGCGCGGGTTCCGCTCGCTGGGCGTGGCCCGCGCCGACGGGAAAGGCCGCTGGCAGTTCCTCGGCGTCCTGCCGCTGTCCGACCCGCCCCGGGCCGACGCGAAGGCGACCATCGCGGCCGCGCGGCAACTGGGCGTGGCGGTCAAGATGGTCACCGGCGACCAGGTGGCCATCGCCCGGGAGACGGCCAGGACGCTGGGCATGGGCACCGCCATCCTGGACGCCTCCGGCCTGGGCGACACCAAGCGCGAGGAGACCGCAGCGGCGGCCCGCGCCATCGAGAACGCCGACGGGTTCGCCCAGGTGTTCCCCGAGCACAAGTACCACATCGTCGACGTCCTGCAAAAGCGCGGCCACATCGTCGCCATGACCGGCGACGGGGTGAACGACGCCCCCGCGCTGAAGAAGGCCGACTGCGGCATCGCCGTCTCCGGCGCCACCGACGCCGCCCGCGCGGCGGCCTCCATCGTGCTGATGCAGCCCGGCCTGTCGGTGATCATCGACGCGATCAGGGAAAGCCGCAGGATCGTCCAGCGGATGAACAGCTATGCGATCTACCGCATCGCCGAGACGCTGCGGATACTGCTCTTCGTCGCCCTCGCGATCCTGATCTTCAACTTCTTCCCCGTCACCGCCATCATGATCGTGGTGCTGGCGCTGCTCAACGACGGATCGATCCTGTCCATCGCCTACGACAACGTGCACTACAAGGACCAGCCCGAGACGTGGAACATGCGCCTGGTGATCGGGATGGCCACGGTGCTGGGCACGGTCGGCCCGGTGGCCGCGTTCGGCCTGCTCCTGATCGGGGACGGGGGGTATCACCTCGGCCACCCGCAGCTGCAGACGCTGATGTACCTGATGCTGTCGGTGGCCGGCTCGATGACGATCTACCTGACCCGCACCCGGGGCCCGTTCTGGTCCATCCGCCCGGCCCGGATCCTCGTCCTGGCCGTCACCGGGGCGGAACTGGTGGCGACCACGCTGGCGCTGTCCGGGGTCCTGGTGCCGCGCCTGGGCTGGAACTGGGTCCTGTTCGTGTGGGGCTACGCGATCATCTGGTTCCTGATCACCGACCGCGTCAAACTCGCCGCCTACAAGATCCTCGACCCCGTGAAAGACCGGGGCGCCGTGCACCCCGGCCCGGCCGCGGCCGGCCCCGGTTCGCTGGCTGACCTGCCGGGGGAGGCGGCCGTCGCGGTGCAGCCGAGCCCGGCCGGAGAAGAACTGGAAATTAAAACCCGCACGTAGATAACGGAGGACTGACTCATGACGGACACGGCTACGGTCCGGAACTGGGCATGGGGCGACGCGGCATGACCGCCGTGGAGGTAGCGCCGCCCGCCCCGCCGCCAAGCCCGCCGATGTCGGCGCGGAACAAGGACAAAGCCCATGCCATGGGGCTGACCTCGGCCACCGGGCTGGTCATCGGGAGCATCGTCGGGACCGGCGTGTTCACGATGCCGGCCGTGCTGGCGGGCGCCGGCACCATGGGGATCCTAGTGCTCGGCGTCATCGCCGTCGGGGCGATGCTGCTCGCCGTGCTGTTCGGCCAGCTCACCAAGCGGGTTCCCAACAGCGACGGCGGCCTCTACGCGTACTCCCGGCATGAGTTCGGCGACTTCGCCGGCTATGTCGTCGGATGGTGTTACTGGATCCAGGCCTGGGCCGGCAACGCGGCCATCGTCTCGTCGTGGGTGTTCTATGTCGACGCGCTGTTCAAGCTGAACAACCCGAGCGGCATGGAGAACTGGGGCATCGCCCTGGTGGGATTGTGGGTGCCCGCGATCGTGAACCTGGCCGGGGTCCGCCAGGAGGCGTGGTTCCAGAACGTCACCGTCGTGCTGAAGTTCCTCCCGCTGCTGTTCGTCGGGGTCGTCGGATGGTTCTTCGTCGACAATGCCAACTTCGGGCCCTTCAACGCCTCCGGCGGGAGCCTGTACAGCGGCATCGGGATCGCGGCGGGGGTGGCGCTCTTCTCGTTCATCGGTGTCGAGGCAGCCGCGGTCACGGCCAAGCGGGTGAAGAACCCCCGCCGCAACGTCAGCCGCGCCTCGATTCTCGGCACCGCGGCCAGCGCCATGTTGTACGTGCTGGTGACCGCAGTGGTGATGGGGCTCGTCGCGCATAACACGCTCACCAAGACCGGGGCGCCGTTCGTCAATGCCTTTCAGTCCATCTTCCCCCATAGCGCCTGGGCCGGGCAGTTCATCGCGGCCGTGGCCGTCATCTCGGGCATCGGGGCCCTGAACGGCTGGACGCTGATCGTGACCGAGACGTCGCGGGCCATCGCCCAGGACGACCTGTTCCCCCGGCCGTTCGCCTGGGCCGACCGCAACGGAACGGCCTGGTTCGGCATCGTGATCGGGACGGTGCTGCCGTCGCTGCTCATGCTGTGGCGCTACAACACGAGCGCGGGGCTGACGGTATTCACCTACCTGGTCGACCTCACCGTGGTCACCGTGGCCATCCCGTATTTTATGTCGGCCATCGCCCAGCTCACCTATCTCGTCTCACGCCGCCGCCGGGTACAGGGCTGGGCCCTGGCCCGCGATCTCCTGGTCGCCGGGTTGAGCGTGCTGTTCTCGATGTGGGTGACGTTCGCCTCGGGGTACCAGGTCGTCTACCAGGCCCTCGTCGTGATCCTCGCCGGGATCATCTTGTACGCCTTCCTGAACGCCCGCCGGCAGCGCCTCGGTGAAGCCAGCGAGCCGGCGGACATTCCCCCCGACGAGCTGTCCAAGCCTGCCTGAAATGGCAAACAACGCAAGCTCCGCTAGCAGAAGGAAACCGCTATGACGTTTCGCGTCGACTCAGAGATGGGCCAGTTGCGCCAGGCCATCATCCACCGGCCGGGCCTGGAACTGTCCAGGCTCACTCCCGGCAATATCGCTGCCCTCCTGTTCGACGACGTGATGTGGGCATCCAAGGCCAAGGAGGAACACGACGCCTTTGCCGAGGCGCTGCGGGACAAGGGGGTGCTCGTGCACTACTACGGGCAACTGCTGGCCGAGACGCTCGACATGGCCGAAGGGCGGGCCTTTGTTCTTGACCGGCTGTGCACCCCGGAAATCCTCGGTCCCTCGCTGGCCGGGCCGGTGCGGCAGCTCTTCGAGGATCTGGACGCCGCCAAGCTGTCCGAGTCCCTGATCGGCGGCGTCCTGAAGGCTGACCTGCATCCGCACCGCTCGCACAGCCTGAAGTGGGAGATGCTCCGGGCGGACGACTTCATCCTCCCCCCGCTGCCCAACACCCTGTTCACCCGGGACAACTCGTGCTGGATGTACGGCGGGCTGACCGTCAACCCGATGGCCATGCCGGCCCGGCAGCGGGAAACCCTGCACAGCCGGGCCATCTACCGCTTCCACCCGCTGTTCGCCGGCGGCGACTTCGTCACCTACTACGGCGGCGAGGACCGCGACTACCAGCCGGCCCACCTTGAGGGCGGTGACGTCCACGTCATCGGCCACGGGGCTGTCCTCATCGGCATGGGGGAGCGGTCCACCCCGATGGCCGTCGAGACGGTGGCCCGCGCCCTGTTCGACGCGAGGCAGGCGACCACAGTGGTCGCCATCGAGCTGCCGCACAGCCATGCCTTCATGCACCTCGACACCGTGATGTCCATGGTCGACACCGCCACCTTCGTGCTCTACCCCTATTTCGACCGCCACCTGCGCAGCTGGACCATCTCCCCGGGCGAACAGGCCGGCCAGCTCACGATCTCGCGCAACCACAGCCTCTGGGGCACCCTGGCCGAGATCCTGGAGGTCGGCGAGATCACGGTGCTCACCACCGACGAGGACGTCAGGGCCGCCGAGCGCGAGCAATGGGACGACGGAACCAACTACCTGGCGGTCGCTCCCGGGGTGGTCTTCGGCTACGAGCGCAACGTCGCCACCAACACCATGCTGCGCAAGCATGGCATCGAGGTGGTCGGCATCGGCGGCAGCGAGCTTGGCCGGGGCCGGGGCGGACCGCGGTGCATGACCTGCCCGATCCAGCGCGACCCGGCATAGGCCGGGCAACCGAGGAGATGACAGTCATGGATCTGCACGGAAGAAGCCTGCTGAAAGAGGCCGACTTCACCAAGGAGGAGTTCCTCTCGATCGTCGACCTGGCCGGGCAGCTGCGGCAGGAGAAGCGCACGGGCACCGAGCGCCAGCGGATGACCGGGCTCAGCATCGCCCTCATCTTCGAGAAGCCCTCCACCCGCACCCTGTCGGCGTTCGAGGTCGGGGCACACGACCAGGGGGCGCACGTGACCTACCTCGGGCCCGGGGAGTCCCACCTGGGCCAGGAGGAGTCGGCCAAGGACACAGCCCGGGTACTCGGACGGATGTTCGACGGCATCGAGTACCGCGGGTTCGCCCAGGAGACCGCGGAGACCCTCGGCGAGTACGCCGGCGTGCCGGTGTGGAACGGGCTGACGGATCAGTGGCATCCCACCCAGATGCTGGCCGATGTCCTCACCATGCGCGACCACGCCGGCAAGCCGCTCGAAGAGGTGACCCTCTGCTACACCGGGGACGCCCGCAACAACACGGCGAGCTCGCTGCTGGTAACAGGCGCGCTGCTCGGCCTGGACATCCGCATCGCCGCCCCCGGCTCGCTGCTTCCCACCGATGATGTCCGCGCCATTGCCGATAAGCTCGCCCGCCATTCGGGCGCCCGGGTCCGGGTTGGCGAGGACCTCACGTCCGCGGCCGAGGGCGCCGACTTCGTCTACACCGACGTCTGGGTGTCCATGGGCGAGCCCGCCTCAGCGTGGGGTGAGCGGATCAAGCTGCTGCTGCCCTACCAGGTCAACGCCGAGCTCATGAAGGCAACCGGCAACCCCGGAGTGAAGTTCATGCACTGCCTTCCCGCCCTGCACAACACCGAGACTGAGGTGGGTCGCCAGATGCATGACCAATGGGGCCTGTCGGCCCTCGAAGTGACGGACGAAGTCTTCGAGTCTGCTGCTTCGATCGTGTTCGACCAGGCGGAGAACCGGCTCCACACGATCAAGGCGGCCATGGTCGCGACCGCCGGTCGCTGAGATGCGCGTGGTCGTGGCGGTGGGCGGCAACGCCCTGCTCGAACGCGGGGAGGTCCCGCTCGCGCAGACCCAGGAGAAGAACGTCGCCGTGGCAGTCAGGGCCCTGGCTCCGCTGGCCGCGGACCATGACCTGGTGATCACCCACGGGAACGGGCCGCAGGTGGGCCTCCTGGCCAACGAGAGCTCCGCCGATCCCGCCCTGCCCGCGCCCTACTCCCTTGATGTGCTCGGCGCCCAGACCCAGGGCATGATCGGCTACTTCCTGCTGCAGGAATTCGAGAACGTCCTGCCCGGGCAGCAGGTGGCCTGCCTGATCTGCCAGGTGAAGGTGGCGGCTGACGACCCGGCATTCGGGCAACCGGCCAAGTTCGTCGGGCCGGTCTACTCGGAGACCGAGGGCCGCAGGCTGGCCGGGCTCCGGGGCTGGCAGATCCGGCAGGACGGCTCCGCCTGGCGGCGAGTCGTGGCCTCCCCCGAACCCCTGGCGATCGTGGAGCTCCCCACGATCCGCGCGCTTGTCGGTGGCGGTGCCATCGTGATCTGTGCCGGGGGCGGCGGCATCCCGGTGCTGGAGGATAACGATGGCCGCCTGCGCGGAGCCGACGCGGTCATCGACAAGGACCTCAGCGCAGCACTGCTGGCACGGGACCTCGGCGCCGACGCCCTGGTGATCCTCACCGACGTCGCCAGCGTCGAGATCGGCTTCGGCACCGATGCGGCGCGGCCGATCGGTCATACCACTCCCGCTGCCCTGCGGGCCCTGACGTTCGCTGCCGGATCGATGGGCCCCAAGGTCGAAGCGGCCTGCCGTTTCGTCGAGGCGACCGGCAAGCCGGCCATGATCGGCCAACTCGATGACGCGGCTTACCTGGTCCGGGGGACCCGGGGCACCGTGGTGGAGCCGTGAGCTCGGCGGCAGCACGGCCGGCCTGATCAGGGGACGACAACAACCACCGGCGCGTCGTGACGGCAGGCGAGCCGCCGGCCGGGCGAGCCGGCCAGCCGGTGCAGCATCTTCGCGGACCTGCCGACCACTACGACATCGGCGCCCGCCGAGCGCGCGACGCTGGCCAGGGCGCGGGTGACGCCGCCGGTTTCCCTGACGAAGCGCAGCGGCACGCAGGCGTCGCGGGCTCGCTGCGCGGCTTCCGCCGCAAGCTGCCGGGCGAATTCCTGCCGGGCACGGTCGGCGGCGGCGTAGTCGAGCGGCACGCAGAACGCCGCGGCGGGTTCCAGCCCGGGGCTGGCGTGCACGGCGATGAGCGCGCCGCCCGTGCGCGCGGCCTCGCCCGCCGCCCAGGAGAACGCGTCCCAGCTGGCCGGCGAGCCGTCCAGTCCCACCACGATCACCGGTGCCGTGGCGCCAGCAGCCCGGCCGGGGAACTCCGGCGAGCGCCTCGCTTCGGCGGCCTCGGTCATGCGATCACCTCCAGGTCGGCGTTTGCCGCGCTTGGGACTTGGTCGCGGCGGGCCGTCGCTAGCCATCCGCCGCCGCCGGTTCCGGCAGGCGGCGCTGGCCGTCCTGACTCTCCGCCGCGACCTCCAGCAGGCGGCGAAGCGCAGGCAGTGCGGCCGCGAGCGTGGCCGCGTCCTGCTCGGGCAGCTTGTCGATCAGGGTCGTGAACACCGAGGCCCCGGCCCGTCGCATCGCCCGCAGGTGACGCCGTCCCGCCGGGGTGATGGCCACCAGCACGACCCGCCGGTCACCGGAGTCACGGCGGCGCTCGGCGAGGCCACGATCCGCTAGCTGGGTCACCACGGCCGTCATCGACGGCTGGGTCACTCCCTCGTTCACGGCGAGGTCAGTCAGCCGTCGCGGCCCCGTTCGCTCCGCGGTGGCCAGCGTGGACACCGCGGTCAGGCTCAGCCCCTGGTCCCGGTTGCGTAGTGCCAGGGATGCCAGTGCGAACAGCGCCTCGCCGAGGATGCCGCTATGGTCGGCCACCCGATAAACATAGTTACAGCTATATAGTTCGGTCAATGGGCTCTGGCGGCCCGGGTACCGCGAAGGCAGCGTTACCCGCGAGACATGCCGCGGCGCTCTTCCCCGGTGGTTCCTCCCCAGACACCCTCGGGCATGGTTTCCAGGGCGTAGGCCAGGCAGCTCGCGTGCACGGCGCAGCGGCCGCAGACGGCCTTTGCCGCGCTAATCTGGAGCAGCGCGGGGCCCGTCGCCGCGATCGGGAAGAAAAGCTCGGGATCCTCGCGCTGGCAGGCGCCGCGGGACATCCAGGACAGGGACGGCGCGCGGGTAGCTGCCGGGAGCACGAGCGTTCGGGACATCGCGACACCTCCGGTAGGAACCTGGGCTCGCTACCGGGGTCTGGAGCAGCTCCGCAACGCGGTCAGGGCGATCGTCCCGGGGTGATCCGGATGATCTCTGGACCGCCCGGCCAGCCTAACGAATGCGCTGCCCGGCGGCAAGCAGCCGCCAGCGGCTGGCGCGGCGGGCACGCGGCCGCGGAACTGCCCGAGCTGGCGATGCCGCCGACCCAGGACGCGATGGCCCGCATCGCGGCCCGGCAGCGCGTCAGCTGCTAAGAGGCTGGGCCCGCGGTGGCCGGGTCGAGCGGAAATACGATCAGCCGGTTGCCCAGCCGCCGGCGCAGCCGGTGAATCGGGTCGAGATGCGCCGCATGGGCCAGCCCTCTGCCGCCTTGCCGTCCGGCCGCCAGGATAACCTCGTCATAGTCATGAGCGCGGGTCTCGGCGTTCACTGCCCGCACAAGATCCTCGTCGCTGATGAGGCCGCTGGCCTGGCACCCGATGGTCGTCAGGTGCTGCACGGCCAGGTTCATCCGATGCTCTGCGGCAGCACTGATGTCATGGTCCGCGCGGGGCGCTATCGGGAATTTTCCGATCTGAGCACCGAGCAGCATCTCCATGGCCGGCAGGCGCGCCTGGCTCGTGCTGACCAGGGACAGCACCACTACCTCGCACGGATGCCGCTCCTGCCGGGCGACGAGATAGTTGATCGGCTCCAGGTCAAGCTGCTCGTCGAGAGCGAGCAGATCCATGTCCAGCACGAGCAGGTAGCGCTGCACGCCCATCACTTCCCTATACACCCACAGTATCCCCTATGCACCCGTAGTAGCCGCGGCGGCAGTCGGCTGGACCGAACTGACCGGGGACGCCCTTCGCGCCCCCGGTCGGCCCGAACTGACCGGAGAAGCCCTTCGCGCCCCCGGTCGGACCGAACTGACCGGGGACGCCCTTCGCGCCCCCGGTCGGCCCGGCGGCGCAGGTCGGCCGCAGCGCAGCCTCCCGGATTCAGCGTCGTTGGGACTTTACTGTCGATACAGCGACAGTGAAGTCCCAACCACGCCATTCGGGACGTAACTGGGAGGACGGCCGGCCGCCCGCGTAGCGGGCTGGCTGGCCGCCCGTGCCGCGGCAGCGCTCGAGAGTAGTAGTATTACGTAGTAGGAGTAATACAGATTGCTTTTATGGGGGCGGGACGCCATGGTGCTGAACAGCAAGGGTCAGGTGACCATCCCGGCGCAGCTAAGGGCTAAGTACGGCCTGCATCCGGGTGATGATGTCGAGGTCGTCGAAGTGAGTGGCGCCCTGCAGATAGTTCGCGCGGAAGGGGCAGAGAGCCGGGGCCAGCGCTTGGTCCGGCGGCTGCGTAATACGGCTACCGGCCGGGAAGTGGCCGGCCTGAGCACCGATGAGATCATGGCGCTGCTCCGTGGCGACTGATCCCGCGTCCGTGGCGAGCGATCCCGCGTCCGTGGCGAGCGATCGTGCGGCGATCCGGCCCGTGACTCTTGTAGATTCCTGCGTGCTGCTCGACGTCATCACTGGCGACGCGCAGTGGGCTGACTGGTCGGCCGGGCAGATCGCAGTGGCCATCGACGCCGGACGGGTGGTGATCAACCCCCTGATCTACGCCGAGGTCTCGGTCGGCTACGAGACTGTCGAAGAACTGGATGAGCTGCTCCCGGCCAGCGACTACCAACGCGAACCGCTGCCTTACGTGGCCGGTTTCGCTGCCGGGAAGGCGTTCTTGCGGTACCGGCGCGGCGGCGGCGAGAAGCGGTCCCCGATGCCCGACTTCTACATTGGCGCGCATGCTGCGGTAGCGGGCTACCGGTTGCTGACCCGCGATGTCGGCCGGTACCGGGCGTACTTCCCGGCCGTCGACATCATCGCGCCAGTCCCGGTATAGCCGGCTGCTGGCCACCCTGGCCCGCCCGGTTTGTCCGGTGCCGCGCCCTCGTGATTACCGTTCCTCGCGGATTGCCGGCCCGCAGGGCCGGGCCGCTAGAACATAGCCGCCTGCCGCACGACCGATCGATTCCGGCGTGGTTCCGAGGCGAATCGGGCGTGGTTCGAGGGTTGTCGTCTCCAGCGATATCGGATAAATTATCCGATATCGACCGATGGGCAGGGGGCTCAGCATGGGCGGGACCACACGTCGTCGGTTCACGCTGGCAGCGGCGGCTATCGTCGGCCTGCTGCTCGCGACAGTGCCCTGGGATGGCGCGATCGGCGGAAGCGCAGCCGGCGGAAACGCTGCCGTCGGCGGCCCGAAGCCGGCCGGCGTGGCCCATATCCTGAGCCACATCACCGGCGGCCCGTTCGCCGCCCCGTCCGGCTTCGCGCCGACCCAGATCCGTAACGTCTACGGATTCAACGCCATGGGTAAGGACGCCAAGGGCAGGCCCATCAGCGGGCAGGGGCAGATCATCGGCATCGTCCTGTGGGACAGCGACCAGTACCTGCAATCAGATATCAGCACGTTCCTGAAGACCTATAGCTATCTCACGCCCATGAACGGGCTGACCGCCAAGACACCATGCACGGTCAGCACCACCATCCATGCCACCCCGTGCTTCCAGGTGGCCTACGCCACCGGCACGAAACCGCCGCCCATGAACCAGAGCTCCATGGGGGAAGCCTCCCTCGATGCCGAGTGGGCACATGTCACCGCAGAAGGTGCTGACATCCTGTTCGTAGAGTCAGCCGGCACCACCGGACCGGACCTGCTGGCCGGGGTCAAGAAGGCAGTGTCGATGGGGGCGACGGTCGTGTCGATGTCCTGGGACCAGACCGGCATCAGCGCCGCTGACAACGGCGATTTCGACGTGTCGACCGCCGGTTTCGTGAGCGGCTCGGGTGACTACGGCTGCCCGGATAACTCCGGGCAGGTCTACCCGTCAGGCTCCTCCTACGTCCTCTCGGTAGGCGGTACAGAGCTGACCATCGACGGCAGCGAGTCAACCCAGACGACGTGGAGCAAGAGCGGCGGGTACGCCAACACCACCGAGTCCCGGCCCAGCTACCAGCTGAACTGGTCAACCAGTCCCTACCGGGTGGACAACGACGTCGCCTACAACGCCGTCGACTACCCGATCACGATCGAGGGCGACTGGTACATCGAGGCCGGCGTCTCGGCCGGCATTCCGCAGTGGGCCGGCCTGATAGCCGACGCCGATCAGGCCCGGGCCGCCCTGGGCAAGTCGGTGCTGGCCGCCAGCGGCCTGCTGGACGGGATATACCTGGCAGCCAACTCGCACGAGTCCAAGCCAGGCGTCATCGACCCGGCCATGTTCACCGACATCAAGACCGGCTCGGCCGGGTCGGCGACCGAATGCAAGGCCACCAAGGGCTGGGACTGGCCTACCGGTCTCGGAACGCCTAACGCTGCCGGGCTGGTCAGCGAGCTCGCCGACCTCTAGCCCTCAGGCTTCCACGCAAATCCGAGCGAGAATTTATCTATCTAGGTAGAGTTTCGCGCATGGCACGTCGTGCGAAGCTCTCAGCTCAGACCCTGGCTGTGCTGCAAGCCCTTGTCGCAGAACCTTGCCGCTGGCGGCACGGTTACGACCTGGCCCGCGAGACCGGGCTGAAGTCTGGATCGTTGTACCCGATTCTGGTGCGGCTGGCCGACAGGAAGCTTGTCGAGGCGCGCTGGGAGGAAGATCAGCCGCCCGGCCGGCCCAGGCGCCATCTGTATCGGCTCACGGCCGATGGGCTGGCAGCAGCTTCGGCAGCGCTGGCGGCAGCGCCCGGCGCGAACCCGGCGCCAGTGCGCGCCCCGGTGCGCCGCCTGGCAGGTGACAGCTCGTGACCGGGCGGCTTGTCTGCGTGCTGAGCCGGATGCTTTCTGGTGCGGCGCGGTTGCTGCCTGCGGACCGCCGGCACTGGGCCGAGGCGGTGCGGGCAGAGGCTGACCAGATCCCGGCCAGATGGCCGCGCCTGGCGTGGCTGGCGGGCGGTTTCTGGCTCGTTGCGAGGGAGGGCGGAATGACCCGCAAGATCGGGTACTGGATCGGGGCGGTGGGTATAGCGGCTGCCGTGGCGTGGGTGGTGTGGCTGAGCTGGCGGACCGCCTCTTCGGCCGATCCGGAACGCGAGACTGACCGGGTCCGGGTGCTGGTGGGAGCCGTCGCACTCGCCGGGCTCCCGTGGGTCGCCCGTGGCCGCAGCTTGTTCGGCCCGGTCGCTGACAGCGGCGTGGCGCGGTTCGTCCGGATCGGCGGCTGCGCAGCCATCTGCAGCATGGGCCTGGGCATCGTGCACGTGGACAGGCATGCCGGCATACACGGAGTTGTCGGCTCGGGCCAGTTCAGCTGGTTGCGGGAGACAGCCGGGCTGGCGATCCTCATCGCCGGAATTGCGGTGCCGCTTGCCCTGAGGGCGAGGCGGCCACCCATCGAGCCTGGGGTTTACTGCTTGATCGTTGCGACCGCAGGGTTCGCCGCGCTCATCGTAGTGCCGATTCAGGCGATTGCGGTCGGCTTCGCAGCCGTTATCCTCGCCGCGACCTCACGCCGGTCGCCTGTGACGGTGGCCACCTGGACCACCGGCCTTATCGCCGGCGTGCCGACGGCCGCCGCTGCCTGTGTACTCCCCTTTTCCCTCGGCAATCTCTACAGCGCCATATTCATCGTGGCGCTTATCGCAACGACAATCGGCGGTTCCGCAGGCGCGGTGGCCGCGCGGCTCGTGACCGAGGCCCGGAATCCGGACGAACTGCGCGCCGCGCGGATCCGTCAGGGAGCGCTCGCCGGCGCCATAGCCGGAGCTACCGGAGGCCTGGTGGCAGCCGCGTTCTCCCTGATCCTGGGAGAAATGATGGTCGTGGGCCTACTTGCCGGACTGGCAGGCGGGATGGTCGGCGCCTCGATCGCGGCCGATTTTCGCGGCCGGTCCGTCGCGGCCGAATTGCCCGCGCCCTGACCCGACCGGCGGTTTATCTGGGCTACGCCACCTAGCGCAAATGCCTCGCGCTTGCTCAGGGTTACACATCCGCGCACCCCGACGGCATCCTCAGGTACCCGCTCGCGAGCCGCGGCACGCCTTGCGCCTCCCCGCGGCCAAGAATGTCAGGCCCAAACGTGACATGGACGCTGTGAAATGTGAAGACGTCCGGGTGCGCCGCCAGGGACTTGAACCCCGAACCCGCAGATTAAGAGTCTGCTGCTCTGCCAATTGAGCTAGCGGCGCGCGTGCCGGGCCATGCTATGCCGTGCCGGACTGTACGGCAAACCGGTTGAGCGGCCGCGGCGTGGTGCCGCCGCGTGCTGGCCATGGCGTCATTCGTCGATGACGTTGACGTCGCTGGCCAGGACTGCGTGAACTCCGTCCAGCTCAGACAAGCCAGCCGCCAGGTCGGTGACCGGGTGCTTGCCGTGCACATGGAGGGTGACCTGCACGGTGCGATCCTCGGTGGGCCCGTCCTGCCGGGAGGGTGACCGACCGGGGCCGAGCACCTCGGCCTCGATGTCATCGATGGCGAAGCCGCGCGTGGTGGCCTCGCGCAGCACGTTGCGCAGTATGCCCTGGCCGTCCGGGTAGCGGACCCGAAGCGCCGAGATCGCGGTCGCCGACCTCGGTAGCCGACGCACGGCAACCGGGAAAGCCATGGCTATCAGGAAGTAGATGCCGGTGGTCAGGACGGCCAGGATCGGCAGGCCGGCGCCAGCGGCCGAGCCGACGGCGGCGGTGACCCAGATCGCGGCTGCCGTGGTGAGGCCGCGGACGGAGTCGCGCCGCACGAAGATCAGGCCCGCGCCCAGGAACCCCACGCCGGTCACGACCTGAGCGGCCATCCGGGAGGGATCAAGGACCACCAGTCGCGGCTCCAGCACGTCGGTGAACCCGTACTTGCTGATCAGCATGAACAGCGCCGCGCCGACCCCGACCAGGGTGTGCGTTCGCAGTCCGGCGTTCTTCTGCCGGATCTCCCGCTCCAGGCCGATCACTGCGGAGAGGGCCAGGGCCAGGCCGAGTTCGCCAGCCTGCCGCCACCCCTCCCCGTTGAGCGCGGGAGCACTGACGACCTGAAAGACAACTGAACCGATCGGAATCATCTGATTAGAGTACCTGAAAGGTGAAC